>JANQJM010000247.1 GCA_028281635.1 Pseudomonadales bacterium | reverse complement strand
AAAACGTGTGGATTGCCCAAAGGGAAGGACGCGCAAAAGATGGCGTTGACCGCACCGATCCAGCGCTTCTGAAAATGTTGGCAATGGGCAAGAGAGACTTACCACTAAGCGCCAGCCTCCGACAATTACACATCGTTCCGGTTTCAATCTCTTATGAGTACGACGCTTGTGACTTGTTGAAAGCTGAAGAATTGTATCAAATCGAAAGAACCGGCAGTTTTACCAAGACTGACGAGACAGATATTCAGAGTATTGTTAAAGGCATGGTGGGGTTTAAGGGCAAAGTTCATGTAGCTTTTGGCAAGGAACTATCGCTCACTTCCGATGACCCGGAAGTGGTCGCCGCTCAGATTGATGAGCAAATTATCGAAAACTATCAACTCAGGGACATGAATTATCTGGCGCTGGAGCGGCTTAAACAGGATGGTATGGTACCGCTGCACAAAGTACGTAGATTGGTGGATTCGAATCAGATTCCGCGAAATTCACACAAGCAGTTTGAGAAACGACTAAAGTCGGTGGATTCCAAACTGCAAAAACACTGGTTGTTCAGCTACGCTAATCCAGTCATGAGCAAGCTGGAATTGGCTCCTACCAAGCTGGATGAGCTTTCAGACGAGACGTTGTAAACTCTTTTCCAGGCGTTCGCTAAACACCTTTTGTTCTTGTTGGCTAACCGGTCCCAGACAGAGGCATTTCATGCGGCTGTTTTGCATGAATTTCACATTCCCTTCCCGATCATGCTGACGCTGACCAAAGCCTTGTTTCAACTGACTCAGCTGAATCTCCATTCTTTTAGCCTGATCCGTTTCCGGCGATTCTGTGCCTGCCCGGATTTCTGCTTCGATACACAAGAGTTTAAGTTGTTCTGATGCGTTATTGGCGGCTGATTGGTAGTCGGCGATGTCCTTTGCACTGCACAGTAGCTGTGCCCGCTGTTGTAGCAAGGAGACGTACTCGGAGCCATTGCTCTCTGCCAGCGACTCCCAGTGTGCGCTGTCAAAAGAGCTGCGCACAGATTCCAGTTCGGGTGCCTCACTGGCGAGCACCCTGGCTTCCAATGGGCGTAAATACTCCAGACAACGATGGATAATATTCAGCAGCTGCTGACTCTTCTTGTCTGGCAGAGACTTGATGCGCGTATCCAGTTTTCGTTTGTAGTTATTGAACCTGTCCCGGTATTTGCTGCGATACTTGCCATGGATTTTATCCAGGGTGGTTGCAAAGGACTGCTGGATATCTTGATACCTGGATTTGTTCGAGCGCAACCCGTCGTCGTCCAGACTTGAAATTTTTTCTAGTGAATTCAGTAATTCATCGATCGCGTTTTGTGCCTGCTCGATATTCGCTTTACGTTCTGCGTTTTGTTTATCCCTGACAGCAAAGATTTCATCGCAGATTGTGCGGAATTTTTCCCAATACTCTTTATCTTCCTTGTATGTCGACTGTCCAGCCTGCTTCCATTCCTGTTGCAAGCGTTTGGCCTCTGTCATCGCTTGTTTGCGATCTTCCAGGGATAACAGTCCTCTGGCTTTTTCAACAATGTCAGATTTGATCTTGGCACTACTTTTGAGTTGATCTCTACGCAGTTTGCGAAGCTGGTTTAGTGCCGCGTAGTAACGCTTCTGCAGCGGTTTTATGCGGCTCTGTTCGACTGGTGCATACTGTTTCCATTTTTCTTCAGCAAATTTCAATTGCTTGCTGAGTTCTGAGGTTGTGGGCTCCTGCTCTGAATACCTTTGTGCCAGCTTTTCAAGTTCGTCGCACAATTCGCGACGAGCTTTCAAATTGCTTGCCATGAGCTGTTTACGTTGCTTGAAGTATTCTTTGCAGGGCTCATAGGCAAAGTCGGATGACTTCTTGAATTGCTGCCAGAGCTCCTCGTTCTGATTAGATCGACCTAGATTCTTCCATTCCTTATGCAATCTGCTGATGTGTTTGCTCTTATCCCCTGGCTGCATCCGGGAATCCTTGAGCTTTTCCATCTGCTGGATAAGTTCTTTCTTCTTTTCTGTTGCAGCAAATATTTTCCAATCCCGCAATTCATTGATTTTTGTCTTGAAGGATTGGCTTAGTCCCTGCAACTCTTGCCGAATACTGCCATTGGTATTGCTGATATTGCCCTGAATCTTGTCCCAGGTAGGCAGCGCATCAATTGATTTGCCTTCGCCAAGCGCCGTTTCCAAATTTTGAATAAGGTTCAGAGTCTGTTCTCTAAGCGAAACCTGATGTTCCTCATTGACTGCAAACTTCTGCCGCAATGACTCTCGGATCTTCTCAGCCGTGGCCATTAACTCCTGTTCTTCTTCGTCGATAAATTTGCGGAAACGATTGAGGTTATTCTCGACAGTTACTAACCGAGTTGTGTTCCTGGGGCTGAGTTTGTCCAATTCCGTTTGTAGCCCGCTTAACTCCTGTTCGATATTCAGATCGTCAGGTTTCTTGGGAACCGACTTCCGCTTGGGCATTGTCTCTGCCGGTTTCTCAGGTGCTTCAGATTGCTCACTAGAGGCTGCAGGAGAGACGCTGGGATCCGCGGATTTTGCAGGTACAGGGGCAACCGCAGAGTCAGGCTGGACATCGGCGTCTACTGCCTGTTCGCTGTCCGATGCCATTATTTGGGCGCTTTGTTTGGAAGACTCTGCTGCCATTTACTACACTGCCGGGCGGGGGGCTAAACTGCTGCAATATAAGATAGAGACAGGATTTTAGCAGAACTTCTTCCCGCTGGCAGAAAACTGCCTGTTTCGGGCTCGATGCGTCAAGCTGGGAGGCAAGGCTGGTGTATAATTACCCGCCAACCCGGTTCAGGGTTTCTACTCATTCCGATTTAGCGACAAGGACAACTCCGCATGCTCGCGGATGACATCAAGGAAGCTATTCAGGCTGCTTACAGCCAGCTACTGCAATCTCAGGACTTAAAAGCCCGTGGCGGTCAGAAACAGATGATCGCGACCATCGCGAATTGTCTGGCACGGGAGGCGGACGCTGGCGAAGGTCCAATTTGCGTAGTGGAGGCCGGGACAGGCACCGGGAAAACGCTAGCCTACTTATTGGCTGCCATACCCGTAGCCCAAGCTCGTGATCTTAAGCTTGTCATTGCCACCGCCACCGTTGCACTACAAGAGCAGGTGGTCTTGAAGGACATTCCTGAGCTGCTGCAAGGTTCGGATCTCGACTTCAGCTATAGCCTGGCCAAGGGGCGCGGCCGTTATGTTTGTCTCGCTCAGCTGGACAGCAGATTGCGACCCAACGACAGCCTGCAAGCCATGTTGGAGTTGTATGGCGAAGACTTGCAGGAACGGGGTGAGTCCACTACCGCACTTTATCAGCAGATGCTTGATGCGCTTGGGGAGGGGAGCTGGCAGGGGGATCGGGATGACTGGCCCAGCCCAATTAGTGATGCCGAATGGCGTCCACTAACGGTGGACAACTCACAGTGCCTGGGATCACGTTGCAGCTTTTTTCGTCAGTGTTGCTTTTTTAAAGGCAGGGAGTCCCTGGAAAAGGCAGATGTTATTGTTACCAATCAGGATCTGGTGTTGTCTGATCTGGCGCTTGGCGGTGGGGTAATCTTGCCGAGCCCTGCAGAGAGCCTCTATGTTTTCGATGAGGCACATCATCTCGCCATAAAAAGTAACAACCACTTTTCCAACTTTGCCAGAGTCAGAAGTACTTTAAACTGGTTGGACCGGGTGCAGGACTTTATTAGCAGATTGGATAAAGAGGACATAGTTGGAACAGATCATAGCGAACAACTGCAGCCGCTTCGCAATCAGTGCCAGAAAGGTTTGGAGGAGCTTTGGGAACTGGCCCAGCAAGTTGTAACAGACCAACCTGAGCTGGACAGTTATGGCTCTCAGTCCCAACTCCCATTTGAACTTGGCAAAGTTCCGGAGCCAATACAAACAGTAGCTGACAATCTGGCATTATCGTTTCAACAGCTCTGTAACCTTCTGCAGATAGCGGCAGATGATCTGGCTGGGTTAGCGGAAGCGGCGCCGGACGCCGAGACTAAGGACAGGGCAGAGCAGTGGTTTCCCCTGGCAGGTACGCTTAAGAGCCGGGGCGAAGCCACTTTGGCCCTGTTAGTCAGCTTCGCCAAAGAAGATGCAGAATCGGAGCCACCGATGGCGCGTTGGTTAACCATCAATGACCAGGAAGGAGATACTGATATTGGGCTCTCAGTAAGTCCGGTGTTAGCGGCCAGTAATTTGCAGGAAACTCTGTGGTCTGAATGCGCGGGTGCGGTGATGACATCGGCAACTCTTTCTGCACTGGGGAAATTCGACGTTCTGGCGATGCGCGCTGGCTTACCGGAGCGAACCAGCTATCTCAGTATTCCCAGTCCCTTCAATTTTTCTGAAGCGGCAAGTCTCTATGTGCCACGATTGAATTGTAATCCGTCTGACCCTGCAGCTCACACTGCAGCTATCGTTAAAGCACTTCCTCAATTGTTATCCTCGCCGGTGGCGGCACTCATGCTCTTCAGCAGTCGCCGGCAGATGCAAGATGTCTTGGTCGAGTTGCCAGAGGAGCTAGCGGAAATAGTACTGTGCCAGGACGACTATCAGAAAGCACAGTTATTGAAGTATC
This sequence comes from Pseudomonadales bacterium, assembly GCA_028281635.1. Lineage (GTDB taxonomy): Bacteria > Pseudomonadota > Gammaproteobacteria > Pseudomonadales > Pseudohongiellaceae > UBA9145. The sequence continues at coordinate 19,714 of JANQJM010000247.1, read as the reverse complement.
ACCGGCAACGCATAGATGATGGTAAAGACAGTCTGATCTTTGGGTTGGCGAGTTTTGCCGAGGGCGTGGACTTGCCTGGTAAGTACTGCACCCATGTACTGATTGCAAAGATTCCTTTCGCGGTACCTAATGATCCGGTGGAAATGACCTTGGCCGAATGGGTGGAGCAACAAGGCAAGAACCCGTTTACCGCACTCTCGGTACCTGACGCAGCTTTCAGATTAGTGCAGTCCAGCGGCAGGCTGCTGCGCAGTGAGACAGACACTGGACGCATTACGCTTTTCGACGAACGCATCGTGCAGAAGTTTTATGGCAAGCAGATCCTGGATTCTTTGCCACCTTACCGTCGAGAAGTGTTTACTGAAGAGTATTAGGAATCAGTATTATTTCTGGCTGCGCAGGTGGTTGAAGAAGTAGCCAGCACCGGCCCCCAGAATAGCCCCGCCAAGAGCGGAGAAGAGCACAGTGTCAAACACAGGGCCCAGTCCAACACCGATAAACAGCCCTACAGTGATGCACAGTATGTAAGTTTCTTTTTGGACCTGCTTTTTATTTTTCTTTTTAGACATTGTGCTTAGGCGCTACTGGTAATTGGGTCCTCTCGCTAAATCCTTTAGTTAACCCTTCTTATTGAATAGATATAGGGACTGCTGGGATCGAAACTGCCGGGATCAACCGCCGTGGCCCCGATACTGTCTGCGATTTCCATGCCCTCAACGACTTGACCAATGACAGTATGACGCCCATTGAGCCATTCCGCGTCAGTTAACGCGATAAAGAATTCGGGTCCATTACGATTAGGTCCATCGTTTGCCAGTGCCAGTGTGCCTCTGGCAATGCCGCGGGTTGGAAACAGGTTCTGGTAGCCGAAGCCTTCGTACTCGTAGAGTCGCATCACCGTCAGTGATTGCAAGCTAGCGACGATTTGTGATTTTTGGTCTTCGACTTCATCCAGCGTGTCGATATTGAGTTCTGAATAGAGAGGCGTCAAAACTCTGTCAGCAAAGTCTTCTTGATTAGTGACGTTAAGAATGGGGTTAATGGATCCATCTTCGGCTAACACAGGTAATCGATCTAAGCCCAGGGCATTGGCGTTGATTTCATCCGCCAATACTTCTTCGGGCATGCCCAGGGGATGGTAGTGCGGCGAACCGCCCTGGATTACAAATCCTGGAATCACGCGATGAAAACGCATCCCATCGTAGTAACGCGGGCTGTAACTGGCGTTGGAAATCGGATCGAGAAACGACAATTCACCCTCGGCTAGAGCCATGAAGTTTCTGACGTTCTCAGGTGCTTCGTTGGGAAACAATTCCAGATACAAGCTGCCCCGAGAGCTGGTAATCATGAATAGAGGATTGGATTGATCTTCCATTGCCTCGCGTGCGCTATCCAGATCAGCATGAAGCACGCCACCCCACTGTATGGCAAACAACAATATCGCAGCGAGCAGTAATCGCCAGTTGTGGGAACGAGATATCATCGAGTGAATCGACCGTCTGGGTAATGATGCATGGCTAGGATTTTAGGGCCTAGTCTGGGTTCGGGCAATAAAGCAATTCAGGGAGCCAGGGCCAGCTAAGCATATTTGGCTTGCATACGTTGGAGCTCTTCCGGCGTGTCTACATCGGAGAGAATGGCGCTGTCGTCGCAAGGTAAACGAGTCACCCGATCCGGGTGCTGACGTACAACTGGTCGGCCTCCGGCGTCACCGGAAAGTTTGCCCAGTTCGGGGTAGAAAGCCGATCCAAACGCAACCGGGTTGCCAGGTTGATCCTGGAAACTGGGTATGACTATTGAACTGGAATCTGCCGCCGCTACTATTTGCTGATAGGTACTGGTCTGGATAAATGGCATGTCGGAGAGGCAAACCAGACACACATCCCAATTGCGCTGTTGAGCCTGGCCAATGCCAAACGCCAGGCTGGCACCCATGCCTCGCTCTGCTTGCTCGAACACAATCACTTCCGTGTCATATTGCGTCAACTCATCAGCGAGTTCCGGTCTGGTGATTACCAGTGTCTCCGACACCGAAGCGCCAATCTGTTCCAGTGTGTGCGAGAAAACCGATCGACCATCAGTCAATCTGGCCAGTAGTTTGGCGCTGCCAAAGCGTTTACTGAACCCGGCAGCCAATAGTAGAGCGCCTACACGATGAGTCATGCTCCGATTGTAATTGCCGAGAAGACGAGATGCATCGTCTATTTATCGGAGGGTATCAGGGGTGATGCGAAACTGGTGGGAAAAGAAAAAATACAAGGGCCTGAGATGAACGACCAGGCCCTTGCTAGCGTTTAGTGTAAAGTTTTAGTGCTCTTGCGGACCGGATCTGCTTCCTGTTGCTTAATTTCTACTACGAAGCTCTCTTTGTTCTCTACTTTGTCTGTGGCTGTGCTGGATGCAGACTTGCTCTTTTCTGCAATCGCAGCTTCAGCAGCCGCTCGACGTTCTTCTTCCTCCTTTTGAGCGGCCGCCTGCGCCTTGAGTTGTTCGCTCAGATGCTGGCGCAGACGATTCACCACACTGGTCATGACTTCTATGGTCTGACTCAATTGGTCGAGAGTGAGTAAAGTTCTCTCTGGATCGTTCTCTGTCGGTTTTTCTTCGCTCATTGTCCGTGCTCCACTGGCATGCCGCTGCATTGAATAGTGTGACTAAATCCGTTTAGTCCCAGGTAAGTGCGCCTCCTGTTTGATACTCGATAACACGAGTTTCAAAGAAGTTCTTTTCCTTGCGTAGATCCATGATCTCGGACATCCATGGAAAGGGATTCGATACGCCCTGGAATTGCTCAGGCAGACCGATCTGCACCAGACGACGATTGGCAATGAATTGCAGATACTCTTCCATCATTGCCGCATTCATACCCAATACACCGCGAGGCATTGTGTCTCTGGCGTACTCGATCTCCAATTGAGTGGCCTGGAGAATCATTTGAGTAGCCTGTTCCTTCATGTCATCGGTCCACAGGTGAGGGTTCTCTAACTTGATCTGATTGATCATGTCGATACCGAAATTCAGATGCATGGACTCATCTCGCAAGATGTATTGAAACTGCTCTGAAGTACCGGTCATCTTATTGCGCCTCCCCATAGACAGAATCTGGGTAAAGCCGCAATAAAAGAAGATTCCCTCCAAACAACAATAGAAAGCGATCAGGTTTTTCAGCAAATCCTGATCAGTTTCCACTGTGCCAGTCTTGAAGTTTGGATCGCTCAGAGACTGTGTGTACTTGAGTCCCCAGGAGGCCTTTTTAGCCACCGAGGGAATCTCGTGGTACATGTTGAAGATTTCTCCTTCATCCATGCCCAGGGATTCAATGCAGTACTGATAAGCATGGGTGTGAATGGCTTCTTCAAATGCCTGTCTGAGAATGTACTGGCGACACTCTGGATTGGTGATCAAGCGATAGATGGCGAGTACAAGGTTATTGGCAACCAGAGAGTCAGCGGTAGCAAAAAAACCCAGGTTGCGCTTGACGATGAGTCTCTCATCATCGGTTAAACCACCGGGAGTCTTCCACAAAGAGATATCCGCGTTCATGTTAATTTCTTGCGGCATCCAATGGTTGGCGCAACCGTCGAGGTACTTCTGCCATGCCCAATCATATTTAAACGGCACCAGTTGGTTAAGGTCCGCCCGGCAATTGATCATGCGCTTGTCATCGACTTTGACGCGAGTGGCGGTACCTTCCAATTCTTCCAGGCCGGCACTGACATCCAATTCCTTCAAGTCGCTAATAGCCTGTTGCAATGCACTTGCGTTGGCTCTTTCATCGCCTGCTTCGACGCCGGACTCAAATTGCGGTTCAGCGGCAGCAGGAGCAGCCACTTCAGGTGTCGGTGGCTTTTCCACCGCGGTCACCTCTGCTGGTTTATTAACGGCCGGCTTAACAGCGGGAGTGGGAGTTTCCTCTTGATTGAACTCATCCCAAGACAACATATTTCTACCCCTTAAAATTCATGTTTTAGTAACGATTTATCGTTATTACTTTGGCTCTGTTTCTCTCACCCTATTGGCAAGCTTCACAATCTGGATCATCGATGGAACAGGCCATAGGTACGGCGGCAGCTTCAGCTGAAGCCGATACCTTATTCAGGCTGGTATCCGAAACCGTTGATTTCTCAGTTGTGGTCGCTGCTAGAGCTCGCAGGTAATAGGTGGTTTTCAAACCCCGCAGCCAGGCCATGCGATAAGTGATATCGAGTTTCTTACCGCTAGCTCCTGCTACATATAGGTTCAAAGACTGAGCCTGGTCGATCCATTTCTGGCGACGGCTGGCGGCATCAACCAACCAGCGCGGCTCAACTTCGAAGGCGGTGGCGTAGATGTGCTTGATGTCATCGGGTACGCGATCAATGCGTTGCACACTGCCTTCGTAGTATTTCAAATCATTAACCATCACCTCGTCCCAGAGATCCTGTTTCTTCAGGTCTTCCACAAGGTAAGGGTTCACCACTGTGAATTCTCCAGAGAGATTGGATTTCACATAGAGGTTTTGGTAAGTCGGTTCGATGGACTGTGATACGCCACAGATGTTAGCGATGGTTGCAGTTGGCGCAATGGCAAGGCAGTTGGAGTTACGCATGCCGTGCTGCTTGATACGCTCTCGCAGACTCGCCCAATCCAGGCGCTGGTCCATGTTCACATCGAAGTAATCATCGCCACGTGCTTCCTTTAGCTTCTGTAAGGAATCGATGGGCAGGATGCCTTGATCCCACAGTGAGCCTTCGTAGGATTCATACTTGCCGCGCTCCTGCGCCAGCTCATTGGAAGCGGAAAGGGCGTAGTAGCTGATCATCTCCATGGAGACATCGGCAAACTCCACCGCCAGATCGGAAGAGTAGGGGATACGTTGCTTGTACAGCGCATCCTGAAAACCCATTACACCCATACCAACGGGACGGTGTTTCAGGTTGGAGTTCTTCGCTTGATCCACGGAGTAGTAGTTAATGTCGATCACGTTGTCCAACATGCGGATCGCCGTGGTGATCGTCTTCTTCAGTTTTTCCTGATCGAGGCCGTTTTCATCTACGTGGTTAACCAGATTGACAGAACCCAGGTTGCATACAGCAATCTCGTCCTGACTGGTATTGAGAGTGATCTCGGTACAGAGATTTGAAGAGTGCACAGTTCCCACATGCTGCTGCGGCGAACGCGTATTGCAGGTATCTTTGAAAGTAATCCAGGGATGACCAGTCTCAAACAACATGGAAATCATCTTGCGCCAGAGATCGGCGGCGCGCACAGTCTTGTAGGGTTTGATTTCGCCTGCAGCTGCTTTGCGCTCATAGTCTTCATAAGCAACTTCAAATGCTTCGCCGTGGAGATCGTGGAGTTCCGGTACAGTGTTTGGTGAAAACAGTGTCCATTCCTGATCATTGAAGACCCGCTTCATGAACAGATCGGGAATCCAGTTCGCGGTGTTCATGTCATGGGCGCGACGGCGGTCGTCACCAGTGTTCTTACGTAGCTCCAGGAATTCTTCGATGTCCAGGTGCCAGGTTTCTAAATAGGAACACACGGCGCCTTTGCGCTTCCCGCCCTGGTTGACTGCGACGGCCGTGTCGTTAACCACTTTCAAAAATGGCACAACACCTTGTGATTTGCCGTTGGTGCCCTTGATATGAGCACCCAATGCACGCACTGGAGTCCAGTCATTACCAAGACCACCTGCCCATTTGGACAACATGGCATTGTCGCGAATGGCTGAATAAATGCCGAAGAGGTCATCAGGCACTGTCGTCAGGAAACAAGAAGACAACTGCGGACGCAGAGTGCCCGAGTTAAACAATTGTGGTGTCGATGTCATATAGTCGAAGCTGGAGAGCAGGTCATAGAACTCGATAGCTCTGGCTTCTTTGTCATCTTCTTCAGCAGCCAAGCCCATGGCTACACGCATGAAGAAGACCTGTGGCAATTCGAAGCGGACACCTTCGCTGTGTATGAAGTAGCGATCGTAGAGTGTTTGCAATCCGAGATAGGTGAATTGTTGATCCCGTTCAGCTTTCAAGGCCTGCCCCAACACGTCCATGTTGTATTCCAACAGGTGGTCGGACAGCAGTCCCAACTCTACACCCTTTTCTATATAAGGTTTGAGTGTTGCTGCGTAACGGTAGTGCATTTCCGATTGGGTGGCTGAGTCGGTAATACCAAGGAAGCTTAGCGCTTCGGAGCGCAAGGTATCCATCAACAGTCGCGCAGTCACATAGGAGTAATTAGGGTCTTTTTCAACCATGGTGCGTGCGGTCATCACCAGAGACGTGCGCACGTCTTCCATCTTTACTCCCGGGTAAAGATTTTTCAGTGTTTCATCGTAAATGCTGTTGGCGGAAACATCGGTTAACCCTTCGCAGGCTTCATCGATGATGGTGCGGAGACGCTGGGTATCGAGAGGGCCCTGATGACCATCCTCGAAAGTAACGCTGATCGCCGGTTCTTCTGCGCGACGGGTTTCCTGTTTCTGTTGACGCACCCGCGAACGTTCGGCGCGATAGATAACGTAACTACGCGCAATCTTATGCTCGCCAGTACGCATCAGAGCCAGCTCTACCTGGTCCTGAATATCTTCTATGTGAATCGTGCCGCCAGATGGCATGCGACGTCTGAAAATATCAGAAATTTGAGAAGAGAGTTGCGCCACGGACTCATGGATTCGAGTGGACGCGGCGGCATTACCGCCTTCTACCGCTAAGTAGGCTTTGGTAATGGCGACGGAAATTTTCGATTCGTCGTAAGCAACGACCGCACCGTTACGCTTGATTACTCTGAGTTGGCCGGGGGCGGTGGATACTACTGAGGGAGACTCTTCATTGCGGGACGCGGCGGCGTGCGGAGAGTCACCCCTACGTTGAACATCAGTCTGCATTTAATTATTACTCCAGAATTTGGTTTTACTACAGGCCATGCTGGCCTATTTATTGTTTGATCGTGCCGTGGCTTTCACTCAATGCCCTTGGGGGTGAGGAACTCGCCTGTCGTTGCTGAATTGAGAGGCGTCTAAGGTGCCTGATTCTGTGATTCAGCGTTTTTTTCAGCGAGTCGAACCCCGTCCGGCAACATCCGACGGCGCAATCCCATCCCTTGGACTGAGCTGCGGCTGCCAGGCAGCGTTCGAGCCATATACTATATATTGTGTTTTTGCGGCTGGACTTTAACGTTTTTTTCTCGGAAATCGAGATTTCTGGTTTTTGCCAGATATAGTCCTGAAAATCGGTATTCCAAACCTGATTTTCATCAAGCGCTATTCTTCTTATCTGCTCGATTCACTCCTGGACGAGCGATCGGAGTGTCCATTTTTACGGACTGGTTGCGCACTAAGACGAGCCCTTGATTTATGCTCAGCTAATACAACATATAGACAAGTCATAAATAGACTACACAAGATAATGCGGTTGCAACCTTTATGCAAGAGTTTTTCCTGTGGGTTACTTGTGAGTAAAATGTGGGGATAACTGGACAAGTCCCAGACATGGCGGGCACTTCAGAAGGAGCGAAACTACTCTTTGGGCTGCCCCCCGAAATTTGTGATAATAATGACCCAAAACTGAGCACTTATGCACAATAATTAGGCGAATTTTGTCAATACTATATGTAGTGGTGGTAAAAGGACTGTAAAAACCACTAATTTAAGGGGTTAACAGATACTCCAGCAAAGCCTTCTGCGAGTGCATACGGTTCTCGGCTTCATCCCACACCACAGCGTCTTCAGCGTCCAGTACTTCGGCACTCACTTCTTCTCCCCGGTGCGCTGGCAGGCAGTGCATGAACAGCGCTCTTTCATCAGCATGAGACACCAGCTCGCTATCAACCCGGAAGCCAGCAAATGCCTGTTCTCGTTGCGCCTGCTCCTGCTCCTGTCCCATTGAAGCCCAGACATCAGTGACTACCAGATCCGCATCCTTTACTGCTGCAACTGGGTCGCGACCAAGCGTTACCCGATCCTCGTGTGCAGACAGCAGCTGCGAGTCTGGCTCGAAATTCTCGGGGCAGGCCATATTGAGGTGAAAATCGAATACAGCCGATGCATTGATGTAAGACTGGCACATATTGTTACCATCACCGATCCAGGCAACTTTGGCGCCCTTTATTTCGCCATGGTGTTCCAGGAAGGTTTGAATGTCAGCCAGCAGTTGGCAAGGGTGAAAATCATCGCTTAGTGCATTAATAACGGGCACACTGGAATTACGCGCGAACTCCTCAAGAGTGCTGTGAGCAAAAGTACGGATTGCAACGCAATCCACCATACTGGATATCACTCTTGCGCTATCGGCAATTGGCTCACCCCGGCCTAGTTGTGAGGCATCGGTGGTCAGAAATAATGAACTGCCATCCATTTGTGTCATCGCCACTTCGAAGGCAACGCGGGTTCTGGTCGAGGCCTTCTCAAAAATCATGCCTAGAGTCTTGCGCGCCTGGCTGGTCACAGTGTCTGGATTCTGTTTGAGTTCTATTGCGCGGCGCACGATGGCTATCACGTCCGCAGCGGGGAGATCTTTTAAACTAAGAAAATGTTTTTGCTGCATGGTATCCACCTCGCAGGGTTTCTCTTTGACAAAACTTGAGCGCCAAAACCAAAACGGGCAGCTTGCGCTACCCATTGAAAACGCGGCATTTTAACGGCTTCTCCAGCACCGGGCAATTGTCATATTTCATGGTCTCAGCTACAGTCCGAGTCGCTATGAATCCGATTGAACTGAAGTTGTTCGCCAGCCGCGTCTCCGCCATCTGCGACGAAATGGGACTGGTACTAAAGCGCACTGCGTTCTCGCCAAATATCAAAGATCGTCTGGATTTTTCATGTGCATTATTTGGGCCCGGCGGAGAGTTGTTTGGTCAGGCGGCGCATATCCCGGTACACCTCGGAAGCATGGCATTTGCAATGACCGGGTTGGTGGGGAATGAAGAATGGCAGCCCGGCGACATGCTGGTTGTGAACGATCCCTATCTGGGCGGGACCCATTTACCTGACGTCACCGTTATTGCGCCCGTGTTTGATAGCGCTGAACAAATCCTGCTTGGTTTCGTAGCCAATAGAGCACATCACGCCAATATCGGTTGTGACACACCGGGGTCGATGCCAGTGTCGCAGTCGCTATCAGAAGAAGGCATCATTATTCCGCCAACTTTTCTTTTCAAAGGAGGTCAGCCGCAAGCCTCTGGCATGCAGTTACTGGGCTTGCAGGGTTCAGAATTAAGCGGAGACTTCGCCGCTCAGGCTGGTGCCAATCAGATTGGCGTGCAGCGCCTGCAGGAACTGGTAGTCAAGACAGGGATTGCGCAGTACCAGCAGGGCATGACGGAATTGAACGACTATGCAGACCGCATTACTGCAAGCACCCTGGCAAAACTGAATCCGGGTAGTTATTTGTTTCAGGATTTTCTTGATGATGATGGCTTCGGTAGCGGAGCGATACCGCTCAAAGTCAGTTTGCGTATAAGTGCCCGTGAAGCGACTCTGGATTTCACCGGCAGCTCGGCAATGGTGCCAGGTAACCTTAATTGCCCTGAAGCCGTTGTGGCGGCGGCAGTGTTCTATTGTTTCCGTTGTTTAATGCCGGAGGAGTCTCCTTCCTGTGAAGGCTTGTTTCGCCGCATTCATATAGAAACTCAAGCAGGTTCGATCTTGAATGCAAGGCGCCCTGCTGCAGTGGCTGCGGGAAATGTTGAGACCTCCACCAGGCTTGTCGACCTGGTGTTTGGCGCCTTGGCTCAGGCTGTTCCAGACAGAATTCCTGCCGCGAGTCAGGGCACTATGAATAACATCGCCATGGGTCGAATCGATAACGCAACCCAAACCCGCTGGGACTACTATGAGACTTTGGCCGGTGGCCTGGGTGGCGGCCCTCAGCATGCCGGCCTCGATTGTGTCCATAGCCACATGACCAATACGCTTAATACTCCGGTGGAAAGTTTGGAGATGCACTACCCCCTGCGAGTGCGACAGTACGCTGTTCGCCAGGGGAGCGGGGGTGCGGGCAACAATCGCGGGGGCAACGGAGTAGTAAGAGAATACGAGTTTCTGGAGCCCGCGCAACTAAGTGTGTTAACTGAGCGCCGCGAATTTTCGCCCTGGGGTTTGCAGGGTGGTGGGCAAGGGGCTGCCGGCGAAAACTTGCTGAACGGAGAACGGCTACCCGGTAAGTGTTCCCTCGCAGTAAAAGCTGGCGATCGTTTGCTGGTGCGTACACCTGGTGGGGGTGGTTGGGGTGATCCGAATACGTAATAAGTTCGTCCTTATTTTTGAATAACCCTACAAGAATTAATGGCTTAGCCGATTGGCTGCTACTGGCAGAGCCTGGTGGCCTGTTGTAAACTTCTCGCCCCAGACCAAGAGCCGCACAGCATGCAGCTCGTCGTACCCCGGTTAGTTTTCTTAGTTGTATGAGGCGGATTTATGAGCACAGAAGAGACCATCCAAGAGCAGATCGATAGCAACAGCATTCTGTTATACATGAAGGGTAATCCTGAGCAGCCAATGTGCGGATTTTCAGCTCAAGCAACCCAGGTATTGATGGCCTGCGGCAAGCGTTTCGCCTACGTTGATATTCTAAGTAACCCGGAGATACGGGCTACCCTGCCACAAGTTTCTAACTGGCCTACTTTTCCCCAACTGTTTATCGATGGCGAACTGGTTGGTGGTTGCGACATTATCACCGAGATGTATGAGAAGGGTGAGTTGCAGCCGTTGATTGATGGGGCGGGGAGTGAGGAGAAGGAAGCGGAGGCTTCTGAGTAGCTACCTATTTCTTTGCCTTTAGGTATTTGCTTAGTTCACGCTCGCACGGGGTGTTAGGCAAACCTCAGTAGGCATCCCTGCCGCAGCGTTTAAGTTCTTTTGTTATCCCAGGTTGCCTCATCTTTGGGCAGTCGGTCGCTACAGGCGATGCTTTGCATGGCACGCTCATAAGAGTTGTAAGGAAATTTATACTAGCCATCCCTGGCGCGACGTTTGAGTTTCTCTGTTGTCTCGGCCCGCACATCCTGTGCGGTCGTTCGCCACACGCGGTGCTCCGCACTGCACGCTCATAAGAGTCGTAAGGTAGAATTTACTAGCCATCCCTGGCGCGACATCTGGGTTCTTACTTAGCCCCAGCCTGCACATCCTGTGCAGTCGTTCGCTTCGCATAAAGCTGTCGCTTTATAAGCGCTCAGCTCACCCACCCACCCAACTCTTTCCATTTGTTGACGATGCCGCAGAAGAGTTCGGCGGTTTTTTCGGCGTCGTAGCGGGCGGAGTGGGCTTCGTTTTCGTCGAATTCGATGTTAGCGGCAGCACAGGCTCGGGAGAGGACGGTTTGACCGTAAGCGAGTCCACTTAAACTGGCGGTGTCGAAACTGGAAAACGGATGAAAGGGATTGCGTTTGAGGTTATGGCGCTCGCTGGCGGCGCGAATGAAACCATGATCAAAGTGTGCATTGTGTCCTACCAGGATGGCGCGCTTACAGGTTTGCTGTTTCATTGATTCCCGGATTACTTTGAACATGGCCTGGAAGACTTCTTTCTCACTCTTGGCTATGCGGAGTGGGTGGAAAGGATCGATGCCAGTGAATTTCAAGGCCGACTCTTCGATATTCGAACCTTCGAAGGGAACGATGCGGTGAAAGAAAGACTGTTCAATCCCCAACATGCCATCGCCGTTCATTGCCAGCACTACTGCAGCCACTTCCAGGATGGCGTCAGTGCTGGCATTAAAGCCGCCGGTCTCAACATCCACCACCACTGGCAGGTAGGTGCGGAATCGATCAGCCATTAAACTGGCGTTTAGTGCTTCGGCGTTTAGATGATCGGTCATGAGGATTGGTCAAGTTGCCAGAAAACGGTTTCACCGGCTCGTAGTGGAATCACCACATCATCAGCCAGTTGGTATTGGTCTGGCATTTCCCAGGATTGACGCGTGAGGCTGATGGTCTCCGAATTTGTTTTCAGGCCATAAAACCGGGGGCCAAAAACACTGGAAAAATTTTCCAGTTTATCGAGTGCTCCGTGTTGTTCGAAAACTTCTGCATAGAGCTCCAGGGCGGCCGGTGCGGTATAGATCCCGGCACAGCCGCAAGCTGTTTCTTTGACCGAGCGCGCGTGAGGTGCTGAGTCAGTACCCAGGAAAAACTTCTCATTGCCACTAATTGCAGCTGCGATCAAGGCTTCTTGATGGGAACTGCGTTTTAGGATTGGCAGGCAATAAAAGTGAGGCCTGACCCCACCTGCCAATAAATCGTTTCTATTGTGTAACAAGTGATGGACAGTAAGAGTAGCAGCAATGTTTTCGTTTTCGCTACTTACATACTGCACTGAGTCTTTCGTGGTTATATGTTCAAGTACAGTCTTTAACTCCGGCAAACGGGATCGCAACGGGGCCAGAATTTGTTCGATAAAGTGTTTTTCGCGATCGAAGATATCTATTTCCGGATCTGTCACTTCACCGTGGATTAACAAAGGAACGCTGAGCTCAGCCATTCGTTCCAGTGTTGGCATGACATGCTTGATGTCAGTCACACCATTTTCTGAATTTGTTGTTGCTCCGGCTGGATAATACTTTACCGCCACAACCTCAGATGACTCGGCAAGGCGCTCGATTTCGTCAGTGGCTAAGCTGTCCGTTAAATAGAGAGTCATCAAAGGTCGAAAGTTGATCCCGGCCGGCACAGCAGCCAATATCCTTTCTCGATAATCCATGGCCGCCGCAACGGTTGTGACCGGCGGCAGCAAATTGGGCATAACGATAGCGCGAGAGAAAGTTCTTGCAGTGTGGGGAACTGTAGTTTTGAGAGCCTCGCCGTCACGTAAATGCAGGTGCCAATCATCCGGTTTGATTAGGCTAATTTTTTCGAGGCTCATGAGGTTTCAAGCTGCTGATTCAGTTTTCCTATTGTAGCGGAAATGAATAAGTAGCTAAACGATTGAATAGAAGCGTGCGCCCGGGTTTCGACAGCAAAACAGACACTGTCCTCAGTTGGACTTGATGCTAGAATACGCTCCTTTTTTTGCCGACACAGTACGAATGAGGGCAGTAGGCTATGTGCTGGTACGCAAAAACTGCGAGTAAACCTGAAGAGAATTTCATTGGAGTGAGTTGATGTCAGCGATCAACAAAGTCGTATTGGCCTATTCAGGAGGATTGGATACCTCCGTAATTGCACGTTGGCTGCAGGAGACCTATGCCTGTGAAGTGGTGACTTTTACCGCTGATATTGGACAGGGCGAAGAGCTTGAGCCAGCTCGAGTGAAAGCCCAGGCCATGGGTATACAGGAAATCTACATCGAAGATTTGCGAGAAGAATTCGTCGCCGACTATGTTTATCCCATGTTTCGAGCGAATGCCTTATATGAAGGGGAATACCTGCTGGGCACCTCGATTGCCAGACCCTTGATTGCAAAACGTCTGGTTGAGATTGCGGCAGAAACCGGAGCTGATGCTATTTCCCATGGTGCATCAGGCAAAGGTAATGATCAGGTTCGATTTGAACTCGGCGCCTACGCTCTCAGCCCTGGCATCAAAGTTATCGCCCCCTGGCGCGAATGGGATCTGAGTTCCAGAGACAAACTGCTGGCTTACTGTGACACCCACGGCATTCCGGTGGAAAAGAAGCGGGGCAGCAAGTCGCCTTATTCAATGGATGCCAATTTGCTTCACATCTCTTATGAGGGAGACATCCTGGAAGATCCGGCTGTAGAGCCAGAAGAGGCGATGTGGCTATGGACTGTTTCTCCTGAGGCGGCACCAGATGCGGCAACGACTATTGAGTTGGAGTACCGCAGGGGTGACATAGTTGCCATTGATGGTGAGAGTCTGGCACCGGCAGCAGTTCTCACTCGACTGAATAAGCTGGCTGGTGAAAACGGTATCGGTCGTGCCGACATAGTAGAGAATCGCTATGTGGGCATGAAATCTCGCGGCTGTTATGAAACGCCGGGCGGTACCATCATGCTGAAAGCGCATCGCGCTATTGAGTCAATCACCATGGATCGGGAACTCGCCCACCTAAAAGATGAGCTAATGCCTCGATACGCGTCGCTGGTTTACAATGGTTACTGGTGGTCTGCTGAACGCAAAGCACTGCAGACCCTGATTGATGAGTCCCAGAATTATGTGAACGGCAAGGTGCGCCTGAAACTCTACAAAGGCAACGTCATTGTGATTGGTAGAGAGTCCGAAGACTCGTTGTTTGATGAAGATGTGGCAACGTTCGAGGACGACGCCGGTGCCTATGACCAAAAAGATGCCGCAGGCTTTATTAAGCTAAATGCGCTGCGCATGCGAATCGCCGCAGAGAAAGGGCGAAAATAATACCAGTCTGTGTGTCCTATTCGATTTCCGTTTTCTGTTTGAACTCACACAAGTCCTCGACTATACAGGCCCCACAACGTGGTTTGCGAGCGACACACACGTAGCGACCGTGGAGAATCAGCCAGTGATGGGCATCGAGCAAGAATTCCTCGGGCACTAATCGCAGCAAGCGTTTTTCCACCTCCAGTACATTCTTGCCCGAGGCGATGCCGGTGCGGTTGGAGACTCTGAAGATATGGGTATCCACGGCCATGGCTATCTGGCGGAAGGCCGTGTTGAGGACGACATTGGCCGTCTTGCGACCCACGCCTGGCAGTGCTTCCAGCTCTTCTCGAGTCCGTGGCACTTCTGAGCCATGTTGTTCGATGAGAATCTTACAGGTCTTGATCACGTTTTCTGCTTTGGTGTTAAACAGGCCAATAGTTTTGATGTATTTCTTTAGTCCCGATACACCCAGTGCCAGTATTTTTTCCGGTGTGTTCGCTACGGCGTAGAGTTTTTCAGTTGCCTTGTTGACGCTAACGTCCGTGGCCTGGGCAGACAATATGACGGAAATCAATAGCTCAAAACTATTGGCAAACTTCAACTCCGTAGTTGGATTGGGATTGTTCTCACGCCAACGCGTAAACATTTCAGTCCGTTTCGCTTTATTCATGACATCCTCTTCATGTCGATTTCTTTAGCCTGCCGGTGACCCGGGCACGCTCGACTTGTCCCTGCTCCCGGTGTAAAGGTGGGGAATCGTCCTGTTTTCCGACTTTCCGCAACACAGCCAGCAATAAACCCAAGAGAATAAACGCGGCAGGTTGCAGCGCCACAAAGCGGAACAGACTACTGCGACTATCGAGGTTTGCCCCAAACGCAAGGCTTTCACCTGGAATCAGTAACTGCCAACCCTGGAATAGAGTTCCAGTCAGCAGTATTTCCCGCAATGCAGAGAACAGTAGAAGGGCAAGTAAGAGGCTTAGGCCCAATTTTAGAGAATCGATAGCAACAAAGCCCAAGTCCTTATTCTCAATGTAACCATCCATCTTGAGTAAAAGTGCAAAATTACAGGCAATGAGGTAAGCGTAGATGCCCAACTCACGAGAGAGCGAAAAAAAGAAAAGCTGCAAGATCAGTACTGCAAGGCTGGTATAGGAAGCCAGCACCACACCATGCCATAAAAATCTGTATCGGTCCTGAATGTGGGATCTCAATATGGTCAAAGTCATCGCCGAGCTAACGCAAACAATGGTGAGGGCAATACCCAGGGCTATCGCCTTGATGCCGGAATCAGAAATTGCCAACAAAGGGCTGATGCCCAATAAATGCACGAAGGCAGGATTGCCGCGCCAGACACTGGCAGTCAGCTCGCGATGCAGTTGCAATTCACTCATGGCTCGTTTGTCCTCTGAGTGGTGACCATCGAACCTGGCCAAAAATTCGTGGCCGGAAAAAGTGGTCTAACATCGGTGCACAGAAATTGGCGAATAGTACGGCTATCGCAATGGAGTCCAGGTAGCTACCCCACACACGAATGCCATAGATACTGCAGCCAATAATAATGCCATAGACGATGCGCGCAGGATTGCTGGTGGCTGCACTTACCGGATCGGTAGCGATGAAGAAGGCGCCAATCATTGTGGCGCTGCCAAACAGGTGCAGGTAAGGGGTGCCGTTTACCGACGAACCGCCGTCTGAATAAAACAGCAAAGACATCATTAATACGGACGCGATTATGGCAACAGGAATGTGCCAGCTAATGATTCGAAGCGACAGCAAAAACAGGCCTCCAATCAAGTAAGCCATATTCACCAGTTCCCATCCCGTTCCGGAACTGCGGGAAAAGAGCGGCAGACCTTCCCGGTAAGCTTCTAATACGGCATTCTGCCCCGCCATCTTGTATTCAATCAGAGGTGTCGCCATTGCCAGGCCATCGATATCAATGGTCTGGTTCTGAATAATAGGAAACACGAAACTTAGACTCTCAATGAAACCAGTCCAGGATAAAGGCGAGTGATCTGAAGCCGGTGTGACTGCTGCCTGCGGCAGGTGCCAGGCTGTCATGCTCAGTGGAAAGGCCAACAGCAGAAACAAATAACCCGCCATTGCTGGATTAAAGACATTGTGGCCGAGGCCACCATAAGCATGTTTAACAAGGGCGATTGCGAATACCATTCCCATGGCTATCAACCACCAGGCTGTGCCGGGAGGAATGGTTACTGCAAACAGCAATGCCGTAACCAGTGCACTGTAGTCAGACAGAGCAACTTTAATGGGTTTGTTTTGCAGCCATAAACAAACTGCTTCGCTGGACAACCCGATCACAGCAGCCAAAGCGATGTTCAACAACATGCCATAGCCGAAAAACCAGGTATGCATCAATACCGCCGGTGATGCCGCAGCTAGCACCAATAGCATGAGCTGCCGGGTTTTGAGCTTTGCAAACTGGAAGGGAGAAGAACTGGAGTTCATGATGCCTGATTTTTTGATTTCTTACTTTTCACTCTGGCAACGGCGGCTGCGATTTCTTCGCGGGCTTTGTCTCGAGAGAATTCCTGCTCTACTTGTTGACTGTTGTCGCTCGCACTTTGTTTTCCCTCGGCACGCTGCTGATTGACGCGCTTCCTCCGATATTGAAAATACTGGAAACGTTGCTGCCAATGACTACTTCGGGCAGTTACGCCAGCTTCCAACAACATGAGTTCTTTGCTCGAGCGATAATACTGCAGCAGTGGAATTTTGCTGGGACAAACATAAGCGCAAGCTCCACACTCGATGCAGTCGAATAAACCATGGTCTTCCAGGGCCTCAACGGCTTGCTGTTTGCTGAAAACCAGCAGTTGTTGTGGTAGCAAATGGGCAGGACAGGCGTCAGCACAATAGCCGCAACGTATGCAAGGCAGGACAGGTTCCTGGGCAGGAAACTCCTGTGCCGACATCGCTACCACGCAGTTACTGGTTTTCTTGATTGGCAAATCCAGATTGAGAACTGGCTGGCCCATTAACGAACCACCAGCCAGAGTGCCCTGGTGGGACTGCTCATCCATGCCGCATAGAGTTTGCAGGTGAGAGATCGGTGTGCCTATAGGCACGTCAAAGTTTTTTGGTGTGCGCAATGGAGAGCCGGCCAGTGTTACGACTCTGCTGATGCAGGGTTGGCCTTTGCTGACTGCATGCAGGCAAGCAGCAGCAGTACCCGCATTCACTACAACCACTCCTATATCGATAGGTAAGCCTGAGCTGGGAGTTTCGCGGCCAGTGGCAGCAAAAACTATCTGGCGTTCATCTCCGGCTGGATAGCTGGGTGCCACAATCTTTAACTGCACTGAGCTACCAGTGATTTCTGAACGAAGTGCGTCGATGGCTTCATTCATGTTTGACTCGATAACCAGTTGGCAGCTATTAGCCAGACAGGCGGCTTGTATAATCTCGGCGCCCTGAATGACTTCTTTCGCCCGTTCCCGGAGTAGTGCTTCATCACAACTGATGTAGGGCTCGCATTCAGCGGCATTGATCAATAGAAGGTCGATGTTCTTGCTAATACCGTGTCTGAGTTTTAGAGCAGTCGGATAGCCGGCGCCACCCATCCCGCAGACTCCAGCTTCCTCGATACGCTGTAATAAATGTTCATGTTCGAGCGCGCGATAATCTCTAGTTGTCGAAACCTTAAGTGCGTTATCGGCGCCATCACATTCCAACACGATACAAGCTTCGGGTGTCATGCTGTCTGAAAAAACCAGGCTCTGGTCCACGGAGAGTATCGTGCCCGAGGTGGGCGCATGTAGATTCAAACTGGATTCGGAATTTGCCTCCGCGATTGCTTGAAACTTGAGAACCTTATCTCCGACTTCGACGCAAGGAATGGAGGCGTCACCCTGATGTTGCTGCAGAGACAGAACCAGTCGCTCCGGTAAAGGAGTTGGCATGATGCGCGAGCGCAGAGACTCCAGTTTATGGGGAGGAGGCTTTATTGCTCCGAGTTTAACTCCGCGCTTGCCGAACCCTAGCACGGGACAAGCTCGTTTGGCCCAGGAGATGGCCATTGTCGAGGAGGCTGTTGCACTTCAATCATGTCGATGCAATCGACCGGGCATGGATCAACGCATAAATCACAACCGGTACATTCTGCCGCTATGACAGTGTGCATCAGTTTCGTAGCACCTGAAATCGCGTCTACCGGGCAAGCCTGGATACATTTCGTGCAGCCAATGCATTCTTCTTCGCGAATTACCGCGACTGTTGCCGGTGATAGAGAGCCGTGGGCCGGATCCAGAGGTTCTCGTTGCTCATTGAGTAACCAGGAGAGTCTCCTAATGGTTTGTGTTCCACCTGGCGCGCATTTATTGATAGCTTCTCCCTGCGCTATGGCACGTGCGTAGGGTAAGCAACCGGCGTAAGAGCAGTGACCGCATTGAGTCTGAGGAAGCTCGGCATTGATTAGATCGACTATTGAATGCTGATAGGTTCGCTGGGTACGCAACAGAGAGATGAAGCGCAGAAAGCCAAGCAGCAGTAACAGAGCAACTAGCAAGCCTGTGGCGTAGAGGAATATCGGATTCTCTATGAAGGGATTCATCACACCAGTCCCGCGTATCCCAAAAAGCACATTGCTGCTATACCAGCGGTGATAAGGTCTAAGGGTGGACCCCGTACAAAATCCGGAGTGTCTGAGCAATCAGTTCTCTGTCGAATGGCGGCGAATGCAATGAGTGATAAGGCAAAACCTATAGCCGTCCCCAGACTGTAGATCACTATCTGGAAATTGGAGAGAAGGCTGGACGTGCTAATCAGCGTTGAGCCGATCACTGCACTACTGCAACTCAACAAGGCAATAGCAAGGCCTTGTCGACGCACAGTCAGAGGGAATTTGTTTTCAATCAGTTTGATTAGTCCAATACCCACTGCAGCGCTGACGGCAATAAACAGCAGTAGACTAAGGAACTCCATGGAGAGAGGAGAGAGAACCCATCGATAGAGTAGCAGGTTGAAGCTGGAGGCTAAAAATAGCAGCACGCCGGCAAGCAAGCTGAATTCAATGGCGTGATTGAGTCGGCGGCTGAAGGCAAAGAGTGGCGACACGCCCACCAGCTGCACGAAAAACAGGTTGTTGACCAGCGCTGCCGCAATGATGGTACTAAAGAAGGTAGACACGGCGCGCCAAAATCCCAATTGAACGAAACAAGTGCGAGGATTCTAACACGGCTATTAGTCGGCGATGAGAATTGCGCTCTAGCAGATACCGCCCGGCTGCTCCAAGTCTCGCTGGAGTAAACTACTCAGATTCGAACAAGTTTACTGAGTGGGAAGAGGGTATTCGGTATTGACTGAGAATCGCCTCTTCAGAAGCGAGTGCATCGGCGTGATTAATTACCATTTGATAGCCATTCTTGTTTTCAAAGACGATGTTCTCGGCTTCGTTTTCAGCCAACATATCAGAGAAA
>JANQJM010000191.1 GCA_028281635.1 Pseudomonadales bacterium | reverse complement strand
CGACTAAGCCATGAGCGAAAGCAGCCAAAGCGACGAAAAGACGACTACCCATTTCGGTTATCAGGAAGTGCCCGTTGCAGAAAAACAAGCACGGGTGGCCGACGTGTTCAGATCGGTTGCTGACCGTTACGATGTAATGAACGATCTGATGTCTCTAGGCTCCCATCGACTTATCAAGCGCTTTACTATTGATATGTGCGCTTTGCGTCAGGGCCAATCGGTGCTGGATCTTGCGGGAGGTACAGGCGACCTCAGCATGAAGTTCTCCCCTCTGGTTGGCAGCAGTGGCAGAGTGGTGCTCGCCGACATCAACGAAGCGATGCTGCAGGTTGGAAGAGACCGGATAATCGATAAAGGACTCAGTGCCAATATAGAAGTAACCCAGGTGAATGCCGAAGAGCTGCCCTTTGCTGATAACAGTTTCGACTGCATTTGCATCGCCTATGGGTTGCGCAATGTCACTGATAAAGAACGCGCACTGGGTTCCATGTTACGCAGTCTAAAACCAGGTGGACGCGTCGTTGTGCTTGAATTCTCAACCCCAAAGAACCCTCTGCTAAGCAAAGCCTATGATGCCTATTCAAATCTCTGGCCACTTGCGGGTAAGCTGGTGACGGGAGACAGTGACAGCTATCAATATCTTGTTGAATCAATTCGCATGCATCCTGACCAGGAAACGCTTTTGAATATGATGAAAACAGTTGGCTTTTCAGATTGCCGCTATCACGATGTTATGAATGGAATCTGCGCCATTCATCTCGGTTTCAAGCCCTACGAGTAGTTCCATGAAGGAGATATTTGGCAGCGCTCTTTTGTGGCCCGCAGAACAATTACTCAACTCGGTGATACGCTCTGATCAGCATGTACAAAATCAGCTTGCGCGCTTTGCTGGACGCGCGATCGAAATACAAATCCTTCACTCTCCACTTTCACTGACAGCAACTATGGAAACTGATGGCGTAAGACTCAGCACAGTAGACGCTGCTCGTTATGCCATTCCAGTTGACGCCACTGTTAAAGGATCGGCCTCTACCCTTACTCAATTATTGCTGTCCGAACATGCCGACCAGCCACTGGTTAATAGCAATTTACAAATTACCGGCGATGCGCAACTGGTTCAGGATTTGTTTACTGCCCTGAAACGTCTGGATTTGCAATGGGAGGACCTGCTGTCTCCTTTGCTTGGTGAGATCAGCACTCAACAATTAAGTCAGGCCATAGACGACGCAGAGGATTGGGCCAGGGATAGTCAGCGACGGATGAAGAACAATGTGGACGACTACCTTAAAGAAGAGCTGAAGCTGTTTCCCGCCTCCGCTCAGCTCACCAGATTCCAGAATTCACTCGATGCATTGAAACTCAGACTCGATCGAATCGAAGCCAGAGCCCACAGGTTAAAAGGCAATTTAGAGAAACAAGCAACTCCCCGCCCATAAACAACTCATTGCAAGGCATCATTTACTCACTGGTGAATTACACTGGCTAAGTGTACTCTTGGCAGCCCTGCAGCATAGAGCTCAGCTGGAAAACAACGTGTCACATGTCACTCGATTAATTCGTATTCTTAATATAGCGGCTCGCTATCGCCTGCAAGAATTCCTGGAGGGCATGCCTGGTACGTTTTGGGTGAAGCTCGTTCTGTTTCCCTTCATGCTCGTCAATCTGTTTAACCCCCATAGGAGCCTCGACAAGAACCAACGCTTGCGCATGGCTCTGGAAGCACTGGGCCCTATATACATCAAATTTGGACAGCTACTCAGTACCAGACGGGATTTCCTCGACACTAAGCTGGCAGATGAACTGCAGGTGCTGCAGGACAATGTGGCACCGTTTACGTCACCGACAATCGATACACTTGTAGAGCAGTCCCTGAATTGCAAGGTAGACGAGGTGTTCAGCAGCCTCGACCAGGAACCTCTGGCCTCAGCTTCGGTCGCGCAGGTACACAAAGCCACTTTGTTAAACGGCGATGATGTGGTGGTAAAAGTGCTGCGCCCGGGCATTGAGAAAGTGGTAACTGCTGACCTGGCCCTATTGAAATCCATTGCCAGCCTGGTTGAAAGCAATAGCAGTTTGGGAAAGCGGCTACGTCCCGTCGAAGTCGTGCATGACTATGAGAACGTGATACTCAATGAGTTGAATCTGCAGGCGGAAGCGGCGAACACGTCTCAACTGAAACAAAACTTTGAAGGCTCTGACGTATTGTATGTGCCCAAAGTCTATTGGGATTACACACGAAAGAACTTGTTGGTCATGGAACGCATACATGGCATTCCAGTCACCGACATCTCCACTCTGAACGACATAGGTGTCGATCTGAAGGCGCTCGCCGAAAACGGCGTGAACATTTTTTTTACCCAGGTATTCGAGCACAATTTTTTCCATGCTGATATGCACCCGGGCAATATCTTTGTCGCTTCGGATGAACCGAATGCTGCGCGCTATATTGCAATAGACTGCGCCATCATTGGCTCTTTGACTAAAGATGATCAAGAGTATCTGGCCAAGAATCTCCTCGCCATCTTTAAACGGGACTATCGCCGGGTGGCAGAACTGCATGTCGAGTGCGGTTGGGTGCCGAGAGAAACTCCGATACATGAATTCGAAGCTGCGATGCGAACCGTTTGCGAACCAATTTTCGAGAGGCCTCTGAGTGAGATCTCTTTTGGTCAAATTCTTGTTCAGTTATTCCGAACGGCAGGACGCTTCAATATGGAAGTGCAGCCTTCTCTCGTACTCTTACAGAAAACCCTGCTCAACATAGAAGGACTTGGCAGACAACTCTATCCCGATCTGGATCTTTGGCAAACCGCATTGCCCTATTTAGAGACCTGGAACAGCAAGCGCCTCAATCCGTTTACCGTACTCGGTAAACTGCAAGAGAATATTCCCAATTGGGTGGATCAACTGCCAGAGTTGCCAATTCTGGTTATCAATGCGATCACCCAGGCTGAACAACTAAGAAATATCAATGCAACACTGCAACAGGAACTGGAGAGAAAAGAACAGGAGCGTCGTAGTCGGAAACTCAGAACACGATTCAGTGGTGTCTTCAGTCTGGTTTTGGCAGCAGTTACTGTGCTTCCGGTTTTTGACTCGCTACTCAACAATGTTTCTTTGGTGACTGCCGGACTGGGCATTCTTGGTGTCTATCTTTTGTGTTTTAAAGAGTGAAGTTGCATACTAGTTCGATGTCTTCCTTTCTCGATTCAATCAAGTGGAACAGTGATGGATTGATTCCTGTCATCACCATCGATGCCAAAACTGGCACTCTACTCATGCAGGCCTGGGCGAACCGGGAAGCTGTCGAAACTGCCGTTGCGGAAAAAAGAGGTGTGTATTGGTCTCGCTCTCGCGGCAAGCTTTGGCGCAAAGGCGAAGAATCGGGCAATGTGCAGAAATTAGTTGATGTGTATTTAGATTGTGATTTCGATTCGCTATGTTATCGAGTGGAACAAATCGGCGGTGCAGCGTGTCACACTGGCAGGCAAAGTTGCTTTTTTCTGCGACTGGTTGATGGTGAATGGGTAACTGAGGGTGAAGTACTGGTTGATCCAGCCACTCTTTATAAACAGCGACAAATAGACAGTTAATCCTGCGCTGCAATGCGTCTTGCAATCTGAGTAAAAAATCGTGAGTGAAGTCCTCAAAAAACTGGCTGCTGTTCTGGAACGGCGAAAAAACTCTAGCGGTGAAGAGTCCTACGTGGCGAGCCTCCACGAGAAAGGCCTGAACAAAATCCTCGAGAAAATTGGGGAAGAGGCCACCGAAACCATCCTGGCGGCGAAAGAATGCGCTGAAAGCCCCGAATCACGGGATGCAGTGATCCACGAGACCGCAGACCTGTGGTTTCACACGCTGGTGATGCTCAGCCACCTGGAAATGGGGCCTGAACAGGTGTTGGAGGAACTGGAAAAACGCTTTAACATATCCGGTCTGGACGAAAAAGCGTCGCGAGAAAATTGAGATCGACGGTTTCGCGCGTAGTACTGTCGAAATTGGAGGTTTATTATGGGTGTTGGTGGAATAGGTATTTGGCAACTGCTGATCATTTTATTGATCGTTTTCATGTTGTTTGGAACCAAAAAGTTGCGCAATCTGGGATCTGATCTCGGAGGCGCACTGAAAGGTTTCAGAACCGCAATGAAAGATGAAAATGCTGCAGAAGCAGAAGATGAAACAGAGGCTTCGGACGAAGTCATCGAAGCTACTGCTGAAAAAGTAGAAACCAAGTAAACGAACGACTCTTCGCCAGGACACTTGTGTCCTGGCTGCATTTCTTTAAATCCTTTGGATTTCCTTTCATAGGCCATGTTTAACATTGGATCTTTCGAAGTATTGCTGATCTGTGTGATCGCCTTGCTGGTGCTCGGACCTGAGCGCCTGCCCGGTGCAGTGCGCACTGCGGGCCTGTGGATTGGTCGATTTCGACGCAGCTTCTATAAAGTCAAAGCAGAGATAGAAAGAGAATTAAATGCTGACGAGATTCGACGCCAGCTTCACAACGAGTCTGTGATGGCGGAGCTGGAAGAAGCCAAGTCCGAAGTCGAGGGTATGGCAAAGGATGTTGAACAGTCTGCCAACAAGATTGTTAACTCCGCGAATTTCGATCCTGGTGCTTCTCAATATACCAATGAACAAATTGAGGCTTCAAATGCAGAGAGTGAAGCGGTGCAGCAAAAGTCCCTGACTCAGGAAGTGGAAGAAGTAGGCGAGCAGATTGCCGAAGCAGGCGAAGAAATCAAAAAACAACTTTACGGCACTGGCAAAAATCCAAAACTTGCTGAGCAGCCAGAAGAACCTACCGAAACCAATCAGGCAGAATCATGAGCTCGGCCGAAGACGAACAGGAACTCACCTTAATCGACCATCTCATCGAACTGAGAGATCGCATACTCAAGTGCCTGCTTGCCGTAATCATTCTGTTTCTGGCATTGTTCGCATTTTCAGACAACATCTATACCTTTGTTGCAACTCCGTTATTGGACGAACTGCCGGAAGGCACGTCCATGATCGCGATCGATCCTACTTCTCCTTTTTTCGCGCCATTCAAACTGACGTTTTATGTGGCGTTCCTGATCGCCGCGCCCTATGTGCTTTATCAGGTCTGGTCATTCATCGCTCCTGGTTTGTACAAAAAAGAGAAAACTGTTGCTATCCCGCTCTTTATCTCCAGCGTTATCCTGTTTTATGCAGGTATCGCTTTTGCCTACTATGTATTGTTCAGATTCGTCTTTGCCTTTTTTATCTCTGTTGCCCCCGAAGGCATCGCGGTGGCGCCTGATATCAACAGCTTTCTGAGCTTCGCGCTGACGATTTTTCTCGCGTTTGGCATTGCCTTTGAAGTTCCAATTGCTGTTTTTATCTTTATTTGGGCTGGGATCGCCGAGCCAGACTCACTGGCAGAAAAACGACCCTACGTCATCGTCGCATGCTTCGTCATTGGTATGTTGTTGACACCAGCGGATCCCTTCACACAATCGATGCTGGCGATTCCAATGTGGCTGCTATTTGAAGCGGGAATTCTTGCAGGTAGGATGATCCGCAAGCGGCAGGAAGAAGATGAGGCTGCTGAGGGCCAGGCGAGCAGTTAGACAGTCTCACGCCTTGAGCATGAAGGTCACCGGCCCATCGTTTTCCAGTGCAATCTGCATATCAGCAGCAAACACCCCACTTGCAACTTTTTGATGCCTGGCCTGCGCCTTTCCCACCATTTCCGTGAACAGTTTCTCTGCCTCCATCGGAGGCTTGGCTGAGGAAAAACCGGGACGTAATCCTTTATCAGTGGTTGCGGCCAGGGTGAATTGAGAAACTAACATCAGACCGCCACTAACATCCTGCAATCCCAGATTCATCTTGCCTTCCGCATCGGCGAATACCCGATAGGCCAGTAACTTATCCAATAGCTTGTCGACCTGCGTGCTTGTATCTTCCCTTTCCACGCCGATAAGCGCTAACAACCCTGTGTCGATTTCGCTATGGAGTTCACCACCAATGCTGAGTCGGGCGTAATTGACCCGTTGAATGAGGGCGAGCATGGCTACTCTGCGGTCTCGAAACTCTTACCAATATCATGTGTCGCACGAATCAGCGCATCAACCGTGCCGGGCTCAGAGGCGGAATGACCCGCATCCCTGACGATATGTAACTCGGAAGCTGGCCAATGGTGATGCAAGACCTGCGCATTGTCGAGGGGACAGACAATGTCATAACGGCCATGAACAATGCGACCTGGAATCTCAGCGATAGCATCCATGTTGTGGAGAATCTGATTTTCTTCAATGAATCCCTTGTGCATAAAGTAATGGGTTTCAATACGTGAGAGCGCCATGGCGTTATGTGGCTTGGTAAATTTTGCGAGCGTCTCGGCACTGGGGCGCAGCTTGGCGCAATTCCCTTCCCAGGCGGCCCAGGCTTTTGCCGCAGCCATGCGAGCGAGTTCGTCATCGCCAGTTAATCTTTCATAGTAGGCTGCCAAGAGATCGCCACGTTCTGACTCCGGGATATGTTTGATGAATTCGTCCCAATAATCGGGGAAAACTCGATTGGCACCATCCTTGTACAACCAGTCCATGTCCTGCTGCCGACACAGAAAGATGCCACGCAGAATCATGGCCGACACATGTTGAGGAAACGCTTGTGCATACAACAAGCTGAGAGTTGAACCCCAGGACCCACCGAACAACACAAACTTGTCGATAGCCAGATGCTGACGAATCTTCTCGATGTCCTCGATCAAATCCTGAGTAGTGTTTTCCTGCAATGAGCTATGGGGCGTAGAGCGACCACAGCCCCGCTGATCGAAGGTGACTATACGGTAAACTGCAGGGTCATAGAAACGTCTTGAGCTGGCATCACAAGCAGCACCTGGTCCTCCGTGAATGAACAGCACCGGCAAGCCATCAGGGTTTCCCGCTTCATCAAGATACAACTCGTGATGATCAGAAACTTTTAACTGATGTCGCTTATAGGGTTTGATTTCGGGGAACAGAACGAACATGGTAAAAAAACACTGATCAAGTAGTCACTAATGGTAGGACACTAGGCCGCTGAATCCTAGTCTGCCTTGGCTTCCTTCTATCCGCGGGCCTCTGAACCCCGGCTGCGTCGCTTACGCTCGTTTTCAGTGAGGTACTTTTTGCGCAAGCGAATACTTTGTGGTGTCACTTCGACCAATTCGTCATCAGCGATAAATTCCATGGCCTGCTCAAGGCTGTGCTTGATAGGCGGTGTCAGCAAAATGTTTTCATCGCTGCCAGCCGCACGAATATTGGTGAGCTGTTTAGCCTTGGTTGGATTCACCACCAGATCATTGTCGCGACTGTGCAGCCCTACGATCATCCCTTCATAGACTTCGATATTGGGTCCTATGAACAAGCGACCTCTATCCTGCAGATTGAATAACGAGTAAGCCAGACTTTTGCCACGTACCATAGAAACCAGAACGCCATTGTTACGAGCAGCAAGTTCCGACTCTTTGTACCGACCATAGTGATCAAACACATGGGTCATCAATCCAGTGCCAGAAGTCATGCTGAGAAAGTTGGAACGGAATCCAATGAGACCGCGGGTAGGTACTATAAACTCGAGTCGGACCCGCCCTTTTCCGTCCGGGAGTAAGTCCTGCATTTCCGCGCGCCGATTTCCCAACTCCTCAATAACCGACCCCTGATGTTGCTCATCACAATCGATCACCAGAGATTCGTATGGCTCAAGAGTCTCACCTGCTTCTTCATGGAGAATGACTTCAGGTCGCGAAATCGCCAGTTCGTATCCTTCCCGTCGCATGCTCTCTATCAACACAGCGAGATGCAGTTCCCCGCGTCCTGATACCTTGTATTTATCTGGTGATTCTCCCTGCTCCACCCGCAGTGCTACGTTATAGAGCAACTCCCGATCTAACCGTTCTTTAAGGTGACGCGACGTGAGGTACTTCCCTTCCAATCCAGCGAACGGAGAATCATTGACCTGGAATGTCATGCTGATCGTTGGTTCGTCCACTGTCAGGGCCGGCAATGCCTCGACCGCATCTGGATCGCATAAGGTGTCGGAGATTTTTAAATTCTCGATACCGGAAATACAAACGATCTCGCCTGCTTCTGCCGCATCTACGTCCACCCTTTCCAGGCCAAGATGACTTTTTACCTGCAAGATCTTGCCCTTGCGCTCATTGCCTTCACGATCGACGATCACGACCGCTTGATTCGGTCTGGCGGTACCGCGCGCGATGCGACCAACACCGATCACGCCCACATAACTGCTGTAATCCAGGGCGCTAATTTGCATCTGCAGCGGCGCATCGACAGTAACCGGCGGGGCCGGGACTTTGTCGACGATCACTTCGAACAAGTCGGTCATGTCTTCACGCAGGTCTTCCGCATCCATGCCTGCAATGCCTTCCAGGGCGGAGGCGTAGATGACAGGAAAGTCTAATTGCTCTTCGGTAGCTCCCAGCTTGTCGAAAAGATCAAACACTTCATTGATGACCCAGTCTGGTCGGGCACCATCGCGATCGATTTTATTGACCACTACGATGGGATTCAAACCCTGAGCAAACGCTTTCTGCGTAACGAAGCGGGTTTGCGGCATTGGCCCTTCAACTGCATCGACCAATAACAGGACACTATCCACCATCGAGAGTACCCGTTCCACTTCACCGCCGAAATCAGCATGCCCTGGCGTATCTACAATGTTGATGCGGTAGTCGTTCCAGTTGATTGCCGTGTTTTTTGCAAGAATAGTGATGCCACGCTCACGTTCCTGATCGTTGGAATCCATAACCCGCTCAACTTTCTCGCCACGTGTTTCCAGTGTCCCTGATTGTTGCAGCAGTTTGTCGACCAGAGTGGTTTTGCCGTGGTCAACGTGGGCGATAATTGCGATGTTGCGAATTCGTTCTAGCATGTGCTGAGTTATCGAGCTGAATGTCTTGGGCGGGGTTGCCGACGATCAAAAGGCGGCGAGTATACACGAGAGACGTGGCCTTCACGACCATGTAAAACAGAAAGGATGAAAAGAGAACGAACTACTGCTTGAGTGCTTTCGGATCCAGCACAGCGATATTGGCAAAGCCCTCATCCAGTAAATGGGCCGCATGCAGACGACTCATCATACCGTGATCACAATAGAGTAGGTAATGCCCTTCCGTATCCAGTTCGTTAAAGCGTGTGCGCAGGGCATAGAACGGAATACTGATGACCTGCTTGGCACAACCATTAAGATGCAATGGCTTCAGATCCGCTTCATTGGGATGCCGAATATCAATGACGGTAGCGTCTGCAGAGATGTCGGAGACTATGTCGATATCAGGCGTTTCGGCACCGATCTCGTTTACCACATCTGTGATCAATTGTTGCCTGGCTTCCGCGACACTGGCTTCCAGAACCGCAAAATCAAAATGCTCTTCTTCTTTCGCGATGCGTTCTTCCCGTGCCTTGGTAGTGGGATTCTTTGAAATGACCGCGCAGTATTCAGGAATGTGCCTGGAAAACTCTTCCGTGCCAATGGCTCGGGCGATGTCGATAATTTCCTGTTTATCCGTAGTCGCCAGAGGCCTTAGTACCAGCGCGTCTGAAACAGTGTCGATCACTGAGAGGTTGGTAAGCGTCTGACTCGAAACCTGGGCGACACTCTCTCCGGTTACCAGAGCTTTGACATCAAGGCCCGAGGCAACTTTATTCGCGGCCCGCAACATCATCCGTTTCAGTACCACCCCCATTTGCGCGTCATCGATCTGATTGAGAATCTCCTCAACGACCCCCTCAAACGGCACTGTAATAAACTTCACCCGGTGCGAGCCGTGGTACTTCATCCATAAAAACAGCGCGACCTCTTTGACTGCAATTTCGTGTGCCCTGCCTCCCAGATTGAAGAAGCAATAGTGTGTCTGCAAGCCGCGCTTGATACAGAGATAACTGGAGACGGCCGAGTCGAAACCACCGGAGATTAGAGAGAGCACTGAATCCTGG
Organism: Pseudomonadales bacterium; assembly: GCA_028281635.1. Lineage (GTDB taxonomy): Bacteria > Pseudomonadota > Gammaproteobacteria > Pseudomonadales > Pseudohongiellaceae > UBA9145. Next base: position 5,991 of record JANQJM010000191.1, on the reverse strand, counting down.
CAACCCAGCGGGAAACCACCCAGTCCCTGATGAGCCTGCTTCACCATAAACAGTTTGTCTTCCCGAATTTCTAAGGCAACAGTGACATCGGGATTCACTAACTTCACTTTGGCGGCTTCTGTTTTTTGATTGAGCCCGGCACCAACGAAGCGCTCAACATCAACAGATCTAAACGGATGTGATCCCATCCGTTTGCAGCGCACAGCGAAAGTCTTATCACGCAAGGCATCACCATGAAACTTCAAGGCAAGCTCGAGAATCCCCTCCATATCCGGTAGGTCGAATTTTTCAACTTCGGCAAATTGGCTTATGCCCGGAGTGCAGCTCAGCTTTTCTATGATTTGATTAACGCTCGATGAGTCCTCGCCCGCAGTCTCTACTTCCAGGCTGTCCCAATCGCCACGCACTTGGACACTGTCGTCGATTGGTTTCAGAACCAGTTTCAAATTCTTGCGCAATTGACGAATGAATCGCTTCCGCACCGGGCGGCTCTTGATGGTGATCTCAGGAAAAAGTTTTACAAGAAACAACATGATCAGGGCAGACAGGAAATATTGGCAGCGCTCGATGGTGGGGAAAGATACCCTAAATGGCTGTGGAGGCGCAGCCAGAAATACACAGTCAGTTCGCACTATTTAAGTGCGAATTTCGATTATTATGCACATAATTAGTGCGTTCATGAATCCATACCTCTGCAAAGCCCAATAAAACTGGGGCCTGTAGCGCACCGTCGAATGGCATATATCTTGCTCTCTCTGTAGCTCACAACGCAAGCCTGTACAGCACTTCACTGTTGACGGCAGATTTCTACTCTATGCGAGTAGGAACTTAGTAGAGGACATGTGTAAAATTTCGAGCCCGGCTTACGGCCACCGCGGAGACGCGGGCCAGGGAATTTGAACTAGGCGCACATCACTAACCTGAACTCGATATCGATTAGGAGAAAGAAAGAAAATGAAATCAAAACTGGAATACATCTGGCTGGACGGATTTCAGCCTACCCAAAGCCTGCGTAGCAAGACCATGGTGCGCGAAGACTTTGGTGGCACTCTAGAAGAATGTCCCATGTGGTCTTTCGATGGCAGCTCTACCCTGCAAGCTTCTGGCGATGATTCTGATTGTCTGCTGAAGCCCGTGGCTATCTTTCCCGATCCTGATCGTGCCAACGGCTACCTGGTAATGACCGAGGTATTAAACGCCGACGGTTCTCCTCACGAATCCAATGGACGTGCGACTATCGATGACGATGACAATGATTTCTGGTTTGGTTTTGAACAGGAATACTTCCTGTGGGATATCAAGACCAGCCTGCCTCCTGGCTTTCCAGCGGGTGGTTACCCCAGCCCGCAGGGCCCTTATTATTGCTCGGTTGGCGCCAAGAACGCCCATGGCCGTGATGTAGTGGAAGACCATCTGGATCTTTGCCTCGAAGCGGGCATCAATGTAGAAGGTATCAATGCCGAAGTAGCTGCCGGACAGTGGGAATTTCAAGTGTTCGCCAAAGGTGCGAAAGCCGCTGGCGACGAAACCTGGATTGCCCGTTATCTGCTGGAACGTACCGCCGAGCGTTACGAATTGGGCATTAATTGGGAGCCAAAGCCATTAGGTAAAGACCTGGATTGGAACGGTTCCGGTATGCATGCCAACTTTTCTAACAGTGTCATGCGTGAAGCTGGCGATGAATCTATATTCACCAAGATCTGTGAATCATTCGGCAAGAATATCGATCGTCATATCAGCGTGTATGGTGCTGACAACGATCAACGTCTGACTGGTGAACACGAAACGCAGTCTATCGATGTGTTCAGCTACGGTGTTTCCGACCGCGGTGCTTCTATCCGTATTCCAGTAGGCACTGTACAAGACGGCTGGAAAGGTCGACTTGAAGACCGTCGAACTGCTTCCAACGCTGACCCATATAAAGTGGCAGCCGCTATTATCAAGAGCACCAAAGAAGGCCTGGCCTCCTAATCACTGCTCCAAGCAAAAGCAAACCCCGGCCACCTCGGTGCCCGGGGTTTTTTATGCCCCGAATTCAAGGAAACTTAAGGGACACCCATTTATCTTTTCCACTGTTTATTAAATTAAATCAGTAGTTTATAGGCCGCTCTGTTGAACGAGCCCGCGACAGAAATAAATGGGTGTCCTCTAAATTTGGTGGCGGAATGGCTCACCAAAATGGCGCGCTACATGGGTCGAAGTTGAGTTATGCACTATTTTGGTGCATAGTGCTGCTGTTAGTTGGCGACGAGCTTTTTCTTCTTCGATGATTTGCCTACAAGCAGCGTATTTGCTGGGCTTTGGGCAAGCATCGGAAATGCGCTTCTTGGTTTACTTATTGCATGGCTACTCAAGAGCCGCTCACTGTCATTCAGAATTACCCACCCAGTGAGCCGATGAACACTAGCGTGACCCTGGACAATGTGCACAAACGGTTACTCGATAACCTGCGGACGGGTGTGTTGCTACTCGATAGCGACCTGCGCCTGCTTTATATGAATATGGAAGCCGAATCCCTCCTCGACATCAGTGATAAGAAAGCTCATCAGCTTTTTATTGGTGATGTATTGCTGAATGCCAAAGATGATATCGCTGAGATGCGGCATGCAGTGGAGACAAACAACAGCCTGACCAAACGTGCTGTTGAACTAACCATCAAGCACGGTAAAACGCTGCTGGCAGACTACACGATTAATCCCGTTGCCGAGAACGGCAACGTCCAAGCGATTCTTGAAGTCACTTCACTGGAACATTCCCATCGCATAACTAAGGAAGAATCACTGCAAACGGCGCAGCTGACGACGAAAGAGTTAGTACGGGGATTGGCTCACGAAATCAAAAACCCCCTGGGTGGGATTCGCGGAGCGGCGCAATTGCTCGCCCAGGAAATCGACAATCCGGAGATCCAGGACTACACCAACGTCATCATCGAAGAGGCTGATCGACTGCACAACCTGGTTGATCGATTAGTTGGCTCCCGCAAGCCTCTCGAACTCACGGACATCAATATTCACGAAGTCCTCGAACGTGTGCGCAATATCGTGGAAGCTGATACGGCCAGTGAGAACATTCGCCTGATAACAGACTACGACCCCAGCATTCCAAATATTCGAGCCGACACTGACCAACTCATTCAAGGCATGCTGAATCTTGTTCGCAATGCACAGCAGTCTTTAAATGGAGCAGAGAGGTCTGGTGTGGGTCACATCATCCTGCGCACACGCATTACCCGTAATGCAACCATCGGCAATCAATTCCATCGGCTCGCCGTTAAGGTAGAGATTGAAGACAACGGCCCCGGCATCCCGACTGACATGCTGGGCACTATTTTTTACCCAATGATCAGTGGCCGCGCCGATGGCAGCGGCTTGGGTCTACCCATTACACACGGGATCATCACCCAGCATCAGGGGATGATCGAATGCAGCAGTAAACCCGGCCTGACTGTATTTTCAGTCGTGCTTCCTTTTCCTAGTAATGCGGAGGAAAGCTAATCCTCCGCAACCAAGTTGTCAGCGAGTAAGCAATGTATTTGACAAATGAAGGTATGGCTATGAGTTCAAATAGTTCTGTCTGGATATTGGATGATGACCGTTCAATCCGCTGGGTGTTAGAGAAATCACTCAGCAAGAACGGGTTGGATACCACGTCATTCGAAAAAGGCGAGGACCTGTTGTCGCGTCTTTCATACGAATCTCCAGATGCCATCATCAGCGATATTCGTATGCCAGGTATCGATGGTCTGGAGTTGTTGTCGACGATTCAGGAACAGTATCCTGAATTGCCAGTCATCATCATGACGGCGCATTCTGATCTGGAAAGCGCAGTAGCATCATACAGTCGTGGCGCCTTTGAGTATCTTCCAAAACCATTCGACGTCAACGAAGCTGTCGCCATGACACAACGGGCACTGGAACATGCTCGCGATAAGTCTATAGATAGTGATGGTGGTCTGGATGCCGACACACAGGAGATTATTGGCGAAGCTCCCGCCATGCAGGAAGTATTCCGCGCTATCGGGCGGCTCTCGAATTCCAACATCTCAGTGTTGATCAATGGTGAATCCGGTACCGGCAAAGAACTGGTAGCACGAGCATTACACAACCACAGCCCTCGCAAAGACCGGCCTTTCGTGCCACTCAACGTTGCAGCGATTCCGAAAGAACTTATCGAGTCTGAGTTGTTTGGACACGAAAAAGGCGCGTTCACCGGTGCAACACAGCAACGCACTGGTCGCTTCGAACAAGCCAATGGCGGCACGCTGTTTCTGGATGAAATTGGCGATATGCCAGCAGATACCCAAACCAGGTTGTTACGCGTGCTTTCCGATGGCGAGTTCTACCGCGTAGGTGGACATACATCGATTAAAGTTGACGTGCGGATTATCGCAGCGACTCATCAAAACCTGGAGAAACTTGTTGAGGAGCACCAGTTTCGTGAGGACCTGTTCCATCGCCTGAATGTCATTCGCATCCACATCCCCCGACTCTCAGATCGCAGGGAAGACATTCCGAAACTCGCAGATCACTTTCTGAAACGAGCAGCAGAAGAGTTAGACGTAGAAAGCAAAGTATTGCGACCGGAAACTGAAAACTATCTTTCCACACTGTCCTGGCCGGGCAATGTGCGGCAGCTGGAAAACTTCTGTCGCTGGGTAACCGTGATGGCGTCTTCCAGGGAAGTTCTGCTCTCTGATTTACCCCCTGAGTTTTCAGAACAAGAAGCGGAGAGCGGTGGCACAGGCAGCTGGACCGAAGGATTACAGAAGTGGGCAGATCAGCAGTTGAGCATGGGCAACTCCGGCATTCTCAATGAAGCCAGCCCCATGTTTGAAAGGACCTTAATTGATATCGCATTGAAACATACCGGCGGGCGGAGACAGGATGCAGCAGCACTGCTTGGCTGGGGGCGCAATACCCTAACCCGCAAAATCAAGGAATTAGGTACGTCTTATTCGAAGTCCACTGATATTAGCGAGAACTAATCAGCTCACGGCGGCTAGTTGCCAATATAGATCTCTTGCCAGTTTATAACCCGGTCGTGCCCACGGTAGGTGCCGAACTCGACAACGCCACGGGGATTGTCAGTGTAATCACCGTCTGGAATCTCATCGTACTCATCAACTTCCGGTACGGTGCGCCAGTCATAGCTCAAGAAATCCAGCGGAGTAGTTAAGGTGGAATTATCCAGATCGAATTCAATCAGCACCCGCCCTGTATTGTCTTCGTCTGCCAGTACATCTGGCGCTGAAGTAATGAATGGCCGATCAGGATCATTTTCGTCACTATCGTCGCCATCCTGTAGTCTTGCAGTGATTCCTTCATAGAGATTTACTTCTACATCCAGCAGCGCACCTGCTTCGATTTCTGTGTCTATTGCTTCCAGATTTTCCTCATAGGTATCTGGAACAAAGTCCAGTGCTGGTGTGGGAGAGCTTATATCGAATAAGAATGAGGTGCAGCTGTCGTCAGTATTCCTGATAAAGTCGGTGCCATCGAAGTATTCGATACTAAGTGGAATCTCCAAATCTTCAGTTTCCGGGCCAAAGGCGTTTTCAACTATCAGCCTGCCGTAACGGAACTCATGTGTTGAAATCAACCTGAATTCATCAGTACCGGGTTCTGTAATACCGTCATCCAGATCCACATCCAGAACATCAAGTAAGATGTTATTCATACCGCCGATTCCATCATCGTTATCGTCGATGGGCGAGAAGGCGATCTGAACATTTTCCAATGGCGCATCTTCTGCGCCGCTGCCTAGGCGGGCAATGTTCATATCACCCGAAATCGTGAGCACACCACTGGACCAGGAACCTGAGAAATTTGTTGCGATACCATTGAGCGAAGAGTTGACCAATCTTGAACTGAGATCGACATCAGCGATATCGGGGGAGACATCGATAATTGCCCGAAGTTGCAGCTCCCCAAGAGTTGTTAACTTGGCGAAATCATCAATGTAGTTCTCCGTCACCTCATCCTGAAGATTAAC
>JANQJM010000184.1 GCA_028281635.1 Pseudomonadales bacterium | reverse complement strand
GCCTCCTGCCAGATTGGAATGTCTGCACGTGAGTTACCGGCATAGGCAAATTCCTGTCCGCCGGCTAACTGTTGAATCCGCTTGAGTTTCGCATCTGCCTTGAGATTGGTTTTGCCATCGCTGCCTGCACTTTCATCAAACAAATCAAATGCATCTGCCACCGTGGCAACCGCGAGCTGGTCCGATGCCGAAATTAACACAAGCTGACGACCGCTGGATTTTTGCTGGCGCAGAAATGCCAGGAATTCTGTATTGACCGGCAGTAAGTCGGGATTAACAGATACCCGCTTAGCAATTTCCGCCTTGAGCCTGGCGCGACCCTGGATCAACCACAAGGGAAGGGCAAACAAGAAAAGCGGGTTCTTACGAAGTAATAGAAACAGGCCTTCAAATAACAGGTCTGTCTTTATTAGCGTTCCGTCAAGATCCACATACAGTGGTGTGTTGGAAGTAGGGGCAATCAAGACTTAAAACTTGAGGCGTTTAAAAATGACTTCAGGTATGGAACCAACAATTAGCATGATGAAGCGCCAGTAGCCAGGTGCGTAGACCGTATGTCGGTTGCGGTCAATACTCTTCACGATCTTGCTTGCTACTGTTTCAGGTGATGAGAACAGCACGCTTTTATCAAGATGTGCCGTCATTGGTGAATCCACTAAACCGGGTCGTATATCGATAACCTCCACGCCATGAGATAACAGCTTGCCGCGCAGACCCTGCAGATAGGTCGACACCATGGCCTTGGCGGCGCCGTAAACGAAGTTTGGTTGGCGACCGCGGTCGCCGGCGACGGAGGTGATTACGGCAATCTTTCCATTTCCTTGTTGCTTCATCGTCGTTGCGAGTTCGGTGACCAAAGAAATGACGCTTAATCCGTTGACATCCAGAGCCTCCGCGGCGGCGGCAAAATCTTCTTCAGATCGTTCCTGATCAGGCAACACACCATGGCAGACCAGGGCGACATCAATACTGCCCAGAAAACTGACAGCAGTTTCGATGGCTTTGCTGTGTTGATCATGTTGCAGCAAATCCAGGGTAGAAGTGCTAACCGAGTCTGCCCCGCGTACGGTCAGATCCTCAGCCATTTCCTTCAGCCGTTGTTTATCCCGGGCAATTAGAAACAAACGCTCTCCACGACCTGCATAAAGCCTGCTGACAGCTTTGGCAATTGCCGAAGTGGCACCAATGACAAGCACATTCATGCCGGCTTATCCTCTGCCGCTGATGTCAGTCCGATGCGTTGCGATTGTAGTGAAGAGAAACGTTGCTGAGGATCTACTTTGTCTTTCACAGCCTTAAATCTGGGCCAATTTGGATATCCAGCTTTGAATGTCTCTGCAGAAAGGCGTGCATCTTTCGCTAAATAATGTCTGCCCCCATGATCTATCACGACCTCGTCGAGCTCTTCCAGTAAGGGAAACAACGATGACTCATATTTAAAGTCGAGTGTCAGCGTCAGCCCAGGACCCGGGAATGAAAGCAAGTTTTCATTGGCAGCACCAAACTTCTTCAATACGGCAAGAAAGGAGCCCTTGCCAGCATCAGCTACCCGTTCCAATACGGCCTGCATTCCCTGCTGCGCTGAGTCCTCCGGTAACAGAAACTGGTACTGCAGAAACCCTTTTCGACCGTAAAGTCGATTCCAGTGCTTAATACTGTCCAGAGGGAAAAAGAAGCTGTCATAACTGTCCAGATCTACATTACTGGGTCTGTTATACAACCAATAGTACAGATTATTAAACCAGGACATGCTGTAACGGTTGAGCATTAGCGATGGCGTACTGAACGGAACGCTTGGGCCCCAACGACGCACGTACTCCATTGGTGCATCTTCAGCGTATTCGCCAGTATGTACGATGCCTCGTCCCAGCGCTTCACCTCGGGCCAGGCAATCGATCCAGGCGACGACAAACTTGTTGTCATTGAGGGTTTCCAGTTGTTCGATGGTGTGCGCCAGGTTGTGTGTTGCAATTGCTTGCGATCTAATAAAGACACTCGGCACCTTTTCCAATACTAGTGTGGCATCGAGAATAACACCCGTAAGTCCCATGCCTCCGCAGCTCGCATGAAAGAGTTCTTTGTTTTTCTTGGCTGAACAGGTCTTGATTTCGCCATCAGCCAGAGCAAGAGTTAAAGATTCAACATGATCGCAGAAACTGCCATCCCGGTGATGGTTCTTACCATGAATGTCCGCAGCGATGGCTCCACCGATACTGACCTGTTTGGTGCCGGGCACAACCGCAGGAAACAGGCCCTTAGGAATGCTTACCTTGAGCAGCTCATCGATAGTGACGCCGGAGTGGCAACGAATTTTTGCTGATTCTTCATGAAAAGATGAGAAGCTATCGAGAAAACGACTGCTGAGTACTTGTGCATTGAGCGAACTGTCCCCGTAACTGCGACCCGCACCCCTGGCAATTAAGGTACTTTGCTCTTTAGATTCATCGAGCAATTTGATCAGTGCTTGCGCCGTTGCCGGCTCAATTAGCTCTGCGTCCACCCGAGGATAACGGCCCCAGCCTTCTAGCTGCATTGATGTTCCTATGAATTGCTCGTCCGGTTTAGTTCGCGCGATTAAACACGTAGCGCTTATCGAGTTGGTACTTTACAACATAACCCAGCGTGAGTCCGATTACTGCGCCGCTGTAGCGGGCCAGGCGAGTGCCCAACCAAAAGTGAAAACCGAGTTCGAATCCCCAGAACAGGATAGTGGTGAATACACCGGTAAGACTGTAAAGGATGAATTTCTGGACATCGTCACCGAATGACTGCGATTGAAACCGAAAGATGAAACGCTTATCGAACCAATACTTGCTAACCAGTCCAGTGAGCGTCCCTGCCAGGATAGACACATAAATGAAGTACGCACCCTGATAGAATTGCAGGCTGAGTTCCTGAGTAAGGAGATTGATGAGGGTGGCTGTCGCCGCAAACCCAGCGTATCGAAGCGTCAAACTAAAGGCTGTCATCACTCCCCATATCGGCAAGCCCATCCACATTCAGAGGACACCCATCTAAACTTCCATTTACCATTTAAAGGACACCCATCTATCTCAACCTGCCCAAAGCAGCGTCGATAGGGGCCTACAGAGAGTTATTGATGCAAGAGTTATTGAAATTTGCCCAAGAATTGGCGCGGGAAGCCGGCGAACTTATCGTGAATGAAAGGGCTACCGCGACCCTGACCCGCGACTACAAAGGTGGGAAAGAGTTGGTAACCCAAGCCGACCTGAAAGCAGACCAATTGATTTGTACGGGCATCGCTGCCGCCTACCCAGAACACGTTGTTTTGTCTGAAGAATCATCGCCAGAAATTCGCGAAGTGTGGAAGCTTCCGCAGCCGGTTTGGATCATCGATCCAATCGATGGCACCGTTAATTATGCCCACGGCCATATCCAGTCAGCGGTATCTATTGCCTATTGCGAGCGCGGCCAGATTGCACTCGGGGTGGTATTCAATCCCTTCACCGATGAGATGTTTCATGGGATTCAAGGAGGGGGCGCATACCTTAACGAGAGGCCAATCCAGGTTGCCACCGAGACCGAGTTGTCGCGGGCAATTGTTGCCACCGGCTTTCCCTACGTTAAAGAGGGTATAGAGCCAATGGTGGAGCGGCTGGGTAAGGTCCTCACCCATTGCGCGGACATACGCAGGCTTGGATCTGCTGCCCTGGATATCTGTTGGTTGGCTGCGGGTCGACTGGATGCCTACTACGAATCCTTAAGCCTCTGGGATTTTGCCGCTGCCCGTCTGATTGCGAAGGAAGCTGGGGCTGAATGTGGGCATTTCAGCGAGGTACCTTCCGGTATAGACCCGCAGTTCCATGACACCGACATTCTTATCGCCAACCCGAGTCTCTATCCGCAGCTGAGAGAACTGCTGACCTATTGAATTCCGGGGGCTTTCGAGGAGATAAGCCCCTGTTAAGACAGGGTAAAACGAGCTGCTTCTAATTGACCCCAAACGGCAATAGTCTTAGTCTGTTGCGCTAGAAGAGGGGGTACTCGCCGTGCATATTTTATGTTGGCGTGATCATCAAGCAACCTCCCGCAACGAAACAGAAATTATCCCTGCAACCGAGGAGATTACCGTGACAAAGGTAAATCGCTTAACAAGCTCGATATTAGCTCTGGCATTGTTCTCAGGCGCATCGATCGCCCAGGAACGGGTCGGAGATTTTTCGCTGCTGGATCACGAAGGCTACCACCATAGCATGAGCTGGTATGACGACCACGAAGCAATCGCTTTCCTGGTCCAAACTAATGACAGTGATGCTACCGCAGCAGCCGTTCCCGCTTTCGAGGATCTGAAGTCGCAATTCGACGAGCAAAGTGTCGAGTTCTTCATGATCAATCCCATGGGTCAGCACAATCGCGAAGCGGTAAAAGCGAAAGTCGCTGAGTACGGCGTAGACATTCCAGTGCTGATGGACGACGCGAGGGTGATCTCCGAATCACTGGGTATCGAGCGCGCTGGGCAAGTGTTGATCTTCGATCCGAATCGCTTTGTTGTGCGATACCGCGGTACTGCAGAAGGTGCGGAAGCGGCGCTTAGCGAAATTCTTGCTGGCGATGAAGTTAGCATGCCTGAAATCGCTACCACCGGTGAGATAATTGATTTCCCAGAAAATTCGGTTCCCTCCTACGTTGCCGACATTGCACCAGTGCTGGCTAAGCAGTGTGCTGAATGTCACCGTGCAGGCGGCATTGCACCTTTCGCAATGGACAGCCATGCCATGGTTCAAGGTTGGTCTCCAATGATTCGTGAAGTATTGATGACTCGTCGTATGCCTCCTGGCGCCATCGATGGTCATATTGGCGAATTCATGAATGATCGCTTGGTTGCTGACCAAGATGTGCGCAACATCATTGCCTGGGCTGAAGCGG
>JANQJM010000192.1 GCA_028281635.1 Pseudomonadales bacterium | reverse complement strand
GAGACATCCTGCCGGCATTCCCGTGTTCAAACCCCCCTATAGCCGCATCACCGCTATAGACATGAACAGCGGCGAACATCTGTGGTGGATACCTGCGGGTTACACGCCAGATCGCATCAAGAACCTGCCCGCATTGCAAGGTGTCGATATCGGCAACACGGGTTCAGGTGCAGTTGGTCAGATGGTAGTCACCGACACCATGCTCATCTACAGCAACCTTGAAAGTGATGGCACACCTTATTTATTTGCCCTGGACAAGAAGAGCGGTGAAGAAATTGGCCGGGTTGAAGTGCCAGCCGCGACGCGCTACGGCATGAGCTCCTGGGTTCACAATGACAAACAGTATGTCATCCTGCAAACAGGCAGCACACTCACGGCGATGGCTTTGCCAGATTAAAAGCAGACTGACGCAAACTCTGCATTAAATTTTCCTCATCGAGGATTCATACTAAAATGGTGTGGTCGATTTTCGGCCACACCATTTTTTGTTTGGGAGTAAGCAGTGATTAAGCTATATGGATTTGGGCAGTCCCGATCATTTCGTTGCCTATGGGCTTTGGAGGAAGCAGGGGTCGAGTACGAGTACGTTAATGCCAAATTGAGGACCGATCCTGAGGATCCGCAAAGCGCCAAGCACCCAGATTATTTGCAACTGAATGTACAGGGCAAAGTACCCACCTTGGTGAACGATGACTTGGTGCTGACTGAATCGGTAGCCATTCTTAACTACATCGCTCGCTGCGCGCCGGAATCCGGCTTGCTACCAAATGGGAGCATGGACTTGTATGCCAGACTCGACGAACTGGTGTGTTTTGTGCTGGCAGAGCTGGAACAACCACTATGGAGCAAAGGCAAGCACATGTTCGCTTTGCCGGAAGAGCAGCGCATACCTGAGATGCTTGAAACTGCGGCATTCGAATTTAATAAGGCGGTCAACGCCTTGGATCATATGCTTGACGATGGTGAATTTGCCATAGGCAATCAGTTTACTGTCGCTGATATCCTGCTTGCCCACACGTTTAACTGGGCCATTCGCTTTGAATTCGATGTGCCGGATAAATACGTAGCACTAAGAAACCGCCAGTACGAGCGACCCGCTGCAACACGCGCCATGGAGCTGGTTGCCTGACATGCGCCCGGCGCTATTGCTAATCGCCTTGTCGCTGGCAGCCAGGTTAAACGCGGCTGATTCAGTACTCGCGATTACATCTCAACAGCTTGACTACTATCTATTGCAGGCTTTCTATAGCTCAACACCGGCACAACGCCAATCCTTGAACCACATTGGCATTCAAGGGCAGGCAAACAGGAACGGATTCCTGGTGACTGCAGTGTTGGAAAACTATCCGGCCCATGCAGCCGGACTAAATCGGGGAGATATCATTGTCAGCAGTAATGGTGAACCTTTCCACGAAGTTTACAGTTTCAATCCAGATGCACAGTCTGCTACGACTATCGAGCCAGTCAATCGTAGCTTCAGCATTGAAGTGATTCGCGATCAACAATCATTCGAGGTAGACATCTCGCCTGTTTACGAAAACCTGTTCGACAGCTATCGCAGTGCTACCCTCGCCAGCATTCAGGAATTCAGCGCTGGCAACAAGATCATTGGCTACGTCCATTTCTGGGCACTCTCCAGAGCCACTAGTGACTTGATCGCATACCAGGAGCTGCTAAGAACTCTTACCAACACCGATGGCATAATTCTCGATCTACGGAACAGTTTTGGCTTTTTAGATGAAGGCCAGTTCGCCCTGTTTCAAAGCAATGATCCGCAATTGCGAATTACTGCTCCTGCCCAATGGCTGGAAGACTGGCAGCAAAGCAGCACCAGATTGAACCTGGAACCCTATCGAAAACCGATTGCAGTGCTTACCAATTCTCTTACACGTGGTGCAGCCGAAATTCTTGCCTATGAACTCAGCAAGCCCGAACGTATAGAAACTTTGGGGGATAGGAGTGCTGGCATGATTGGCGACTTTGCTAAAGCAGGCCCGCGCGATGACCTTAACTACCGGCCAGCAATGGAAACGCAAATTGATGGTTTCCTATTCGAAGGAACGGGATTAACGCCCGAAGTCGAAGTCAGCTACCCCTTCACCGAAAATCGACGCGATGATCCGCAGTTTGAGGCGGCGGTAAATCTACTACTGGGCATAATCTGAGGTCGACCTGTCCTGCCAGTTGATCGATCGATAGTCAAAGCCGGCTTCCAGAGTTGGTTTTACAACTCGAAAATACGGCGACAAATCAAAATCCCGGGGTGTGAAATGCGTAAAGTGCCGCCGGTAGTAAATTGGCACCTCACCTCCCTCGCCACACTCTGGCCCCAGGATGGGCAAAATGGGGTAGTCAATCGACTGAAACAACTCTGCAATCAAAGTGGAGCAGATTGCTTTGGTTGGTTCGCCACTACCCAGACTGATCATCGCTCGGCGATAACGTTGTGGCACCGCTGGTTTCTGAATCATATAACGCACCAGGTCGATGACATTTTTCAAATCGTATTTGTGGCCTAACCTGCTGCGCCCGTTTTCGATCAGAGCTTTGCAATCTTCTTCACTAAGAGAAACCGGACGGCAGATGCGCAGATTAAAGTCGCGATAATGATCAAGCGCAACGAGCCGTACCCCTTCTCTCAAATCCGCTTCGAGCAAGTTCGGTTCAGCACTGCTTGCACCAGCCTCACCAATATAGAGACAGGCATGGGACCAGGAAGATTGGGAAAGGTATTTGATAGCGACACTGATGCGGGTGTTTCCCTCGACTAGAACCACATCGCCAGGCATAAGCACACAGGCAATTTCTTCCACACTCACCGTATCGAGACGCTGATAACCCGACAGTGACTTGCTCAAAAAGCTCGCCAGGCGATTGCCTATGCCACGGGTAATAGAGTGGGCCATCTCTATTTCTTCACCATTCTGAATCTGGTTATACTAGCGGCCCTTCAAATAGCTGTGGGCGAGTGCCTGGAGCTAGATGCGGGCAACAAGCTCAGCAGTGTAATCGAATCTTTAGTGCAGCGACAGGAGCATCCCAATGACAACGGCCTACAACAAGTTTTTTATCGGCGGAGAATGGGTAGAACCAGATCGACCCACCCTGGAAGTCATCAACCCCGCTACAGAAGAGGCCTTTGCTACCATAGCTATGGGCACAGCGGAGGATGTTGATGCTGCCGCAAAAGCCGCACGCGCCGCCTTCGACGGTTGGTCACAATCGTCTATTGATGAACGCAAACAGGTATTGAGTAATATCATCGCAGGGCTGAAGGCACGCGGTGATGAAATGGCCAAGGCTATTTCCACAGAGATGGGCGCGCCCATGGGTCTGTCCAAGACCGCACAACTGGGCAGTGGCATGGGGCATTTCATGACAGCCTTAAAAATCCTGGAAAACTACGAGTTCGAAGAAATTCGTGGCAGCACCAAGATTGTCAAAGAGCCAGCCGGTGTATGTGGATTTATCACTCCCTGGAATTGGCCGCTGAACCAGATCGCCTGTAAAGTTGCTCCCGCCATCGCCACTGGCTGCACTATGGTGCTAAAACCAAGTGAGATTGCGCCAGTGAGTGCTTATATCCTGACTGAGATTATCGCCGAATCTGGATTGCCCGCTGGCGTCTTTAATCTGGTCAATGGTGATGGTCCTTCTGTAGGTGCTGCAATTTCTGCACACCCGGAAATCGATTTGGTGTCTTTCACCGGTTCCACCAGAGCTGGTCGTGAAGTTGCCAAGGCAGCAGCCGACGGCATCAAACGTGTAACGCAAGAACTCGGCGGTAAGTCAGCGAATATCATTCTTGAGGATGCAGCGGATTTCGCCAAGGCCGTGGCCGGTGGCGTTGCTGGCTGTATGGGTAATAGTGGCCAGTCCTGCAACGCCCCTACTCGCATGCTGGTGCCAAAATCTCGCATGGATGAAGCCAAGGAAGTTGCAAAAGCTGCAGCGGCGAAAGCGACCGTGGGCGATCCCAGTGACGAGACCACGCGACTTGGTCCAGTTGTTAGTGAATTGCAATACAACAAGATTCAGGGATTGATCGAAAAAGGCATTGAGGAAGGTGCCGAACTAATCGCTGGTGGACCAGGACGTCCTGAAGGCATCGATAAAGGTTACTTCGTACAACCAACTGTCTTCGCCAACGTAAATAATGATATGACTATCGCCCGCGAAGAAATTTTCGGACCCGTGCTCTGCATACTCCCCTACGAAGATGAGGCCGATGCAGTAAAAATTGCCAACGATACCGACTATGGTTTATCCGGCTATGTATCTGGCGAAGCTAAGCATGCTCAGGCAATCGCCCGGCAACTGCGCACCGGTAATGTGCACCTCAATGGCGCCGGCCCGGACTTCGCCGCACCCTTCGGTGGTTATAAACAATCGGGCAATGGACGCGAGTGGGGTATCGAAGGCTTCGAAGAGTTTCTCGAAGTGAAAGCGATTATGGGTGCTGCCTAGAGATCCAAAAACATGCAAATCCAGAAAGCGGCAATCGATATTGGTATCATCACCAACAATCTTGAAAAGATGTTGGTGTTTTATCGCGACTGTCTCGGATTAGAAGTCGAGGCAGTTATCCCCATGCCCGGGGGTGGAACCATGCATCGTTTCAAGGCGGGTAAGAGCATTATCAAAATCATCGAACTCGACCCTCAGCCCAACGCGACTGCTCCCCCTGGCGGTATTCGGGCTGCAACAGGTTATCGTTACTGGACTCTGCATGTTAATGAGCTTAGTGATCTGATTGATCGGTTGCAGGCGGAAGGCGTGGAAGTGGTTGTGCCAATAAAGACCATACGTGAAGGTATCACTATCGCCATCGTGGCCGATCCAGATGGTAACTGGATCGAGCTGCTTCACAATGCAATTCTTTAGCAATTGCGAAACAAGTCTTTTCAGAAAGCAAAAAAAGGGTGTGAACAATAGCTCACACCCTTTTCTTTTGTGCAGACTGATTACTGCCAGATACTGCGCTTCTTCAGCGGAATATCCAGAGTGCCACCATCGGGTCGACCTACATGAATAATGAACGACTCGGCATCAGGATGGCTATAACCCAGAGTGGACATACCACCCTCAGACACTGCACGGAACTTCACACTGTTCGCAGTAATTTCTTCAAGCTCCATCTTTTGTGCAGCATCGGTGCGTGGCTCGAAACCAGGGTCCCACTGTTGAATATGTAATACCAGAGAGCCATCAACCTCCTCGATGGTAATCATCTCGAACATGCTGGTAGCGCCACTTCCGGTCATGCGTACCATTGCTGCGATGGAGCCACCTTCGGTGGCAATCCAGTTTTCCTCGAGCTGATTAGGCCCCAGTTGGCCCGCCCAGTTACCTGTCATCCAATCCAGCTGATCAATTGTTGCAGCCGGACCCGCAGCCAGGGCCATGGAGCTGATCAGTACTCCGGCAACTAGGCTTAAGCATTTCTTTAACATCATTTACTCCTTACTATGTTTATTGTGCATTCAAGCTACTGGCTTCGCTGCGCTTTCACTTGTTCTAACCAGGGATCCAGGGATTCCCAATTCATTCGAAACATATGGGGGGCACTATCAAGTATTGCCGCATCCAGGTCTACACCCGCTTCGGTGAGTGCCGCCACGGTTTCGTCGAAACGATCGGCCCAACCCAGTTGATCATCGCCACCAATACGCAGGTAGACCGGAAAATCTTTCAGGGATCGATTATCAAACGCCGAGGTCGATAAGGCAGGCACAGCGACCACGCCCATATAGGAATCTGGATTGCGACGAGCAATTTCCAGAGCGGACATCCCACCATTGGAAATACCAGCCAGCATTACCCGACCTGCAGCGATGTCTTCGCGTTGTTGAAGAACAGTGATGAGCTGCGCCACTTTGTCATTGTTTTCGGCGCCCCGAAAAGCGCGATTGTTTGGAGAGACAGGCACTGCCACCATCCAGCCCCGCTCTGCGAATCCACCGCCAAGCCAGATTGAAGTGTCGCGAGAAATTGAAGCATTGCCTGGTCCACCGCCCATCAGGATCAGCAGTGGACTGGGAGAGTCGGTGGTTTCTGCAGGCTTAACCATGAAGACAGTTAACACTGAACCATCGGCAAGCTCAATTCGCTCCTGGGCAGTGGCAGTCATACTGAACAGAAAAAAAACAACGAAAAGTGAATACAACAGCCCACACAGTACTATTTGATTATTGAAGAGTATTGATTGGCCGCTGCGCATAATGTTCTCTGTTCGAAATCAGTTATTCTGTTCGCGTTCAGCTCTTTCGCGATAAGCCTCGGCAAAGCGTTCGTGTAAGCGGCGCATGCCTCCCAACCAGCGATCATAGTCGTCGGTCTTGCGTCGCATGTAGGTTAGCACCTCAGGATGAGGCAACACCAGGAATCGTTCTTCTGCCAGGGTTTCCACCACTGTATCTGCCAGCTGATCAGGCTCCAGCATGCCATCAAGTCCTGCCACACCCCCCTCTTCGCTACCGGCAGTCATCGCCGTGCGCACGGCCTGTGGACACAAGGCAGAAACTTTGATGCCGCGATCTCCATAGGTAATTGATAGCCACTCGGCGAAGCCGATGGCGGCATGCTTGGTCACTGAGTAAGGCGCGGAACCAACCTGACTCAACAAACCTGCAGCCGAGGATGTGTTCAAGAGATAACCTTCACCTCTCTCCAGCATGCTTGGTAACACTGCGCGAGCGGCAAAGATGTGAGACATGACATTGATATCCCAGATCGATTGCCAGGCTTCAGTCGACACGTTTTCATCACCGGGAGTAAAGATACCGGCGTTGGAACAAAACAAATCGATGTGATCAAAGCGCGATAAAGTTTCAGTCACCAGCTTGGTGATTTCTTGTTCATTACCGACGTCGCAGGGGATGCCAACAGCCTCGGTGTCGTCGCCAATCATGGCCACCGTTTCCGCCATACCGACCGTATCCACATCGGAAGCAATGACAGCCCTGGCAGCTTCCTTGGCAAAGCGCACACAAAGTGCCCGCCCTATTCCACTGGCAGCACCCGTAACCACTACAACTTTGTCTTTTATTTCCATATTGTCAGAATTCTCCGTTCAGGCTGTTGCCAATTGCTGTAAACGTTCATTGATGATGTCATCCGCTTCTGCAACGATGCGATTGATTAATTCTTCACAGGTGGGGATATCGTCAATCAACCCCACGATCATGCCCGCTGACCAGATACCCCGATCAAGATCACCTTCTTCAAACAATTCACGACCCTTCGCTCCCTGCACCAGGGGGCGAATATCTTCGAAATCTGTTGCTCCGGGTTGCCCTTCAATCTCCAGTACCTGTTCGGCGATACTGTTCTTGAATACCCTTGCCGTGTTGCGCAAGCTGCGATAGATGAGCGCAGTATCCAGTTCAGTCGCATCCACCATGGCTTGTTTTACTCTTTTATGAATTGGCGCTTCTTGTGTCACCATGAAGCGCGTGCCCATATTAATGCCATCTGCCCCCATCGCCAGTGATGCAGCCAGGCCTTTTCCATCTCCCAATCCACCTGAAGCGAGAAATGGGATACTCAAGCGTCGCGCTGCTAACGGCAACAGAATCATATTGGTTACATCATCCTCACCGGGGTGTCCCGCACACTCGAACCCATCCACGCTGACTGCGTCACAGCCGATCTTTTCTGCTTTGAGGGAATGACGAATTGAAGTGCATTTGTGAATTACGAAGATTCCAGCTTCCTTGAACATGGGTAAAAAAGGCTCTGGATTACGACCGGCTGTCTCAACGATCTTGACGCCGGAGTCGACGATAGCCTGTGCGTACTCTTCATAAGGAACCGGCTTAATAGTAGGCAGGATAGTCAGATTGACGGCAAAAGGCTTGTCGGTCATGTTTCGACAGCGTTGTATTTCTTTTAGTAACGCCTCCGGCGTAGGCTGGGTTAATCCGGTAAGAATCCCCAGTCCACCGGCATTGGAGACTGCCGAGGCCAGCTCAGCGAGTCCCACCCATTGCATACCACCCTGGACAATAGGGTGCTCAATGCCGAGCAATTTGGTTAATCTTGTTTTCATCGCGCGCATCTCCCCTTTTTATGCTCTTGCTCTGCTCCTCGACCCTAGACCATTAAGCTGGTCATCTCGCTGACAGCTCCGGTGTAATTTTTTGTGACTTCACCACCCCCTCGTGGCACACACTTGGCCCTGCATGGAGGCCTGGATCGCTTTGTTTTAGCGCACTACAGCCAGGGGACGGCTAGTTTACGTGGTCTGCCTGGAGGGTGCAAAGATAGCGAATTTATGGGTTGTCTATGCTATATTCTTGCGCTTTTACCGTCCGCCATAACGAAGCGATTCCTTGCTGCGAGAGGAATTTAACAGCAATTGCCCAGCGGCCAAGAGACTACAAACTATTTGTCGCTTAGCCGATTTAAGGAGGCACCTCAAGCGAGAAGCAGAGATAGCGCAACAACATAATAAACTCGCTATCAAGAAAAATACTCGCGACCCCTGCACTATAATGGAGAGAAAGACATGATTCGCAAGTTACTGGTTTCCAGCATTGCGGTGAGCACTGCTGTGGCAGCGCTGCCCACGATGGCGCAATCCATAGCCGGTTCAGAAGTGATTAACGAAATCGAGGTGGTTTCCACATCACGACGCTCGGAAGGTTTGGCAGACATCAATGCAGCAGTTTCAGTTCTCGGTTCCCGTGAGTTGAATCTCATCGCCCTTACTCACTATCAGGAAGCTCTGGACCGACTTCCCGGTGTTAATGTTCACCGCAACAACGGACAAGAGAGTCTGGCTTCAATTCGCTCACCTGTTTTTACTGGTGCTGGCGCCTGCGGTGAGTTTCTCGTCGCCGAAAATGGCATTCCTCTGCGAGCTGCCGGATTCTGTAACGTTAATGAGATGTTCGATGCGCATTCGGAAAATGCACAACAAATCGAGGTTGTGCGCGGACCTGGCAGCGCATTTTGGGGATCCAACGCAGTACATGGTTTGATAAATGTAGTGCTTCCAGAACCTGGCGAAGTTGGCAATCTGCGGCTGGAGGCTGGACCACGTGGCTCCTATCGCGTACGCGGCGCCCTCGGCTACGACTACGGCAACTTCAAACAGGCCATCTATTTTAACGGTCAGGACGAAGAAGGTTATCGCGATGACTCAGGCGTGGATCAGCAGAAAGTTTCCTGGCTTTACAACTACATCACAGAGAATGGTACCGAGCTGGATGGCGGCTTTACAATCAGCAACCTCAATCAGGAAACGGCAGGATTCGTTGTTGGCACCAATGCCTATGAAGACTCCACGCTGAGAGAAACCAATCCAAATCCTGAGGCCTACCGTGACAGCCATAGCAGCCGCGTTTGGACTCGAATTACGCAAGAAGTGGATGGCTGGGAACTTGTACTGACTCCCTATTGGCGCGAAGTCAACATGAACTTCATTCAGCACTTCCTGCCGGGACAACCCATCGAAGATTTCGAACACCGTAGCCTGGGATTACAGGCTGCTGGTTATCGTGAGTTGGACAGCGGTGCCCAACTGGCAATCGGAATCGATATTGAAGACACAAATGGCGCCCTGAAGCAGTTCCAGCCCAATCCAACTCAGGGATCGTTCTTCCTGCAAAACTCCATTCCGCAGGGTCGTCACTATGATTTCGAAGTGGAGGCACGCCAACTGGCTGGCTTCATTAATTATGAAACCGCCTTCGACAATGGCTGGGAAGTATCACTTGGATTGCGTCTGGAAAGTATCAAGTATTACTACGACAACCTGATGATTGATGGCCGCACCGATGAGTTTGGCGTACCGTGTCGATTTGGCTGCCGTTACAACCGTCCCGCTGATCGCAACGACGGGTTCACGAATATTGCGCCCAAGCTGGGTTTAAGCTACGAGCTCAATGAAAATGCCAGGCTTCAGTTGCGCGTACAACAGGGCTATCGCGCTCCACAGGCTACCGAACTCTATCGTCTGCAAAACAACCAATCTGTAGCCGATTTGGAATCTGTTGAGCTGGATAGCGTCGAGCTTGCTGTAACTGGTTCCGGTGCTGGCTGGGATTATTCTGCCAGCCTTTATCACATGGATAAGGATAACGGTATTTTTCAAAACAGCGCCCGTGAAAACGTCAATGACAGCAGCACCCGTCATCGAGGACTCGAGTTGGAGTTCGGTCGCGACATTACCGATAACCTGTCCATTCGTGCAGTAGCAAATTACGCGAAACACACTTATGAAAACTCCCGCATCTCCGGTGGCATCGACATCGAGGGTAACGATGTGGACACTGCGCCCAATACTTTTGGTAATGTGCGACTGACCTGGCGCCCCACTTCCGCTTTGGTTACCGAGCTGGAATGGGTGAACATGGGTGATTACTATACCAACCCTGAAAACACTGCAGACTATGAAGGACATGATCTGTTGAATGTTCGCAGCCAGTACATTCTGAATGAAGATGTGACTTTGTCACTCAACATAATGAACCTGACTGATGAAAAGTATGCAGAGCGCGCAGACTGGACTACATTTACTGGAGATCGTTACTTCCCAGGTGAACCGATTCGAGCCTTTTTCGCGGTAAACTGGAACTTTCGCTAAACGCAGGTTTTTCAGCTTAATAAAGAAGCAAGAAATGCCGGCTACAAGCCGGCATTTTTTTGGCTACACTAGTTATGAGTATAGACTCTTCAATCTCAATCCCTGCATCCGAACACTATCAGGGCTTGCTCGACTTTTTTCAGAGCGCTGGTGGTAACACCCAGGATTCCATTCCTCACCCGGATCGGGAGATTAATGCCATGGCGATGCAAGAACTGGACAGCTTCCGCCAGGCTGCGGTCTTGATTCCCGTTACCCGCCTGCGAGACGATGAAAGCCATGTGGTACTCACAGTCCGTTCTGCCAATCTCAAGAGCCACGCCGGTCAGATAAGCCTCCCAGGTGGCACTACAGAACCGGAAGATGTCGATGAGACTGCAACTGCACTTCGAGAGAGTGAAGAGGAGATTGGACTGAAATCTGAGCAGGTAGAAGTCATCGGTCGACTGGGGGAAATGGCGCTTCCCTCTGGCTTCCGCGTCACACCAGTAGTTGGCATTATCGAAAACGACCTGGAATTCAACGCCTGTCCTGTTGAAGTCGCCGACGTGTTTCAGGCGCCACTGGAACTCGTTCTAGACCCCAACGCCTATATGCAATCCAGCTATGTTTATCGCGACAAAGAGCGTGCGGTGTTGGAGCTGCACTATGAAGACTATCGAATCTGGGGAGCCACAGCGGCAATTCTCTACCACTTGGCAACTGGAGTGAGAAGAAATCGAGAATAGTCAGGAAGATCAGGAATCGCTGGCTGCGGCTTCCTTATCCTGCTTTGCAGCGGGCTTGCCGTCCTTATCAAAAGGAGCATGACAAACCCGATTCCGGCCTTCCTGTTTAGCCAGATAGAGATAGCTGTCAGTTTGTTCAACGAATTCCTTCTCGGTGAGCTGATCTCCACGGCTGTAGATATCGACACCGAAACTGGCTTCGATTCCTAACAGAAGATCTCCGGCCTGTATTGGAGAGTTTTCAATAATCAAACGCAATCGATTTGCAAAACGCACACCCTGTCGTAGCTGTGTATCAGGCAAGATGAGAGCGAACTCTTCACCGCCATAGCGACAGGGAATATCCAGGCGACGGATAGTTTTCTTGATCAGGCCCGCAACATGGGTGAGCACAATATTTCCCACTTCATGACCATGCAGGTCGTTGATGTCCTTGAAATGATCCAGGTCGCACATTATGAGACAAGTTGGTTGCCCGGATCGACGCGTACGTTCCATCTCCAGACTCAACGCCTGGGTAAAGTAGCGAAAATTGAAGAGACCGGTTAACTCATCGGTGCGCACCAGCGCTGCCAACTGCTTTATCTCTTCCCGCAGTTTCTGCAACTGAGAAAGATTGGGACAATTGTCATTGCCCGCCGGACAGGTATCAATCCGAACATCGTCGATTGGATGCTGGTCATTCATCTTGTGATTGTCGTGAATTGCGCCCGCAATTACAGCTTAGTTATTGATTTTATAGTCCTTTTCTACCCGCCTTCTTCCCGGCGAGGCCCCATGATCACTGCATTTCGGCGATTTTTGAGGTACTGGCAGCAAACATTAGCACAAAGGTTATAAGCCCAAAACTCCCCTTTTCCCGGACTGCGAACTACTTCATCCTTTAAGCTTTAGGGGATTTCCTTAATTGAATGACACAATTAAGGTATCGCCCAGTCGGGGAATCCATCCAGAACACCAAACGCCAGATGCCCTAAGGTATACACGAAGACCGTTAGCAGTATTACGGACAAGACATCCAACCAGATGCCTGCGACCACCATCTTCATGATCGGTATTCTGCCTGAGCCATACACGATGGCATTGGGGGGTGTGGAGACGGGCAGCATAAAGGCGCAGGATGCCGCCAAAGTCGTAGGAATCAACAACAGCAATGGATGCGCCTGAATAGCCTGGGACAGGCTTGCCATGATCGGTAGGGATAGTGAGATAGTAGCGGTATTAGAGGCGACCTCAGTGAGGCCAGTGATTATACCCACGGTACTTATAACAATGATTAGCGGGCTGGCGTCCCCCAACCACACTTGTAATTGAGTTGCGATGTAGTCGGACAATCCAGATGTAGTGAAGCCCTTAGCGATGGCCAGGCCACCGCCGAACAGGAGCAAAATACCCCAGGGAATTTTCCTGGCATCGTCCCAATCCAACAGTCTTCCGCCAATCGCCTTGCCTGCAGGAATCATAAATAGCGTGAGCGCCATGCCGATCGATACGGTGCCATCATCAATCAGATAGCCAACCGGCTGCGTATCAATGGCTTGCAGAATCCTGTCCAGATAATAACTCCAACCAAACACATCAATTTCAGCACCAAATAGACGTTCCTTGCGAGTCATCAAAAGCGCAGCAAAAGCAACGAAGACAACCAACACTCTCCTCTCTTCCGTGGACATGGGTCCAAGCTTGTGTAATTCATCGCGGATAAAATCCCGCCCACTAAAAGGCGTTGAGGGCGGCAACGGAAACACAAAACGGGTTAACAGCAACCAGGCCAGCAACATATAAATCGCGCTCATTGGCAGCGCAAACAAGAGCCAGGTTGAAAATGTCAGCTCTGGCGCCTCAGGAAACAATTGGGGAAGCTGCGTAACCAGGACACCATTAGGCGGCGTACCGATAAGTGTGGCGAAGCCACCAATGGACGCCGAGTAGGCAATGCCCAATAACAACGTTAATGAAAAATTAGGCGCCCTGCTGTCAACGACTTCTCCTTGCTTCCGCAGGTCAGCATTGAGCTCTTCGTACAGCAGGATAAGCGACATACCCATGGGCATCATCATCAAGGCAGTGGCAGTATTGGAAAGCCACATAGAAAGGAATCCTGTTGCCAACATAAATCCCAACACCAGTCGGTGAGGTTGGCCGCCAACGATATTCAGGATATTGAGCGCGATGCGCTTATGAAGATTCCATTTTTCAACTGCGATGGCAATGATGAATCCACCCATAAACAACAGGATGATCCAATCCATGTACTGGTTGGCCACATTAGGCAAAATGACATCGAAATCACCGGGACCGAATCCTTCACGATAGCTGGCGGCACTCATATCCACCCGACTACCTGCTGGCACCTCTCTGCCATACATGATGCCCAGCAGTGGGTACAGCACGATGGGCAATAGCGCCGTCGCTGCCAGAGGTATGGCTTCGGTAATCCACCAAATCGCCATCAGGAGGATGACTGCGGTCATGCGAGTCACGAGGGGATTGACCGGGTCCAGCTCCACAAACAGAAGCATAAACAGGAAGACGGTCGGCCCGAGAATCAGGCCAATCCTGCTGCGCATTTGGTCGAAGCTGGTCCCTTCAGGCTGCTCGCTCATGCTCACTCCTTGACTGTACCACTGAATAATTCGTGGCTAGATAGCTAGAACAACTCAGTCAGAAAGTTCGCTAGCGATTGATAAGTTCGAGATTCCGCGACGGCGCTGTACACCGTACCAAAATCAGGATTATTGGCGGCCGGATTAGTAAAGGCATGCATAGTGCCTCCGTAGGCATGTAGCTGCCAATCGACACCCGCTTCAGACATCTCTGTCTCGAAAGCGAGAACTTGTTCCGGTGGCACCATTGGATCGTCATGACCGTGCAAACAAAGCACTTTCGCAACGATATCCTCATTGGGTGTACCACCCGCCGCAAAAATACCGTGGATGCTGATAACCCCTTGCACATCTGCTCCGGACCTGGCTAGCTCGAGAACGCACATGCCGCCAAAGCAATAACCCATGGCAGCAACTTTGGTTGGATCGACCTGCGGCACGTTGCGACCAGCTACCAGAGCGGCCCTAATGCGTTGACGCAACAGGCCCCGATCAGACGCGAATGGGTCCATCAAAGAAGCGTTAAGCTCAGTATCTCCGTCGGCACCGAATACACCTTTGCCATACATATCGAGAGCGAATCCGACGTAGCCCATGACGGCAACTCGCTCCGCCGCCTGACAAGCGAATTCACGCCGCCCACTCCAGTCATGAGCCACTAAGACCAGGGGCTTCTGAACATCAGTTTCCTCATACGCCACATAGGCTTCGAGTGCGGTATCCCCGTCTGAATAGTCAAGATGTTGCGTAATCATCTACATGTCTCTTCGAATTTTTGTTGTATTTGGTGCCAGTTCGCACTTATTAAGCTACTAGAGCACTTCTAGCATGGCTTCCGCCGAGCTTACTTTTATTTCACCAGGTGCTTCGATGGCGAGATGAGTCACGGTGCCATCTTCAACGATCATGCCAAAGCGTTGACTTCGGGTACCCATACCGAAGCCGCTGGCATCCATTTCAAGACCAATGGCTGCTGTTAAGTCTCCGTTGCCATCAGCCAACATCAGAATTTCCTCAGCATTCTGAGTTTGCCCCCAACTACCCATCACAAAGGCATCGTTTACTGACATGCAGGCAATAGTGTCAACACCTTTTGCCTTAATGGCATCAGCCTGCACTACAAAACCGGGCAAGTGAGTCATGGAACAACCTGGGGTAAAGGCTCCTGGTACCGCGAAGAACACAACTTTCTTACCTGCAAACACCTCATCAGTGCTCATGTCTGAAGGACCATCTGCGGTCATTACCTTGAATGTGGCCGCGGGTACTTTGTCGCCAACCTGAATCGTCATACTGCTAACTCCTGTGATTGATTTCGGACTAGCCCCGGATATTAGCAAATCCAGCAACACAATCTACCCATCTAATCGCTCAGATTCCAAAGGATGAATACACAGCAGCAAGTGCGCTAGCATGCTGCTTCCACAGCAACTAAGCTAGGCACATGGACACAGTTTTCTTCATCGCCTCCAAACTGGTTTGGGCCCTGCTGTCGCCGGATAGTCTTATCGTCCTGCTCGGCGCTGGAGCCTGGTTCGCCCTGGTATTTGGATGGGTGAAATTATCCCGCCACTTGCTAGCGGCCTGTGCGTTGCTACTTATCAGCATCGCGGCCTTTCCGGTCGGCGAATGGCTAATCTACCCACTGGAAAACCGCTTCCAGGCCAATGCAGCGTTGCCAGCTCAGGCAGATGGCATTGTGGTGCTTGGGGGCTCGATGGACCCGATCAAATCGGAAGCCTGGGGGCAATCGGAAATCGGTGCTGCCGCTGAACGGCTTACCTCCCTGATGTACATGGCGCAGCTCTATCCACGAGCACAGATCATTTATAGCGGCGGTAGTGGTAGCGTCACCGAACAACAATTCAAAGAGGCCGATTACGCGCGCTTCCTTTTTGATCAACTCAATCTGGGCGAGCGCGCTATCCTGTATGAGAGTGAATCGCGCAACACGGCGGAAAATGCCAGCAATAGCAAAGCATTGCTAAATCCCACACCAGACCAGGAATGGATTCTGGTGACCTCAGCTTTTCATATGCCACGAGCCGTAGGGGTGTTTTGCCAGGCGCAGTGGCCGGTTTACGCTTATCCAGTCGACCACTATTCCCGGCGCGGTGACTTACTACGCTTAAATTTCGCCTTTGCAGATAATCTGGGTGTACTGCGTACAGCCATGCGGGAGTGGGTGGGACTAATAGCCTATCGAGTTACTGGCAGAACCGATCGCCTGCTGGCTGGTAGCGAAAATCAATGTCTCATCGACAATGAACCCGAATCCACCGAGCCAGCTTAGGCCGGCACCAGGGCTACTAGTTGAAGATACTCCGTACACGATCAGTGATATCTTCCACCGCGTTTTCGACTTCCTCTACCCCTTCCTGAATTCGGTTCTCCACGTTTTCCCGCAACATGTCGAGAATCGGAGGATCCGAATTCAGAATTGACGTCGAAATGGCGCCAAGAATCTGTCGCATTGCCTGAGCCACGCTGGCGTCATTTTCTTCACCAATGTTACTCAAGGAAATATCTGGTAATGGGATAGGTGCCTCGATGGATGCCGCCACCAGATTCAGTTGCGGGCTTTCCATTAGAAATTCTCGAATAATAAGCTGACTCGAGCTCTCGGCGGACTCCGGCTCACTGGCAGCGCCTGAACTCCCGGCAGGCAGGTTGTCAATCAGCGCCCCGATGTTATCGCTGGTCAGGCGTCTTTCATAGGTAATCTCAGGATCTCGGATTACCACCGAGTCAACTTCAACCACATCTGAAAACACCGAGCTAACACTGAGAGCGACCGACACTTCTTCCAACTCAAAGGCGTATGGAGAATCAAATCCTTCAGGGTTTTCGATACGCAGCCCATTAATGGAACCGGAGCCAGTTAGTGGCGAGATTGATGCAGAATCTACTGTGACTTGAGTGCCCAGCACCTGGCTGCCTACTACTTGAATACCACTGGTAACCAGGCTATCTAAATAGAAATAAGCCACACCACCAATAAGCAATACAAACAATACTATTGAAATCAGAACATTCTTGATCATTTACACTCTCACCGACTAAAAGCTCAAATCAAAGCTGTACGGTATTTAGCTGTCGAATGGAACTTCACTTCCCACTACTTCTTCGATCCAATCGATGTGACTGGATATTCGTTCGTAGATAGCCACCGCTCCATAACGACCCTGTGTTTCTTCGCTGTAGTCGGCACCCTGAATCTGACCGACTGCAATACCTGCCAAGTGAGGACCCAGCTCTGAATCAATCAAGGCTGGACCACCGCTATCGCCCAAACTGGGTGATCCCTCTAATGGCAGACTTTCATCTGAGCCGTTTCTTGGATCATCAAAGACGAAACGCAAGTAGCGCTGAGCAGTTGTGATGCGGTTGGTTGCCTTGCGCATACGGCCATCATCGTATTGACGACCCAGCGTACCGAGCCCAAAGTATCCCCAGCCCACAATCGTGACAACTGCACCCAACTCGTTTGGTTTCTGTTGTAAGGGAAGCGGCCTGGGAGTTGCCGATGGCTTGCGAAAACGTAACAAAGCCAGGTCCACGTCGCTCGACGATTCCTGATCGTAGAGAGGATGCTTGATAACGGCATCTATCTCCCTGTTTTCGCCGCCAACCGACACGCCAAAACGACGTCCAGTCTGCACAGTCTCTTCCAGCATGGTTTCTTCAGTACAATGAGCCGCCGTCAATGCCCACTGGGGATGTATCACAGTGGCCACACAGATTTTGCGACTCCCCTGACGTTCCAGGAAAAACACTGCTGGATAATCTGTCCTGCTGATTTCATAGTCAGTAGAGAGCACGTCATGACGCACAATGATGGCGTGACTGGTCAGACTAAGCAGTGCAATAGTCAGCAGTGCAAGCAGGGAGAGATAGGGCCGGTTTACGTTCATAAAATGCTTAACGCTGTCGCTGCCTCCGCAGCGGCCGCAGGTTGGGCTGATAGTTTTTCTTTTTCGACATTTGAAACAGTTTGAACACCCGGTGTAATACCACGATCACAGTGACTATGATGAAAGCCAGGATGCTGGCTGCCAGCCATTGCTCATGGGTCCACCCCGTACTGTCGATTAGTCTCGCCAACATGTGCCCAAGCGTCGAATGCACTCTTTACTCTGTTAGGGGCCGGCCATTATCCGCCAAGCCCATAGCCAAAGGCTAGAGAGAAAACCGATAAAGTTCGCAGACTGTGAAGGCGGTTGCAGAGAGCGATGGAAACTAGGTGTCGTTGGCTATATTGGCAACCAGTTGTTCGATGGAGCGGATGCGTTCCCAGGGATCATCCTGTTCCAGCAATTCCTGTCGTTGCTCAACTTCTACTGGAATCAAATCCCCCAGCCGCCAACCGAGCTCCCACAGATTGTCATAGTCCACCTGCAGGTTTTGCTGTTCCACCAGCGGGTGGCTTTCAAGGCTTTGTAACAAGTCCACCAGCGCTGCCAAATCTTCACTGAGAGGAATGGCTTCTTGACCCAGACAGTCTTGTTCGCTGAATTCAACTTCTCCTTCCAGCACTCCACTATCAGCTTGCCAGCAGTCATGAATGCGGAATTTGGCCTGCCCCTGGACTTTTATTCCCAATAATCCGTTATCCAGTTGATCCCAATCGACGATCTTGACATAGGTGCCAGTGCGGTGGATGGTTTGTTTGCTGGCCTCTCGAATGACTTCTTCACCTTCCCGCAACAGACAAACACCAAAGCCCACATCATTGCGCATGCAGTGACTTACCAAATCCAGGTAGCGTCGCTCAAAAATTTGCAAATC
The DNA here is from genome assembly GCA_028281635.1 of Pseudomonadales bacterium. Lineage (GTDB taxonomy): Bacteria > Pseudomonadota > Gammaproteobacteria > Pseudomonadales > Pseudohongiellaceae > UBA9145. Next base: position 800 of record JANQJM010000192.1, on the reverse strand, counting down.
CAGTTTACTGCCGGGAAACATCACCACCCGCAGTGGGAAAAGCGCAATATCTTGCCGTTCAGTCATCGACTAAACAGAACTCCTGTGAAAGATTAGTAGAAGCGGGCAACAGAGCAGAATGTTAAGGCCCGTAACTCAGCGCCTTAATCAATTTCTGATGGATACCACCAAACCCACCATTGCTCATGATAACGATATGATCTCCCGCCACACTTCTCTCCTCGAGAAACGTCACGATGGCATCAACGTCATCAAAAGCGTAGGCCGGGACCCGACTGTCTTGTAATAAGGATTTAAAATCAATTCCCGAGCTTTTGGGTTTATACCACAGCACTGTATCTGCTGACTCGCAAGCGGTATTCAGTTCTTGCTGATGCACGCCCATCTGCATGGTATTGGAGCGAGGCTCTATGACAGCAATAAGGCGATTCGGACCGCTCTCAGCCTGCAACTTGGCGGCCATGCCCTGCAGGGTGGTAGTAATCGCCGTGGGATGGTGGGCGAAATCATCATAGACATGAACACCCTCCACCATCGCCAAATGTTCCATGCGACGTTTAACGCCTTTAAATTCCTCCAGGGCAGCAGCAGCAGTTCCCACGTCGATACCTACATGATGCGCAGCGGCAACAGCAGCCAGAGCATTGCTCACATTATGCAGTCCGGTTTGCCGCCAATTCACAGCGGCGCGACTCATCACTTCGCCTGTAGATCCCTGCCCATATTTCACTACTTCGAAACTACTGCCATATTGATCGGCAGTGATTGCATTCCAGAACACGCCACCATTGCACGCCATG
>JANQJM010000126.1 GCA_028281635.1 Pseudomonadales bacterium | reverse complement strand
GCCCGCGAATGGCAGCAGGTCTGACTGTCCAACTGCGAAGTCGGAGAGAGGCTCTTGCGGCAGTGAAGAAGCAAACACAACATCCATTGCGGAACCTGTCGCAGGCGGCACGTCTGCCGCACTACCTAATCGCTCTAACTCCCGCAAATTGTCTAGCCAACCATCCATTGAGACAGCTGTTTCTGCGTAGTGGGATGCAATTGCAGAGCTTCTTTCATCACGCTCAGTTTTACCCGCCATTCCTCCATAAAAGAGGACCAATGCGTAAAGCAACAATACCGCTAGCGCCGATACTCGGCGAAACTGCATCTTCCACTCGTAAGCTATGAGATCATTTATTCGCATGGTTCTTCCCCTCAGATTCTGACGCGATTGGTTCCAAACCAGAAAACAGCGACAGTTGCAGCCAGCCCCCAGCAAAACAAGATCAGAAGATCGATCACGCTTTCATTCCAGGCAAGGGTTACTGTAGATGGTTGATAGCTGAATTCAGGCACGGCTTCCCAAAACTCAGCTGGAGCAACGTAGCCAAAACTCTGACCAACCCCGTTGATCATCATATCTTCATTCATAATACGCACGATCGTGTTGCGCTGACGCTCTGCCTCAATGGAGAAGTGCTCGTGGGCGCTTACATCTGTTCCCGAATAGGCGCGGGACAAATGTTGCAGGGCAATGGTGGGAGAAAAAATCGAGAGAACTCGGCGCAGCTGTTTCTGCTTTTCATAGTTTTCGAACAACTCCGCATATGAGGCGTTGAATGCTTCTGCATCAATTACTTCGGAGACTTCGAGGCGCACTGCAGCGCTATTAATTGGGAGATCATCTAGTTCATCCGCTCTCAAATCTCTACCCAGTGCTCGCTCGATAACCTCGCGCTCTACTGCCAAATACTCCGCACTCTCACTGCCGGGTCGATTGGCTTGCAGGCTGGCTCTGGTGTCCTCCCAGAAAGTACCCGCGTCCGGACTGGGGTAAACCTGCTCTGCAATATTGGCAGACAATCGAGGCAAGCCTACCACCGCAACCACCCATACGCCGAGCATGACTAACAGTGCGGTTTTGGCCTCCCTAACCAGCATGGAAACTAACAGAGTAAGTGCTGCCAGACCTGCGATGTATAGTCCGTACACCAACAGCAGAGACAAGCCTCGCAGCACAATGTCTGATGCTGTATAGCCAGACTCAGTCAAACTGAGCGCTGAAAACCCTGTGACAAGAATTACCACAAGCGCTAAGACGGCAAACGCTATGCCTGCAATGACGGCAAACTTACCTAACAGCAAGTCCTTGAGACTGGTGCCAGACCCAACCAATTGGCGCAAGGTGCCACGTTCACGCTCGCTGGCAATACTGCCGTAGCCGGTTAGTATAATAAGCAAAGGTAAGATCAGTGTTAGCACACCGGCAACGCTGAAATTTTCCAGACGACTCAATTCAGGTGCATCCTCCGCCGCTCTGAACATGGCCGGATTGCGATAATGCGCTTCCAGCCAGATAACTTGCCCCATATAAGAAGCAACGCCAGGATCGAACGAAGCCAATGGCGCTATAGGTTTGTGAGCCATGCGGCTGAAGTGGGCTGCCGAGTGCGGATTCTTGACGCCCTGCTCCAAAAAAACCGAAGAATCGTCCTCCTGTGCCTGCAAAATATCTTGCTCGCGGGCACTCTCAGTGGCGAACCCTGTGACCAGCCCCAATACAAGAAGCAGGCTCACTATTCCTAACAGGCCAATCGCCCTGCCATCACGACTTAGTTCAGTGAGTTCCTTCTGAATAATAGTACCTATCATCAGTGTGCCTCCTCGACCGGTGCGTCATCGTGCATATGACGTAAATAAATTTGTTCCAGCGCGGCCTGGTCTAAAGTTTCTGGACGTAGTTCTTCAACCAGGACTCCCGCTTTCATAATCCCAATGCGATCAGCGATTTCTTTGGCCCGGAACAAATCATGAGTCGCCATCAATACTGCTGTGCCGTCGTTCGCCAAGTTTCGCAGTAACTGGCAGAATTCATTTGCGGCCTTGGGATCCAGACCAGATAAGGGTTCGTCAAGCAATAAGGCCTTTGCACCCTTGGCCAGAGCAATCGCCAAGCCCACTTTCTGACGCATTCCTTTCGAATATCCGTCAACTTTTTTATCAACAGCACCCTGTTCCAAACCTACCTGCTTAAGTAAATCCCTTAAATAGGTTTCATCGGGCTGCTTGTTACTGCTCAAGCGAACGAAATAATCCAGATTTTCTAATCCGGTCAGTGAAGGATAAAGTGACACCTGCTCCGGAACATAGCCGAGATTGCTACGAGCCCCCTGCAAGTCTTCTGAAACTTCAACACCACCCACGAGCGCAGACCCAGAAGTTGGTTCAAGGAACCCAAGAAAAAGATTTATGGTAGTAGTTTTACCTGCACCATTAGCACCAAGAAGACAGACGATCTCCGAAGAATTGACTGTCAGATTCAAGGCATTCAATGCAGTATTCGACCGAAATACTTTGGTCAACTCCTGGGCTCGAAGCAATTCACTCATTTTATTTATCCTTCTAGCAACAAATCTTTAGACAATTTAAACCATCCTGAACTTTACTCTCTAGAAATCCATCCGCAATGAGGCACGGATTTGTCTTGGCGCACCGGGAGTCACATTGGTAACTGCGGTACGGGATCCACCAAAAAAATGATAGTAATCCTCATCAAATGCATTGGTCAGAGTTAGGTCCAGAAACCAATCCCGATCCTGGCTCAGTTTGTAGGAACCAAACAGAGTTACAAGATCATAGGAACCGCCATTGAATCTATTGTCGACTGTGATGAAGTAGTCGTCATACCACTCATAGGCAGCACCAATTTTGAGGCGATCGGTTGGCCTATGTTCCGCATCAATGGAAAAAATTTGGTCCGGCACGCCCTGTGGAGTTGTACCTGAAAAATCCACCGGCCCGCTAAATGAACTGACAACAAACTCATCCCACTCCGGATCGAGATAGGTGTAGTTAAACGTTAGGCGCGTGCGATCCGAAGGCGTCACCCGCAACCCCGCTTCCAACCCACGGCTACTATAGAGCTGTCCCGTTGTCGCTAATGTAGGAGGGCCTGTCGGGTCTGGATTATCGATAAACGTGCGCCGGTTCTCCTGCTCCATGTGGAAAATAGCAGTTTCCCATTGCAGATAATCCCCAAGTGTGCCTTTCCAGCCCAATTCAAAGTTGTCGATAACAGTTGGCTTCTCTACCCGTTCGTATCTGTCAGGGTCCCACTGCCACAAAGGGCCAAAATTCGAATTGAACCCTTCACCATAACTCATGTAAACCATGCCACCATCGTAGTTGTAAGCAAGGGAAGCTTTTGGCGCGAAATTACTTTCGTCACCCGTTGCTGTTAGATCAACCGCTTGTCCACCGACTCGGGTGAAAACCACGTCGCGCTCGAAGGTATCGAATCGACCACCAAGGGTAAGCGTAAAGTTGTCACTAAGCTCAATCTCATCCTGGATATATATGCCAACAAATGAGTTAGTCGCTTCATCTTCTACCTGGCGTTGATCCGTAACGAAACAAGGATGATCCTGGTTCAGGACCTGACCGGTGCTGTAGTCGACCAGCACGGCAAAAAATTTGAAGCCACAGTCGAAAGTGAATCCATTTTGTCCTGACCACTGATCAAACTCTGTTGTCTCAGTTTCTTCTGCACTTATGCCGGCGACGATATTGTGCCGACCAGTCTGCCAATTAAGCGTTGCCTCGCCGTAAAGCACATTGGTATCGTTCGGTGAGTGGAATCCGTTGACGCCCATAATGTTGTTGTCAGGGTCGAACTCAAAAAAGTCATAAAAGTTTAATCGTACTTCTGAATCGAAGTTTCTGTACTGCCCTGTCACTCGCAGTTGCAGGTTGTCGCTTATGGGCTGCTCGTAGCTAAGCGCTGTGACCCAACCCTGCTGATCATTGAAGGATGGTGAATAGCCGACGAAGGTTTCATCACCGCCTATAACATCTACAATCGTGCCATCTTCCAGAGTAGGAATCGTGCTCGGTACCTCAGCATTACGGTCAAAGTAATTGAAATAGGCAGTAAGAGACCCTCCATCACCCACGTCGAGCTGCCCTTTCATAAATAGATTGCTGATTTCCCTCTCGCTGTTTTCCCGCCAGCCCTCGTAATCCAGCCTTGAAGCGCTTAGCAGGAATGAGCCATTATCTCCTGACTCTTCATAGAGCCATTCCGCGTTGCTGTAGCCGTCATCGCCATAACTTACCAGGAGTTGAGAATTGTCAGCAGCGGGCTCTCGGGTTCGATAGTTTACCGCTCCTGATATTGCACCCCTGCCATAAAGTGCAGACACGGGGCCACGAACTATTTCAATATTTTGTACAACAGCATAGGGCATTTGGTACAGCAAAACTTCCTCATCGGGCCCAACAAAGGGAATGCCATCAATCATCGCAAGGAAGGTGTCATTGCCGTGATTGCCGGTTATTCCGCGAATAGAAATGAATGGGAATTCCTCTCCATCTCCTTCACCCCTGCGCACAAAAACGCCTGGCACGCCTCGAAACTCATCCGCTCCGTACACGAATCCTTTCTGTTCAAGGTAGTCCATGTTTTGCACTGTAACCGCGGCAGGTGTTTCAAGCAGAGGTTTTTCAGTTCGTGTCGCAGTCACAACGACCTCGTTTACGACGTTGGTACTCTCCAGGCTTTGTGCCTGGGCCGTACTCGCCGCCACAGCAACTGAGAGCGCTGAAAGTGTGAAAATGGATTGCTTATGCATTAATTCTCTCCCGTAGAGCATCAGGTTTTTATTAGAGGTTCAAAAAGGTTTAGTTCGAATTCATGATGAAGCGTCTTTGGGAAGGGTCGAAGCTTACATCGGAGTTATCAAAGGCCTGTTCAATAACACCATTGGTGATCAGGGCATCTGGACTACCGAATGACAGCTCACCATCGTGAACAATCCAGAGCTGACCAACGAGTTCCAAACTGAGTTCCAGGTCATGGCTCGACAGGAGCACTATCTTTCCGGTTTGCTGCGCATGGCGACGAAGTAAGGCCATGATTTCTACCCGTCCGGGTAAATCCAGAAATGCTGTGATTTCATCTAGCACAAGTACCTTGGATGTCTGTGCAAGCGCCCGGGCAATCATGACGCGCTGACGCTCGCCGTCAGATAGACTGTCGAAAGGTTTGGGGGCCAAGGTCACTGCCCCGGCCTGATAAGTTGCTTCTTCTACAATGCTTATATCTTCATTTGTGAGCTGACCACGCCAATTCGTATAGGGTTGGCGACCCAACTCAATGACGTCCCGGGCAAGCAATCCCGGGCTCGATACGCGATCGGTAGTTACTACTGAAATCGACTGTGCACGCTCCTGCGAACTCATGGCTGGAATTGACTGTCCTGCCAATAGTGCGTCTCCAGACAGGGCTGGCTGCAGTCCGCTGATCGTGCGCATCAAAGTTGATTTGCCCGCACCATTACGCCCGATCACGCAAACGAAATCGCCTGCTTCCAGTGAAAGGGAGACTGGATCAACGACGGTACCCTTGGTGCCCACATAACCAGATGTCAGGTCCCTGAGTTCAAGCATTAGGTGCTTCCCTTCATCGTAGGACTAAATAGAAGCAGCGCTATTACTACTGGCGCACCAATCACAGCAAGGATCGTGTTCAAATGCAGGAAATGCTGTTCCCACGGCAGATGCACTACTGCGTCTGCAGCAATAGCCAGCAATGCTCCAGAAAGAGCTGCCAGCGGAATAAGAGGCAGTATCTGAGAAGTTTTGGCAATTGCCCTGGCAAAATGAGGAACGATAAGTCCAATAAAAGTTACGGGGCCGCAGTAAGCAGTAACAGGAGCGACTAACAGAACCACAGCACCAAGCGTAAGCCAACGAAGTCGTTGTACATTAGTGCCTAGACTTCGAGCATAGGTTTCTCCTAACAACAACGAACTCAGACCTTTTGCACTTGCTATCGCAATAATCAGACCGGCGGCGATAGGGATGATCATGAAAGTAAGGTCGTCAAATGTAGTTGCGGCAAAAGTACCGTCATTCCAGCCTGAATAGACTCGACCACCAACCCGGTTGGCAAAATGCATGACGATGCTTACCAGCCCTTGTACTGTAAACCCAAGCATCAATCCCACGACCAACAAAGTAATTGTGCCAACCCGACGGGACAGGACCACCATCAATCCTGCGAACACGGCAACACCAACAAGCGCCCCGGAAGTTAAGCCTATCCCCTGAAAAGTAGTCAGAAACGCAATCGCTGCGGGACCGGCAAAAGCCGCAGCGGTCACGATGAGCGCAACACCCAACTGACCTCCGGCCAAAAGTCCTAGCGACCAGGCATCGGCCATCGGATTTCGGAAAAGCGCTTGCATCAAGACCCCGGAAACACCCAGCGCCGCGCCTGCAATTAGTCCAGTAAATACCCGCGGGAGCCGAAGGTCCTGAACGATTTGAGTAGCGATTGGATCACTTTCTGGAGAGAAAACAGCATCCAGCAAGCGGTCAACTCCGAGCACAACCTGGCCATAGGAGAGAGTGAACATGCTCACAACCGCAATCGAGAACAGAAACAGAAAGATTGCGATCTTGCTGGAATGATCTCGGGCAAAAACTGGTTCAACTATCTGACTCATCGCTGAAGCTCCTGCCCGTCCGGAAGGAAATAGACGAATGGCTCATTCCTCGACTGCGGGTGTAACATCCGCACCATATCCCCCAATATGATGTCTGGTCTAATCAGACCAGTTCCATAAATGTCATAAGCATCATGATCTGGCTTAGCCTTTCCGTCCCCAGCAAAAAGACAGCCTTCTTGCCATGCCTTGAAATTTTGCAGAACGCCAGGGTCGTCAAAAGTAACCGAGTGCGTGTCGCGCCAAATCCAGCAGTCAACATCGCTCGCTTTGTCCAGCAAGACTTCGGTGCCCACCTGCATGAAATCATCTATGCGGATATCATCTGGGAGAGCCAACGGATTGATACCACCCGCATCCTCGAGGAAGGCATTGTCGGCATTCCTCACCACCGCCCCCCAGCGTCCACTCCCTACATACCAGGTATAGATCACCTGCCGAGTCGGCAGGTCCGCCACAAGGCGCTTCAGCTCAAGAACGTTTTCAGCCACCATCGACACGAATGAATTTGCTTCCGTTTCTTTACCAGCCATCATTCCGATCAAGCGCACATAATCCACTGGACCCATATAGTCCTGCTCGGCTTCGTAGAAAATTGGGACAACTGGCACGCCCAGGTCTTTTATTCGCTCATAGTGTTCGGCGTGACCAAGGTCTCCTAACACCATCAGGAACACGTCAGGTTCAGAATTAAGAAGAGGGTCGATATTCGGTGGTGTATGCCAACCGTATCCTAGCTGAGCCAGTTCGCCAGATCTGGCACGTGCGCGAATACCGTCGTCATAGTTCTTAACACCCCCAACGGCGACCAATCGATCTTCGATTTCCAAGGCAACGAGGATTGATTCCAGAATTTCGTAATTAGTTGCAATGCGCTCGACTGGTGTACGCACCATCACGGCCCCCTCGAGATCTCCAGTAAGGAGAGGAGGCTCTTGTGTTTTCGGAACAAGAACAACCCGTGCAGTTTGATCCGCACCCTGTGCAGTTCCGCCCCAACTGACTACCGGTGCGCGAAGATCGACAATGCGATAGCCGTCTCGTTCGTAGACCTGAAACGTCTCAGTAAACTCCATGACTACAGGTTCTGCCCGCAGCGGCTGATCCTGATTCGTGAGCAACACAGAATTTCGATTCTGGGAGTCGCAGGCAGTAGCAAGAAGCACAGTCGATACCACGAATAGCCTGGCTATGAGGCACCGAGCAGCCCCTAGATGCCCGAGGTATTTAATGCTCATGGCAAAACCAAGGTAAATCCTGGAATAAAGCCCGCCTGCCGGATTACTGACCAATTTCACGACCGAAGCAGTCATTTTCGATTCACCCATAGGGCAAAGAGTTCAGAGGGAGTGGAAGCTTAGGAAGCATCGTGGGGTGAATTCAAGCTACATTTTGTTACGTTATAGCATTTTTTAACCGTGAACTAACCCACAGCTAGGCCCTCGGCGACGTCTGATCTGAAATCCAAGGTGTATAAACAGGGATTTAACTGGGGTTTTCTTGCATTGCGACAAATTGACGCATGAGTCACTGTGCCGCATTGGCTTGGCTGTCAGTAGTCCCTACGATTGCGCCCAATCTGCATTCGCAGAGTTATTTACAGGGTAGGGATCATGTTTCAGAAAGCGAAAATTAAATATAAAAATCAATTGCTTAAACCAAGGCTCAAACCATTGGTGGCTTGCCTGACAGGAATGACGACGTTGGCAACCATTGCCCAGGAGTCACCCATCGAAGAAATAATTGTCTCAACCACGGGACAGTCAGAAGCCCTCTTCTCTACCCCAATTACGGTAGAAACTGTCTCCGCCCAGCAGAGCCAGTTCGATCAGGCCATGTGGATAGGCGAAACGGTAAACCGCATGCCGGGTGTTTATTTTCAGCAGCTTCGAGGGCCCGTCGATGCACCAGCGATTCGTCTGCCAGTGTCCTTCGACAACGTGTATTTATTTCTGCAGGACAATGTGCCCCTGCAATCACCCATCTCATTTAACCACGCCGCTTTCTCCTATTCCGGAGCACTGACTTCTCCAGGCGGCATGGAAATCATTAAAGGTCCGGGTACGGCCATCCACGGTTCTGATGCGCTGGCCGCGGTGATTAACGTAAAGAGTCAAGCACCGGAATTCGATCCCAGTTTCAATGTAGCGGTGCGCGCAGGAGAAGAAAACCTGCAGGACGTTCGGGTTGATATGACCGGCGGCGTGAGCGATACGCAGGCACTTCGCCTAGCTGTCTCCTATCAGAGCGATGATGGCTGGCGTGATACCACGGCGTGGGAGCGAACCCAGGTTATCGGTCGCCATCTGTACCGAAATGACAACCTGGAGATAAACAGCATTCTCAGCTATACCGATTTCGACTCACAGATGGCTGGCACACTCAGGGCCACCGCTTTGGCAGAGACGCCATGGCTGGACGGGCTGTCACCGCAGGTGAATCGTGATGAAGCCCGTGATCAGGCGGAGTATCTTCGTCTGAGCAGCGAAATACGTGCCCGTGTTAACGATACAGTTACCCTGCAATTCACACCCTACGTGCGCAGCATCGACCCCCAGTATATGGCGACCTGGCAGCCAGCTATCACCCCCATCACTGAGAGCCAGACCGATACGGTAGGGCTGCTGTCGCGAGGTTACCTGGATTGGAGCGACCGCAGCTCAACCATTGTAGGCGTCGACATCGAGAACACAGATTTCGAAAGAACGACCACTCAAACCAGACCAAGCCAGAACGTATGGGGAACCATTTATCGGCAGGGAGTTCACCTGGACTATCAGATTGACTACCAGAGTATCGCCCCGTTCCTGGAGCATCACTACCAGTTTAACGATCAGCTTTCAGTGGTATTGGGTTTACGCTTTGAAGATTCCGAATATGACTACAGCAACAATCTGACTGCAGCAGATTTCACTGCAGATGAACCGTCACCTTTTCTCATCCTTGGTACCAGAAATGACAATTTCGAAGAACTTCTGCCGAAGTTGTCTTTCAACTACCGGATATCGGACTATCACAATACTTACTTCCGCTACGCCAAAGGCTTTCGCATCCCTGATGAAAGCGATCTCTATGTTCTTGGTCCGAATCAAGCCGAGTTCTCACTCGAGCCCGAATTGATAGACAGCTTCGAGTTTGGATACCGGGGTTATCTAAGCGATAGCGTTAGCCTGAATGCAGCTGTCTACCATATGGTCGCAGAGGGTGGAATTGTCACCGGCGTCGAATCTCCGGCGGGTAATATTTCCGTCAACGGTGGCGAGGAAGAGTATCAGGGTGTGGAACTCGGGTTGGAAGCACAACTCAACGAAGAATGGGCTATCACCCTGGCGGCCTCTCAGATGCTTAACCGGGTCACGCAAAAATTTGCTAACGAGGCCAGCCCGGTAGATGGATTGCGGCTGGTCGGATCACCTCAGAACCTCGGCAACTTTCGTCTTAACTATCAGCCTCGCGTGATAAGTGGGCTGCAAGCCGAGCTTGAGGTGCAGCATGTGGGCGAGTGGTATATGAATGAAGCCAATACCACTACCAAGGAAGCGGAACAGATTGTGAATCTCCGGCTGGACTACGCACTAAACTCAGGTGTGTCTTTTAATGCCAAGGTGCTGAATCTGCTGGATGACGATTTTATTAATTCTGCATCGGCACCCTCCTGGGCTCCCAGTGGAGTGTTTCGACCCGGCAACCCGCGCCTGATGTCCGTCGGCGTGGCCTATAGCTTCTAAATACAGACACGAAGTCGGAGATTAATAAATGAACGGGAAGTCTCCTAGTGAACAAAACGCCGGCTTGTACCGGGCTATCTGGCGCTGGCATTTCTATGCAGGACTGTATGTGTTTCTTTTTCTCGTCATGCTGGCAGTCACCGGGTTGATCATGTTAGTCAGCGGGCCACTGGAAAACATACAGTACCAGGATCGCTATTTTGTCTCTCCCGGAGAAACCACCCTCGCGCCCTCGCAGCAACTCGCTGCCGTTCAGGAGTTCAGTCCGCACGCAGATGTTGTCATGTACGCGCCACCGCGCGCTGCAGACCGAAGCAGTCATTTTTCCGTGCTTCCTCACGACAGCATGGGGGGCGAGCACATGGCCCATTGGGAACTGCCAACCATTAGCGTTTTCGTGGATCCCTATACCGGAAACGTGCTGGGAGAGCTGGATCCCAATTCCACTCTCTACAACTGGGCATTGGAAATTCACGGCACATTTCTCATGGGAACGATAGGCGATTACATGATAGAAATTGCCGCCGGATTCGCGGTTTTATTGACCTTGAGTGGCCTCTATATGTGGTGGCCTCGAGATGGCAAGCCATGGCGTGAGGCCCTCGCCGTGCCCAAGAGAATGGGTCGCGGGCGAGCGCTGTGGCGCAATCTGCATATCCTTATCGGTTCCTGGACATCCCTGGTTCTGCTCTTCTTCTTGCTATCAGGCCTGACCTGGACACTGGTGTGGGGAGAGCGCTTTACTCAGGCGTTCAGCTCGCTACCCGGTGAACAATTCCAGGCGCCTCTCTCTGATGAAACACACGACAGCCTGAATGTTCAAGGACACCATGACGTGCCCTGGGGCGTCGAGCAAACACCTCTACCCAGTTCTGGGTCACTGGCTGGAGTTCCCGGCATAGACCCAGGCCAGGGAATCAACCTGGACTCCGTGGTTGCATATGCCTACGACAACGGGTTTACCAACTTCCGGGTTTCTATTCCAGCCGATGCTACGCAAGTGTGGACCGTGGCCGCCGTGACCCAGAGTGGTGACATAAGTGATCCACGGCGAGATCGGATTGTGCACATTGATCGGGAAACAGGAAACATTCTCGGAAACATTCTTTTCCAGGATTATTCTGTCCTTGGCAAAATCATGGCGACCAGCATACCCCTGCATCAAGGTGATCTGGGTGTCATAAATCTATTAATCAACGCCGCCTTCTGCCTCTCTTTTATCCTGTTGGCGGTATCCGGTGTCGTTATGTGGTGGCAGCGACGACCAAGCGGGAACTTTAGTTTACAACCACCGCCTCTGCCTCAAGATCAACGGGTCTGGCGTGCGGCCTTCTTTGCCATGGTGCTGGCTTCCCTGCTCTTCCCATTGGTAGCTATGACTTTAATCGGTCTTATCGCATTGGACTTCTTTCTGCTGTCGCGGATTAAGTTTTTAAAGGTCGCTCTGAAGTAGCCTCAGGATTTAATAACTACCAAATCGAAACCGAATCCTAAGCGCGGAGCCAATCATTGCTTTCAAGCAGTACGCGCCGGTCCGGACCCCGCCAGTCGGCGCCACAATGATTCAAGCGGCCCCATAGAAAAGAAATTCAACCACATCACACTGAATCCTATTTGAAATATCCAGATAAAGATTGCCCAGACCAGACGTTCATCTGGATCCAGACTGTCATAGGGTACCCATTCCAACATGGCAAAAATAATGAAGAAAATAAGTGACTGCATCACATAGTTAGAGAGCGCCATGCGACCAACTGCACGCAGCATACTGATAACTCTCGACGCAGGCGCGGCGTTGTACCAAAGCAACAACGCCGAGAGCATTGCAAAAGCAGTAATCGCCGTTCCCACATTATGAGATAGGGAAGTGAAAGACAGATCTCGCTGAAAGCCAAAATAAGCGCTAACGCTTTCGATCTCTCCAACCCGCCCTACTATGCCGTAAATCAGGAAAGGAGCACCGACAATAATGGAGACAACGAATGTACGGCGATACACGATGCCAGGTGCTGCCCCGCTTAGCACTTTGAGTTTGTACAGAGCCATACCCGCGAGCATGAATGACAGCGCATTCCATACCCGATAATCCAGCATCGCCGTCCATTGAATGAACTGATTGCGCCAGACATTGTATCGAAGCAGATCCGAGTAGCTACCAGCATATGCTGCCGCTTCGGTCATTGGTGCATCACCAATCTCTAACCACCAGGCAAACAGCAAACGATGCAAAGTCGCATCATAAATTATTGGCCACTGAAGAATTGCCAGATGTAGCAACTTGAAAGCAATGGCAAAGCCAAATAGCTGAGCCGGAGAAAGGCGATAGAATAGTAGTAGCAGCGGACCGCAAAGCGCGTAGTTAATCAGTATGTCCCCAGACCAAATCAAATAGGCGTGAGCTAAACCTATGACAAACAACACACCCATGCGGCGGAAGATGTATGCTTTGAAGCCTGGTGTGTTTTCCCGACCTTCGGAGAGAATCAAGAATCCCGCCCCGAACAACATCGCAAAGATTGGCATGAAGCGCTGGTCAACAATGACATATTGCAATAACCAGGCTCCCACGCTTAAGAAGTCAGCCTCGTGGACGCGAGACATGGACGTGCCAGCATGCCAGGGGATGTTTACAAATAGCATGCCGAGAATGGCTACGCCACGCAGGAAATCCAGACTATCAATTCTTTCGCGGGAAACGGCCATAGATTAGAAAGACGGCCGAGATTTCTATCACTCAACCCACAGCAGCATCTGCATGGAGAGGACTCCAATCAGAATAGTGCCAAACTGTGGAATCGGTGTGGCATGCTCTTTGACCGGCAACAGCAGTGGCATTAGCACGGCAAGCGCAATATAGATAAAACCTCCGGCTGTGATCGCAAGCAAGACTGCCAGATTAAGACTGATATAACTTGCCATGATCAAAGTCAGCATAGCGGACACCGGAGTCAGCAAAGCGCA
>JANQJM010000071.1 GCA_028281635.1 Pseudomonadales bacterium | reverse complement strand
CCAAACCGAAACTGCTTTCAAACAGGATAGCGCCGCCCACCAGACCTGACGCCGTATAGAAAGTGAAAAACAACAGGATCACGGCTGCCGACAGTGATCTGAGTAGCCGCGTCTTATCCTGAAACCTGTTTTCAAAATAATCGGGCAGGGTCAGGGAGTTATTGGCAGCCTGGCTGTACACGCGCAAGGGTTTAGCTACAAACAGCCAATTGCAATAAGCACCCACAGTCAGCCCGATGCCAATCCAGATCTCACTGAGACCAGACACATAGATTGCACCGGGTAAGCCCAGCAACAGCCAGCCACTCATGTCAGAGGCCCCGACACTCAAGGCAGTCACTGCCGGCCCAAGCTTGCGCCCGCCGAGAATGTAATCGCCCAAATCATGGGTACGGCGATAAGCTTTGATTCCCAAATAGAGGATTAACAGCAGGTAGGCCAGAAAGGTTGTGAGCAGCGGGGCTTGAGAACTCATGAATGTGCACAGTCGACAGATCGATCCCTGATGTGACCATTCTACTGATTTTTGCCTCTTCCATCGCCTAATGACCGAATTGGCACCCTATCTGGCGAAATTTGATCAATTTTTAGCCAACTGAGTTATTTATTAAATTCAATAGTTTATTTAATCGAAATGATCCATCTATTAATAAAGTAAATACTTTATTATATTGGCCGATACTCTGGTACAACGAGTGAAAGGCAGAGTACCCAATGAAATTGGCTGAAACCCAGGAAGAAATCCTGCAAAGGCTCAAGAAACGCGGCCCGCAAACAATTAAAATTCTGGCAAATCAACTGGATATGACAACTATGGGGGTCCGGCAACATATTACTGACCTGGCCCAACGGGGATTGGTGGCTAAGACAGAAGAAACCCGTCAAACTCGCGGCAGGCCTGTGCATTACTGGCAACTCACTGCCAATGGTCATGCCCGCTTCCCCGATACCCATGCCGAAGTGGGCGTGGCCTTGATCGAAAGCGTGCGCAGTAGCCAGGGTGAGTCGGGCCTGGAACAGCTAATCTCTGCCGCCCATGCAGGCCAACTTGTCCGCTATCAACGAGCCCTGGAGTTCGCTGGGCCAGAACTGGAGGCACGACTGGCACGCCTGGCTGAACTGCGCAGTGAAGATGGGTTCATGGCCGAAATACGACTTCTGCCTGACGGCTGGCTGCTGATTGAGAACCACTGCCCATTGATTGCCATGGCGACAGCCTGCCAATCTTATTGCCAGGCTGAACTCACCCTACTCCAATCTTTGCTAGCGGATCAGGCGACGATCCAGCGTACCGATCATTTGCTTAGCGACAACCGTCGTTGCGCGTACAAGATTCAGCAGTTTTAACTACTTAATCTCACTAGGGCATCACTGTTTCCTGCTATAGTGCACACTGCATTGTGCTTGAGGTAAAAGCATGAACGAGCGAACTTTCAGACTGCAGATGGCCATTGGTATCATCCTGATCCTGATTATTGGGATCACGCCAAAGATCGTAGGCCTTAACCTGCGTGAATCTACAGTAGACAACCTGTTTGCGCTCATTCCTCCAGAAACACTGCGGCAAATGGAGATCAACGAAACCAGATTCGAGTCTGGTTGGTTTAGCTCCAATGCTGAATTCGAAGTGGCTTACTATCCATTAGGCATTGATGAAGCATTTACCATAAACCTGGCTTTCGATTTTTCGCATGGCCCGCTGATGTTAACCAACGATGGAATTGAATTGGGTCTGGCTCATGCCGCTATCGTTCCTTCTTTTAACAGTCGCGAAATCACTGAAGCGCTCAGCTCAATTCCATTCGATCTGCCGCAGGTGGAGCTGGCATTGTTGGCAGGATTCGATCAGTCCTTAACCATCGATCTCAATATTTCCGGCGTGGAAATTGAAGACCCTTCGGCGACGGTAAGCTTTGAAGGTCTGGTGGGAAGTCTACATGCAAACCCGGATCAATCCGCTGAGTTGCAAATGGTAATGGGCGGCTTGCGAGCCGAGCAGACCGGCAATGGCATGGGATTCAATCTGCAGGGTATCGATCTACAGAGCGAAACCGAGCAGATGAACGATTTGTTGGCACCCAGTCAGGCTGAACTCAACATTCCCGGTATCTCATCAGCAGGGCCGTTGGCGTTTACGGCAACTGATATCAGCGCAGACTCGAGGCTGACCGGCACACCTAACAGCACTGAACAGATCGACGTGTATCAGCGTTTGCAAGTTGCGAATCTGCAGAGTGAGCTCCCTTTGCAAGCAATGGGATGGACAATCGAAGTAAATCAACTTTCTACTGAACTCATACGTAGATATTACGAACTGCTTAGCTCGCTGCAGGATCAAATCAATGCCGGCGGTACCGGTGCGGTCTCGATGGAAGAGTTGAGCCAGCAACTGGCGCTGATCCTGGTCCAGAACAGTCTCATCTTTAACAACTACCTTACAGCAACCGTTTACCAGGGCGATCACTCGCTGGATGTGCTCACTCAATGGGAAGGTTTACCCGCAGTGAGCGACTTAAATGAACTTACTATAGAAGAAATCGTCACCGCGCTAAATCTACAAATCAACATGTCTCTGGATATGGAAGCTGTGCTGCGCAGTCCTTTTGCCGAGTTGGTTGATCCCTACGTGCAACAGGGTTACATCCAACTGGACAATGGTCGTATCCTGATGGAACTGACTCTTGCCGACGATGAGTTCATCATCAACGGTTCCAGTACATCGCTGGATCAATTCTTCCCCACACAAGACCAATGAACGCTCCCTCACCAGCGCCGGCGAAGCGCCATAGCGAAACACCGAGTAAACTCTACTCATACCCGAAGTATTGGGCAGAGTGTTTCGGCGAAGCGCCCTACCTGCCCATGTCGCGCGAAGAGATGGATGCACTGGGTTGGGACAGTTGCGACATCATCATTGTCACCGCCGATGCCTACATAGACCATCCAAGTTTTGGCATGGCAGTGGTGGGACGATTACTGGAAGCGCAGGGCTTCCGAGTAGGCATTATCTCGCAACCCGAATGGACATCTGCTGAGCCGTTTATGGCACTGGGCAAGCCCAATCTGTTCTTCGGAGTAACCGGCGGTAACATGGACTCGCTTATCAATCGTTATACGGCTGATCTGCGTCTGCGAAGTGACGATGCTTACACACCGCATGCTGAACCAGGCAAGCGGCCAGACCGGTCAGTCATCGTCTATAGTCAGCGCTGCCGCGAAGCCTACTACGACACTCCCATCGTGGTCGGTGGTATCGAAGCTAGCCTGAGGCGCATTGCACAATATGACTACTGGAGCGACAAGGTACGCCGCTCAGTGCTGGTAGACTCAAATGCCGACATCCTGCTCTACGGCAATGCAGAACGCGCACTCGTGGAACTCGCTTGCCAGGTCTCACGGGGTAAAAAAATTGAAGAATGCTGGGACTTGCGTGGCAGTGCTCTACTGTTGGAGAAGCTGCCAGAGGCCTGGACCGAAGTCGACTCTACCCGTATCGACTGGCCAGCCAAAATAGATAAGTTGCCTAATCCCTACGACTATCATCAAAACTCCGGTATGGCGCAATCAGGTTCAGGCGAGGTAAGTCCAGACTCCGACGCACAGGCCGTGAAGATCATTCCACTGCCACTTCAGCGACAAACGGAATACGACAAAGCCACCAGCTATATTCGGCTGCCATCCTTTAATAAAGTGACAAATGACTCGGTACTCTATGCCCATGCATCTCGTATCCTGCATCAGGAGTCCAACCCCTATAACGCCCGCCCGTTAGTGCAGCGACATGGCAATCAGGAAGTCTGGGTGAACCCACCACCACTGCCTCTGGAAACTGATGAGATGGACTGGGTGTTTGATCTTCCGTATCAGCGGCGGCCTCACCCCAGCTATGGCGATGCCAGAATTCCTGCCTATGACATGATCAAAACTTCGGTCAATATCATGCGTGGCTGTTTTGGTGGTTGCACATTTTGCTCTATCACAGAACACGAAGGACGCATAATCCAAAGTCGTTCTGAAGACAGTATTATTCGCGAGATTGAAAAAATCAGAGATCAGGTACCGGTTTTCACGGGTACGATTTCTGATCTGGGTGGCCCTACCGCCAATATGTACAAACTCAATTGCAAGTCTCCGGAGATTCAAAAAAGCTGCAAACGACTCTCCTGCGTTTATCCAAACATCTGCAAGCATTTGAACACAGACCACAGCCCAACCACTAAGCTGTATCGCAAGGCCAGGGCTGTACCAGGAGTGAAGCGTGTCGCGATTGCTTCAGGTCTGCGTTATGACCTGGCGCTGAAAGATCCTGAGTACATCGAAGAACTGGTAACTCATCATGTTGGTGGTTACCTGAAGATTGCGCCAGAGCACAGTGAGCAGAACACACTGTCCAAAATGATGAAGCCCAGCATCTCGGCCTATGATGATTTCAAGAAACTCTTCGACAAGTTTTCCAAGAAGGCGGGTAAGGAGCAGTATCTGATTCCCTACTTCATCGCTGCCCATCCTGGCTGTGACGAAGAGGAAATGCTGAACCTGAGCATGTGGTTAAAAGACCACAACTTTAAACCGGATCAGGTGCAGACTTTCTACCCTTCGCCTATGGCGCTTGCCACTGCCATGTATTATTCGGAACGCAACCCTTTACAAAAACTGCGATATAAAGGTGAAAAGTTAAGCGTCTGCAAAGACATTGAACAACGACGCGTACAAAAAGCGTTTCTGCGCTATCACGATGAGAAAAACTGGCCGCTGTTGCGCGAGGCTTTGAAACGATTAGGTCGTGAAGACCTGATTGGCACCAGCACAAGAAGTCTGGTGCCACCGGCTCAATCAGGCAAACGAGACTCGAGACAGTCTCGTCGGCGCAGTTAAATAGTATTGCTATTTTTAAACCTGGCTTTAGCTTCTTACCTGGAGATTGATTTCCTCAACGATCTTCCATTCGCCCCGCTCTTGCAACATTAGTAACTTTTTCTGGGTGTTGTCGCTATAACTCGGCGATTCATAACGCAGCCAGAATCTCACCTCCTGCATCCCTTCCTCTTCTCCGATGAAAGCATAGTCGGTCATTTCCAACCTAATCCAGTCCGCACCGCCAATGACACGCTGTCGACTCTGGCGCCACTGTGACCGGCTGTCGTGATAGCGGGGCACAAAGGCAGAATGATAACTATCGAAGTAGTCTCCAAGCGATTGCGATTGCCAGGCATTTACCCAGCCGCTTACCGCTGTTTGCAAAGCCGTCACATCGAATGCGATTTCAGTATTGTCTGGAAGTGAATTTTCAACAGTTAACGCAGACTCATTCGAAACTGCAACCAGCTCAGAGTTAGAAAGTTCAGGATCAGCAATTTCCGCTTCTTCTACAATGGTTTCATTCTGCGAAGAGTCTGGCGTATCAGAGATTTCAATTTCCTCTTCATTTTCCAATTCAGACTCTTCATCGATGAACGTTTCGAATTCCGGGAGAGATATCGCATCGGTGGCAACGCCTCGCTCCTCTGCTGTGACCAGGGCAAGGGAAGAATCCGAAACTGGCTCCGGAATTTCAATATCAGGGGTCGCGGTAATCGCTAGCGCGGCGGGTTCGAGAGCAGTTCGTTCATCATCACCGGTTGGCTCGACAGTAACACGCCCCACAATCGTGGCACTGTTCTCGATGGTTTCTGGCTCATCCTCAAGCTCCGCGGTAAACGGCGAGCTTTCTGCTGCCAGTGCTGACTCAACTTGCATACTCGATGTCAGGTCCTGACCATCGTCGTTTTCCAATTGCTGATAAAGAAAGCCAACAGAAGCAATTACCAATACTGCTGCCAGGGGCACTACCGGTCCTAATCGACTGAGCTCACGATAACTTTCCCTATAGCCTGTACTCGGTAAGATCTGGTCTCCTGCTGCCGTTTTAATCAATTGCTGGAACTCTTCTTTGCTCATCGGTGCAAGATTGGCATTGCCTATCCTCGCTTCTACGATGAGCTTGCACAGACTCAGGGCTGGCCCCGGATATCCCTTTGAAGATTTGAAAAACACACTCATTGCCGCAGTTTCTAACTGCAGCCCGGACAAGCCCGCCTTTTCCATGTAGCGATGGAAGAACTGCCCAAGAGTTTCCAAGTCCATCGGCTCCAGCAGAAACCGGTGTGAAACACTCTGCAATAAAGAACGAAACTCTTGATTACTCAACAGCCGGCTCTCCAGGCTTGGCTCACCACAGAGTACGATGTTCAGCATGCGTTTAGTATCTGCCTGTATTTCAGCAAGGCGATAAATTTCCAATAGCGTGACATCTGTTAACAGATGCGCATCATCGAAGATCAAGACAACAGGTTTTTCTCCCTCGATATGAAGGGCGTCTTCCAGCAAACGGGGGAAATTTGATGAAGGCGGCAGATCGAATTCCCTACCAAGCATGCCGCGCAGTATTTCCGGCGATTCGATGGCTGTATCAAAATAGACTACCCGATAGCCCTTGCGTTTCAAAAACTGACTGAACTTCTGACAAAGCAGACTCTTGCCGGTTTGCGGACCTCCAATAAGTTTGATGAGCGCTTCATGTTGTGCCAGCGCCCCATGTAATCCCTGCATAATTTGCAGATAGGGGCCGTCACTGAAATAAAATGATCGAAGCTTCGCCATGGTTTTCATCACTTCCCGCAAGAAGAGAAGTCATTGTTGTTTTTCATTGCCTATTGCGTGTTCAACATTGGTAAGAATACCGCGAAGAATATTCATCTCCATCTCATCGATTCTGATTCGTCCGAATAACCTGCGCAGTCGCTGCATCAATTGACGGGGATTTTCGGGATCATGAAAATCTATCGCAACCAACATCCGTTCCAGATGCGCATAAAAGTGCTCCACTTGCTCACCTGTCGCATACTGTTGATCCCAGAATTCAGTTGAATCTTCTTCAGCTTGATCGGCCAGCCTTAAGCCTGCTTTACGCAATTCGTAACACACCACCATTACTGCGGCCGCCAGGTTGAGAGAGCTATAGTCCGGATTGGCCGGAATCTGCACATGGAAATGACAAAGCTGTAACTCTTCATTGTTTAATCCAGAATCTTCTCGACCAAACACCAGAGCAACTTTGTTATCGCGGGCAGCAGCGACGGATTTCTCTCCACAGGATTGCGGGTCCAGCATGGGCCAGGGGATGCTGCGGCGTCTAGCGCTGGCACCAATAACCAATCCGCAATCGGCAATTGCCGCTTCAAGGGAATCGACTACTTGGGCGCGGTCCAAAAGATCCACGGCTGAGGCTGCCCTTCCTACCGCAACACCACTTGGGAACTCCTCTGGTTTTACCAGCACGAGTTGCTGCAAACCCATGTTCTTCATTGCTCTGGCGGCGGCACCAATATTGCCTGGGTGCGACGTATTCACCAGCACAATCTTGATATTGGTGGCATCCCAAAGCACCGGTGCACTAGCTAATTCTGCTGCTTCTGAACTCACTACATTTCTCCAACTTCTGTGCGCAGTATATCAGTTCAGATACAGGCCCAGGATTATCCTGCACCAGCCGAGTCTGCTATCATGGCGCCCCGCCGAACCAGCCGCTACCGCCAGAAGAAGTAGAAGTCGCCCCAATGCATCCATTGCTCAATATTGCCTTACGTGCTGCTCGAGATGCGGCGGAAGCCTTAGCTCACAAAGCCGAGCGGCTGGACCGTATTACCATCATCGACAGTTCACCTGAATCGTTTCTTACTTCAGCGGATCAGGAAAGTGACAAGACGCTGATTTATCACATCCAGAAAGCCTTCCCCAAGCACTCGATCCATTCACGAGTTTCCGGAATCCATGAAGCCGATGCTGACACACCAACCTGGTTGATCGACCCCCTGGTTGGCAATTTGAATTTCGCGAAAGGCTATTCACGATTTGGAGTGGCTATTGCGATTCGAAACAAGGACAGCATTGAACATGGGCTTGTCATCAATCCCATGCAGCACGATGAATTCACGGCCAGCCGAGGTGCCGGCGCACAACTCAATTCGCGTCGAATTCGGGTCGGCGCCGATGAACTGGAAGGCAGCCTGATTGGCCTGGATTCAGCAAGTAGCAACGAACAGAGCTTTATTGAATTGCAATCCACTTTACTGAAGGCCGGAGCCATTCCCAGAATCGGCGGCTGCAGTGCTCTGGACGTGGTTGATACAGCCTGCGGCCGACTACAAGGCGGCTGGTGCTGCAAAACTGACGAGGTGAGCATCGCCGCAGCCAACCTGGTGCTGCTGGAGGCAGGTGGTTTATTAGGCACGGAAAGCGGCAATCCTAAATTAGACTCCGGCGCAGAGCAGCTTTTCGGGACAGCTAAAATCTTCAAGCAATTGGTCAAAATGCGCATGCGTTCGGCGCAGTGATTGCAACTTTATGTGACGACAAAGAATCACTTGAATAGATAAGGTATAGTCACCGCTCTTATTTAGTAATCGGCCTACGGGTTTGCGACGTAGTCCGCTTAAGATCAGCATTAAATCAAGCGGAAAGAATTAGGCTTAATGACCCAGCAAACCAAGAATCCAAGCCACAATCTGGTTGAAGGGTCGATCAAAGATTCGCTGGTACGCATGACGCTGCCCATGATCGTGGGCATGATCATGTTGTTCACTTTCAGCCTGGTAGACACCTGGTTTATCAGCTTTCTAGGTACCGAAGCGCTCACCGCTATCAGTTTCACGTTCCCAGTCACCTTTACGGTCATGAGCCTGGCCATCGGTCTCGGCATCGGCGCCTCTGCAGTGGTAGCAAAATGTCTGGGCCAGTCAGATCTCGAAAAAGCGAAAGAAGCTGCCACCGTTATCAACTACATCTCGATGGCGCTGGCAATCCTGGTCGCGGGTGTGCTCTGGTTTTTCATGGATGAGATATTCGCGCTGATGGGGGCAAGCCAACAATTAATGGTGCCGATTCGTGAATACATGGTGGTCTGGTTCCCAGGCAGTGTGCTGGTGGTCTGCATTATGAGCGGAAACAGCGTATTGCGCGCTTGCGGTAATACCAAAACTCCGAGCATTCTGATGGCTAGCGCCGGACTGTTGAATGCCATTCTGGATCCGCTGCTGATCTTTGGGCCTGGTCCATTCCCGGAATTGGGCATTGCCGGCGCCGCCTGGGCGACGGTGATCGCCTGGTCAATTGGTTTTTTCTACCTGTTTTATTTGCTGGTGGTGAAACTGGAAATGGTGAGCCCCCATATTCCTGGTAAGGAGGTTTTTGCCACCTCCGGGCGTGACATGCTACGCATTGGTATTCCTGCCGCCGGAGCAAACATGATGACTCCGCTGGCTGCTGGCATCATGACCAGAATTGCTGCTGGTTTTGGCGATACTGCGGTAGCGGCTTTTGGTGTGGGAGCACGTATAGAACCTATTGCCACCCTGCTGGTCCTGGCGATGTCATCCTCGCTACCACCGTTGATCAGTCAGAATTTTGGTGCCAATAGAATGGACCGGGTAGAAGAAGCTTATCGTATGGCAACTCGTTTCATCATGGTTTGGCAACTCGGCGTCTATGTCCTGCTGGCTGCAGGCGCTGGCCTGATTGCTGGGGTGTTCTCCCAGGATCCTGAAGTCGTAGCCGCGATCCGTTTATTCGTATGGATTATGCCTTTAGGTTACGGATTACAGGGGATCATTATCCTCAGCAACTCTTCTCTTAATGCGCTGCATAAACCCTTATCGGCACTCTATCTCAGTATTGCCCGATTCTTCATATTCTATGTGCCCCTGGCCTACGTAGGGAGCCTATACTTCGGCCTGTTTGGATTTTTCGCTGGCGCTGTCTGCGGAAACTTCTTAATGGCAACGATTTCCTGGCGCACAGTAAACCGTGCCCTGGGCGGTGAGCAGACTTTGCAGGAAAACGCCGCTTGAGCTAGCGGCTAAAGAAGTTTCGCACCGTCGTCATCAATCCGCCCTGTTTGACACCGGCAGCTGGGTCAAATACCTCTGGGGAAATTTCAGACTCGATGGCATTAGCTGATGCAGGTTCTCCGACATCTTCCGTCAATGAAAAACTCTTGTCTTCAACGGAAGCGACTTCAGCTCCATTCTCGTCATCGCTGTAGGTCAGGCGGTTGTTCCGCTCCTGGAAGGCGAGCATCTCCATACAAATCTCATTGTACTCATCTTGAGTTAGCAACTCTGGCATCTCTTTCATGTTCAGGGTGAACTGACGATCATTGGCTGCAGACAAGTAATGGAGATTCTTTTTATTGGTAAGCAACAAGCCCTCATCTTTCGCGATGTTGTAGAGCGGAGTACCTCGCAGAGGGATATAAGGAAAGAAGAAAAAATGTTCCGGTGCGATGCGTTGATTCAGCTTCAGGGTTTCTCGCATATTGGCTGCCGTTTCCAGTGGCATACCGACTATATTAAAGGTAAGACGATTGATACCAGCCTTCTTGCAATTATCTGCAGCGTCGATGACTTGTTGGTTTTTCATCTTTCTACCCAACATGCGCCCACGGTATTCTTCATCGCCGCTCTCTATGCCAAACCAAATGGTGTGACAGCCGGCTTCGGCAGCGGTCTTACAAAACTCTTCATTCATTACCTCCACGCGGGAATTGATAGAGAAAGGTAGACCTATACGCTCCTTATATATCTCAAAGAAGGCACGAACGAACTTTAAGTTAGAGAGAAATAACTCATCCCAAAACTCAAAATAGCCCACACCATAAAGATCTCTAAGCCGTTCAAGTTCCTGCACCATCGCCTCGGGTTCATACTTGCGCAGAAAGGTTTTCTTGCTACGCCAACCCTCCAGAATGGGTGTGTTGCAACAATAGGTACAACGATAAGGACAGCCGCGACCTGTCATTACCGGCAGAACTAACTTGCCCTTGGGGCCAAATATGGATGAATTAACGTCTTTGAAGCCATCTTCTTTGGAAAAAACGTCATAGTCCGGGAAAGGCAATGCCTGCAGGTCACCGATCTGATGCGCTTCAGTTTCATACACCTCACCGTCAATGAGTTTTTCCCACATGCCATCTGCGGGACCATCTTTGGTTCCCCGAAGATGTTGCACCATATTGCCGATAGCATACTCCCCGTCACCCACACATATATAATCGATGTTGGGATTTTCGATCGTTTCTTCCTGAGACAACATGGCCTGATAGCCACCAATCAGAATCGGCAGATCCGGCATCAGTTTCTTCAGTTCGGCGAAATAAGGCTCCATCGGAAACCAATGGGGGCTCATAATGGAAAAGGCGATCAGGTCGGCATCCATTGCCTGAATAGTCTTGGCGTAATTCTCTGGAGAATACTTTTCTGCGTCGCGCAGGATTAACACCGGTTGCAACATGACTTCCACCTCAGGGAAGTCTCGCTTCAGATAGGCCGACATGCTGGCAATCGGCATGGCAATCTCATTGCCATCCGGTGAATAAAAAGAAAACACCAGACGCAGCTTCTTGCGTTTTACTGAGCCAAAGAAACGGGATTTGTGCTGGGGGTACACCGGCCGCTCGGTGCTGGCGGCAATAACATCTGCTTTCGAATTCATGCAGGTTTCCTGATGCTTTAACTATGTCTTGTGAAGGCAGGTTCGCGGGTCTGGCGAATGCCTGTTATCAATTCATTGATATCGACTGAGAGGGCGGAAAGTATACCATCTTTGGGAGCGCAGTTTCACAATCCCTTTTTTGCATAAAACCCTTGTAAAACCTGTGGTTACTGTACCCCCCAGGTATCAGATTTCGCTTCTGTAGCCGGATTACTATATGCTCTGCAGCCATCCAAGCCAGAACTCATCGCCAAGACTAAGGCACAAGGTGCCAGCACAGGAATAAAGTAATTGGACGCTTTAACCGCTCTGCACACCCGCATATCTTCACCTCGCCTGTCGGAGCCTGCGCCCACTGGCGCAGTATTGGAAAATATTTACAAGGCTGCTTTCAGGGCAGCAGACCATGGTTTGTTACAGCCGTGGCGTTTCCTTGAAGTTCGCGGTGATTCTCGTTCGCGGTTCGGCGAGCTATTGGTTACAGCAGCCCTGTCCGATGAACCAGAGCTGTCCGAAGCCCAGCAAGAGAAGATTCGCTGTAAGCCAAGCCGTGCCCCACTGTTGATCATCATCATTTCTTCCAAAAAAGATCACCCCAAGGTGCCAGAATTTGAACAGGATCTTTCGGCGGCAGCGGCAACACAGAACATGTTGATCGCTTGTCATGCGCAGGGGGTAGGTGCCATGTGGCGTACCGGCGCCCTGGCCTACCACCCAATTGTAAAGGAAGGCCTGGGCCTGAAAGCTGACGAAAAAATCATTGGCATCCTTTATCTTGGCACTCATGCAGGGCCAACCCGAACTATTAGCACACCTGATCTGGCGGACTTTGTGCAGGGCTGGTAAGCATGGCAAGTCGTAGCATCAACATGCAGTGTTGGAACTGCGGAAAGGAACTAAAGCACTTGCTGCTACCGTTTTCTCGCTATGAAGAGTGTAATTACTGCAAAGCCGACTTACACGTGTGCTTTGCCTGCAAGAATTACGACCCTAATATGTCCGATGGTTGTCGTGAAGATCGAGCCGATTTTGTTCTCGACAAAGATAAAGCGAACTTCTGCGACTATTTCAAAGTCAACACCAAGGCCTATAAGAAGAAGGACAACGCAGAAGCAAGGGCAGCACGCGCCAAGCTAGCGGAACTTTTCGGGGAAGAGCTTCCAGATCAAGACTCTGAAGAGGAAACAAATACCCCTCAATCAGAAGCCGATCGCGCTCTAGCCGAACTCAAGCGGCTGTTTGGTGACGACTGAACAAAATACGTAATGCGCACCACCGTTTTTTCCACTCCCCTACTAACTCCGCTGTTACGGCTGATTTCAGTGGTCATACTTAAGTTGATTGGCTGGAGCACACGGGGTGAGCCCTTGGAGCACCAACGCTGTGTGTTAATCGGGGCGCCCCACACCAGTAACTGGGACTTTCCCCTGATGCTGATGGTAGTGTTGAAACTAAAACTGCGGGTGTTCTGGCTGGGTAAGAACACACTATTTCCTTTTCCCCTCGGTTGGTTCATGAAATGGTTGGGGGGCATTCCCATCGACAGATCGGCTTCCCACAACGTGGTCAGCCAAACCGTCCGCAAATTCGAAGAGCATGATCAGTTGATCGTGCTGGTGCCACCAGAAGGTACTCGCAAGAAAGTCGAGAAGTGGAAGACTGGTTTCTACCATATTGCTAACAACGCATCAGTACCGATTCTTCTCGGTTATGTAAATGCCTCAATCAAGGAAGCTGGATTCGCTGATTTTTTTACACCCACCGGCGACTTTGACAAGGACTTCGCCAAGATCATGGAGTTCTACAAAGACAAGAAAGGGCTACGAGCAGAGAATTGCTAGCAGGAATTGCAGGTCTCTACGCGTAATTGGGTATCGACTGCCGGGGCACTTCTGAGTCTTTTTCTGGCGCTCGATAGGAGAGGCATCTTAACGCATTGTCGATAATATGCGCCGCATACTCTTCCATGCTGACGTCTTTCATTCGAAACTTCCATTGTTTCAAATGCCACTGCTGCAATTGGGCGGTAATCGATGAAGCTAACAAGGCAGGCTTATCGCATATGAATTGCTTTTGTGAAATGCCGGACTGAATCGCGTCCACCAGCAGGCTGTCGAATCGCAACTCAAGATCTAATGCCTGCTGTTGTTGCTCCTTGTCGAGACCCTTTAGCTCCATATAACAAAAGTAATACCAGGGACTCAGAGACTGCATCATGAAAATCTCACCATAAATAATGGCTCTCAATCGGGCGACCGGATCCAGATCTTGAGTCATTAACTCACCAATAACCTGATCGATATACTTTCTGAGAACACCTTCGATGACCGAGCCGAGATCGTTCTTGCTGCCTATATAGGCGTACAAGCCTCCCATGCTAATACCGGTTTCACTACTCAGATCGCGCAGGCTCATTGCCTGAAATCCTTTGGCGTTAGCCAGTCTGAAGGTTGCCGAAAAAATCTTCTCCAGATTTCCAATAGCTACTTTGGGATTCTTTATCTGGATCTTATCCCGATGCATTTCGAAAACACTGGTCCAGAATGGTTCACCTTCCAGTGTCCAGGCTTTACGAAATGCTTCTATGGTAGTTTCATTGGGCCAATCTGCCATGGGCGGTGTCTCTAGGCTGCTCACTGCTTTTATTCATGACCAAAAATCAGGGACTGATTCGAGGCAGAACAGGTTTATACCAAACTGTTGCTAAATTGTCCTATTGCTGCCACAAAGCCTTGCAAACTGCCCAAATTCAGAGCCAGTAGGAAGCCACTGCCGTAGAGCCGGCGACCATACACAGAAGTAAAGACGCTCTGCGCAAGTTCTGATGAGAGATGAGATGCAGACTGCGCATCGCGACCCAATATCCCGTCAATGTGGCTGGCATCAGCGGCAGCGCCAACTGGATTTCCCGCCATCCAAATCGGTCCACGCTGAACAGCATGGTGAGTGACATCAAGCAACTCACTACAAAAAATGCCGCCATATTGGCACGAATGAAGTCATTGGCCTGGTGTTGCAGCACCAAGGCCATAGGAGGTCCCCCGATTGATGAACTCGTGCCCATAAATCCGGACAGAAATCCAGCAGAAAACAAAGCAGCTTTAGTCGGTTTCAAGACGACATTAGCGAGACTTAAACCCACAGCCACAAGCACGGACAGACCAAGCCAGAGTGCCAGGGCGCGCTGGTCAATCCACAGCAACAACAAGCCGCCTGAGATAGTGCCAGGCACTCTGCCAATGATGGCGAATTTGAGTCCTTCGAAAGAAATGGAGTGCCAGTG
Source organism: Pseudomonadales bacterium (assembly GCA_028281635.1). Taxonomy (GTDB): domain Bacteria; phylum Pseudomonadota; class Gammaproteobacteria; order Pseudomonadales; family Pseudohongiellaceae; genus UBA9145. Next base: position 12,770 of record JANQJM010000071.1, on the reverse strand, counting down.
CTTGGCAGCATTAGCCAGTGAAAGCGTGAGCGCAGAGATCGTGATCGGTGCTGGCACATAGGCCGGATCGATGAAGAACAGTAAAGGCGCGGCAATGATCGCCAGTCCAAAGCCGATTGAACTTTGCACGAACGATCCAACGAAGATCACGGCCACCGCGATCGCGATTTCCATGCTTACAAGACCATCTGCAGCAGAGAATGAGACGTGAATTGTCGAGGAAAGACTGTCATGGGCGCGGCATGATACCTGCTACATGGGATCAGCTCCAGTCGCACACATAGCAGCAGCGAGGCTGCGCACTGATTAGCCATACGCGGTGGCTCTTTATACAATGACCGGAGTAGCTATCTCGTCCTCGCGCAACAACAAAGGATAAAAACAATGAAAACACGCGCCGCTGTCGCCTTCGCTGCAGGTGAACCCCTGGAAATAACGGATGTCGATCTGGAAGGACCTAAAGCGGGGGAAGTCATGGTAGAGATCATGGCGACTGGCGTCTGTCACACTGACGCTTTTACTCTTTCGGGAGAAGACCCGGAAGGGGTGTTTCCGGCCATACTCGGTCACGAAGGCGCAGGGATCGTGCGTGAAGTGGGTCCTGAGGTCAAATCAGTGCAAGTCGGTGACGCAGTTATACCTCTGTATACCCCTGAATGCCGAGAATGTGACTTCTGCTTACATCCAAAAACCAACCTCTGCCAATCCATTCGGGTCACTCAGGGCCAGGGTCTGATGCCCGATGGCAGTAGCCGGTTTTCCCTGGACGGCGAACCACTCCTCCATTACATGGGCTGTTCCACATTTTCGAATTTTACGGTTCTTCCTGAGATAGCCGTAGCCAAGATTCGCGAAGATGCACCTTTCGATAAAGTCTGCTACATCGGTTGTGGCGTCACCACTGGTGTTGGCGCAGTAGCATTTGAGGCGAAAGTGGAACCGGGAAGTAACGTCGCTGTATTTGGCCTCGGTGGAATTGGCTTGAATGTGATTCAAGGCGCCCGCATGGTGGGTGCTGATCGCATAATTGGCATTGATATCAATCCGGCGAAAGTTGAGATTGCCAAACGCTTTGGCATGACAGACTTCATTAATCCAAAAGAGGTGGATGATGTCACGCAAGCAGTAATTGAGCTCAGTAATGGCGGGGTCGACTATTCATTCGAGTGCATTGGAAACGTGAACATCATGCGAGAGGCACTGGAGTGCTGCCACAAAGGATGGGGCGAATCCTACATCATTGGTGTTGCCGGTGCTGGACAGGAGATTTCAACACGCCCATTTCAATTGGTCACCGGTCGGTCCTGGAAAGGTACAGCATTCGGTGGTGCCAGAGGACGCACAGATGTGCCGCGTATTGTCGAATGGTACATGGATGGAAAGATCGAGATTGACCCCCTCATTACTCATACCATGCCTCTGAACGAGATCAATACAGCATTCGATCTGATGCATGCCGGTGAGAGTATTCGTTCCGTAGTCATTTATTAATTTGCAGGACAAGCATTCATGAAATACCTACACACCATGGTTCGCGTCAGCGATCTCGATTCCTCCCTTGAATTCTACTGCGACAAACTCGGCCTTCAGGAATTGCGTCGTTACGACAGTGAGCAGGGTCGATTTACGCTGGTGTTTCTGGCAGCACCGGGCGATGAAGAAGCGCAAGTCGAACTCACCCACAACTGGGACCCGGAGCAATATGGCGAAGGACGAAACTTCGGGCATCTTGCCTACCAGGTGGATGACATTTATGAAACTTGTCAGCGCTTGCAAGACAAAGGCGTCGTTATCAATCGACCACCACGGGACGGGCGCATGGCATTCGTGAGGTCTCCTGACAACATCTCTATAGAATTGTTGCAAAAGGGAGACGCACTACCTGCTCAGGAACCCTGGGCCAGCATGGAAAATACCGGCCATTGGTAGACTCAATTCTTGAGCCAGTGCCCCCGCTCGTTTATGATACTGGCCCTTCGCACCAGTCCCTCTTTGGCTTTAATCGATTCTTAGATTCAAAGCCTCTGGTTCAAAGTTAGGACACTCACGCACTAGCACTAATCGGAAGAATTGCGATGCAACTACTCGATGGAACTGCCTGTTCCCAACAAATTCGTCAGGAAATCGCCGCCCAGGTGAATGAGCTTAAAGCTGCCGGCAAGCGGGTTCCGCATCTGGCCGCAGTACTGGTCGGCAATGACGGGGCAAGCCAGAACTACGTGGCCATGAAGGTGCGCGACTGTGAAGAAATTGGATTCAATTCGACAGTGATTCGTATGGACGAAAACACCAGCGAAGAAGAGTTGCTGGCAAAGATCGATGAGCTGAACAAAGATGAAGATATTGACGGCTTCATCGTCCAGCTTCCGGTGCCACCTCAGATCGATGAGAACAAAGTCATACTGGCTATCGATTCAGCCAAAGACGTCGATGGCTTCTGCCCGGAAAATGTCGGCAATATGTGCCTGGGGCTGCCGACTTTTCTTTCTGCCACTCCTAACGGCATCATGGAGTTGCTAAAGCGTTATGATATCGAAACGGAAGGCAAACACTGTGTGGTATTGGGGCGCAGCAATATTGTTGGCACCCCAATGGCTATTCTGATGTCACGCAATTCTAAACCGGGAAATGCCACCGTAACCATCGCTCACAGCCGCACAGCCAATCTTAAAGAACTGTGCCGCAGTGCGGACATTTTGATTGTTGCCATCGGCAAAACAGAATTCGTCACCGCTGATATGGTTAAGGAAGGTGCCGTGGTAATAGACGTGGGTCAGACTCGCGTGCCCGATGATTCCCGCAAGTCCGGTTTTCGTAATGTCGGTGACGTCGACTTCGAAAACGTGAAAGACAAGTGTTCCTACATCACTTTTGTCACCGGAGGCGTAGGCCCAATGACCCGCGCTTCTTTATTGCAAAACACCCTTAAAGCCTACCAACGAAGATAGAGTATTCACCATGTTTGAAGCTTTACAGCCCCTCCCCCCCGATCCCATTCTGGGTTTATCCGCTGCTTTCCGCACCGACTCCAATCCGAAAAAAGTTGACCTCGGTGTTGGTGTCTACAAAGACGCTGCTGGCAATACACCAGTGATGCGCGCTGTTAAAAAGGCAGAAGAGTCTTTACTGAATGGCCAGGCTACCAAGGCCTATGTTGGCCCCACGGGATTTGGTGAATACAACGAAATCATCGCTTCCATGTTACTGGGGGAAGAACTCAAGCAATCACTGGGGGGCCGTCGAGTGACGGTACAAACTCCCGGGGGCTGCGGCGGCCTGCGGATGGCAGCTGAGTTCATCCGTAAAGCCAATCCTGATGCTACGGTCTGGGTCAGTGATCCAACCTGGGCAAACCATGTCCCTTTATTGGGATCAGCCGGCCTCGGTATCGAAACTTATCCTTATTACGACTACGAAAACCATAGTGTGCGTTTCGATGAAATGCTGGCCACACTGCAGAAAGTACCCAGTGGAGATCTGGTATTGCTGCACGGTTGCTGTCACAACCCCAGCGGGGCAGACCTCAGTCAGGAGCAATGGCAGGCAGTTAAAGATGTCGCCCTGACCCAGGGTTTCACCGTGTTTATCGACCTTGCCTACCAAGGTCTAGGTGATGGCTTGGAGGAAGATGTCTATGGCGTACGCTTAATGGCAGAAGCCTTGCCAGAACTTATCGTGGTGAGTTCCTGCTCGAAAAACTTTGGACTGTATCGTGAGCGAACCGGCGCACTGACGGTTACCTGCACTAATGAACAATCTGCTGAAGCAGCGACCACATTATTGGCGGCAGCAGCTCGCGCCAACTACTCCATGCCACCGGATCATGGCGCATCCATCGTGCAAACAGTAATGAGCACACCGGCGCTGCATGCCGATTGGGAATCTGAACTGGCGGAAATGCGCGACCGCATCAATGGCTTGCGTTCAATACTGGTAAGTCGTCTGGCAGAAGCAGGAGTCGGTCGGGATTTTAGTTTTATCGAAAGAGAGAAAGGCATGTTCTCCTTTCTCGGCGTAGACAAGGATCAGATACAAACTCTGATCAATGACTACAGCATCTACATAGTGAATTCCAGCCGCATCAATGTAGCGAGCATCAACGAAGAGAACATCGATTACCTGGTCAGCAGTATCGCTGCGGTATTGAAGTAGTTCGCTAAGCGTATTGGTGGAAAGTCCGACCGGATTGTGCGGTTAGATTTTGACTGCCATCACATCGGAAGACGCGCCTTGTATGACGCAATTCGTCGTGGCGCCCGGCAGCTGCATCCAGTCATCTTCCTTGCTATGGCTACCCACTATAACCAGATCTGCGTGCAGCTGTTCGGCCAGCTGTTTGATCTGGAAAGCAGGCTCCCCGTGCACCAAATAGATGCGATCACTGGGAACAGTTAGGCCTGCACGCTGCAATAAATCCCTTACCCGCATTGCCGTATGGTCCAGCATGCGCTGAGCGTGGGAATCACAGGGTGATTGATTAAGTACAGACGGATCGTGCAGACCGTTGGTAAGCACATGTACGACATGCAGCCCGTTGATATCCTCAGCACACATCTCACTTACACGAGTAGCGAGCGATTCAGACACCGGACTCAAATCGAGAGCTAGAAGCAATTTGGTAAATTTAGCCACGATCGAGAGACCTCGCGATAAGAAAACTGCACCTATGAGGCCTACGTAGCCTCTTTATAGGTAAAGTAGTCTAGAGAAGTCCGGTCCAGCAGTGCTTGATCTATGTCAAGCGGACCTTGATTGCAGCGGTTGGCGTACTTTGTCAGCAAAGTCCCTGAGCACGTTTTCTGTGGTCTCCCAGCTAATGCAGGCATCGGTGATGGAGACACCGGGACGAATCTCTTCCAGATCATCAGGGATTGGTTGATTACCTTCCTCCAGGTTACTTTCCAACATCACCCCAATGATGGATCGGTTTCCAGCATTTAGCTGATCGGCAACCGAGTTCAGCACATCAATTTGTTTTTCGTGGTTCTTCTGGGAGTTGCCGTGACTGCAATCGATCATGATGTTTTCATCATGCCCTGCCTTACGGAGTTCTTGTTCGCAGCGAGACACACTATCAGCGTCGAAATTGGGAGACTTGCCACCTCTTAAAATGACATGGCAGTGTGGATTACCTTCTGTGCGAAATACCGCAACCCTCCCTTCACCGGTCACACTAATAAAGCTGTGATTCGCCGAGGCGGATCGAATCGCATTGATCGCCACCATAACATCACCATCAACATTGTTTTTAAAGCCAATGGCGGAAGAGATTCCGCTAGCCAGTTTTCTGTGGGTTGGTGACTCTGTAGTACGCGCACCAATGGCAGTCCAACTCACCAGGTCCTGCAAATACTGAGGCGAAATCAAATCCAGGGCTTCGATAGCGATGGGTAAGCCAATTTCGGCAATATCCAACATCAACTTACGACCAATACGGATACCATGATCGATGCGGTGGCTGCCGTCCAGATAAGGATCGTAGATTAAACCTTCCCAGCCAACGGAGGTGCGGGGTTTTTCAAAATACACGCGCATCAGGATCAACAGCTCATTGGATAATTCATCGGCCAGTGGCTTCAGACGCCGCGCATAGTCCAGGGCTTCCTCTGGATTGTGTATTGAGCAGGGACCAACCACGACAATGAGTCGGGATTCGTTTCTTTCGAGAACACCTTTCACCGCCCTATGACCTTCTTTTACTGTTTTCAGTGCATCACCTTCCAGATTGAATTCTGCTTTCACATCATCTGGCGGCGGCAACAGTTCGTGGCCGGTAATGTGCAGGTTATAAATTGCCTTGGTGCCCTTTCCCATGATTCTTTCGCTGATTCTGGTCTAGTTTTCAGGAGGGTGGATTATGGGTGAAACAGCGACTTAACTCAAAGTCTATTTGTCAGTTTTTTCGACTATTTTCGGCTTGCTCGAGTTGTCGCAATTCGCTAAATTTGCCCGCCACACGGCGATCAAATAACAGGAATTCTCTATGCCCAAGGCCAGCGAATTGAAGAGAGGCATGATTGTGGATATCGATGGGGTACCCCACATTGTGAAGCAATTAGAAGCCAAATCCCCTTCATCAAGAGGTGCTGCCACACTCTATAAAGTGCGATTCAACAACCTGCAGACTCATCAGAAACTGGATGATTCTTTCAAGGGCGATGATTTATTGAAGGACGCTGATTGTATTCGGGTGGCCGTGCAATACTCCTATAAAGATGGCGACAGTTATTTTTTCATGAATCAGGAAGACTATAGCCAATACGAAATGCGCACCGAGCAATTGCAGGATCAGATTCCCTTTCTGGTGGAGCAACAAGAGGACATCATAGCCCTGTTGATGGACGGCAATTTGTTGGGTATTGAATTACCACAATCCGTAACGCTGAAGATTATCGATACACCACCTGCCTTGAGCGGCGCTTCCGCAACTAATCGTAGCAAATCTGCGACACTGTCGACTGGACTCGAAGTTCAGGTCCCCGAATACATGGCGCCTGGCGAGTCCATTAAAGTGAACACGGCTACCGGCAAATTCATGTCTCGCGCGTAATGGCCGCTTATAGCAACAACCATATAGCCAGAACACAAACGCAAGCACCGGCCAGAATACCCAGGATCAAACTATAGCGCTCTTCATTAGTCTGATATGTCCAGGGCTGGCCTCCCTCTACCTTGCCATCGTCGAGCACCTTTTCCAGCTCGGCGAACTCTTCTTCTGACATGTCTTCTTCTGTTGGTTCAGCAGCAACAGGTTTAGGCACATCGATCTGCAAGCTATTGCCATCAGGCAGCATGCCGCGTCGGGTGGCACGCCGGTTGACAGCCGTGCTAATCGCAGGCTTATTCCTGGCAGGCCTTCTTCCCCGTCGCGTAGCTTGCTCTGTATCAACGAGACCCTTCTCCAGCAGAATGTCCCTCGCCTGACGGTAAGCTTTGGTGCTCATGGACAGAATACGCCGCTCGGGATTGCGTCCTTTTGCAAAACCCAAAAGCGTGAACCGAAATCTTGGATCTTTGAGCACAGTCAGTAGTGATTGCTTGTATTCATCTGTTTCGATAAACGCTTCCGCCAGGGCATATTGATCATCAACACTCAGCCCACTCTCTTCTACTTCCGACCATTCGGTATTATGTAAGTGCTGTAAAACACTGAGAAGAAACCAGCGCGCAATCTCCCGCATACTCTGTTGTCCCAGCCTCTGCTCAATCTTAAGCACCGTGCCACCCACACTGTCATTTGACTCACATTGCAGGCCGAGGGAACTGGCGAACGCTATCTGATGCGCTGACAGCAGAGATTCGGAATTGGACTGGTGACTGGTGGAGCTCATTATTCGGGAATGAAATTGCCAGTTTTCAAGAAGTGAATCGTGTGATCAATGACATCATTGTTTCGCATCATGATGGTGTGGATAACCGGCAACACCAGGTGTTGTTTCATGCCAGTCACCTTTGTGGACTCTACTGTAACTACGCTGTCGTTACTCTCACCCAACAACACCCCGCCCAACGGATTGATGCTGACATTACCAGCTATGACACCTAATTCGAACTCAACCGGCCCCAACTCATGGATGATGCTGCCACTGTCGGTGCCCAGAGCTTTCGCACTTGGCCCCAATAATCCAAACCCTGGCCAGGCCCTGATCTCATCGACAATACCCGCCCCCTGATTGGGAGTTCCCAACATCACCGCCCGCCCTAACTGGGGCAAGTCGTTGCTACTGAGATATTGGCGCACCAGGATGCCGCCCAGAGAATGTGCCACAAAATGGATGCTGCCAGCATTCTGTTCAACACACAGGCTGACTCCTCGCCCAACAGCATCATCGGCTAACTCAGGAATCGAGTACTTTCGGGACGGATAGTTAATATTAGCCGTTGTATATCCAGCTCTTTGCAGCTTTCTCTCCAGTTCCGACATGGAATTGGAAACACGGGCCAAACCATGCAGCAATACGACGCACTCATCCCTAGCCAGGGCTGCAGTCCCAGACATCAGACAAAGCAAACTGATTATTAAGGTCTTGTGCATGTGTGTTACAAAGTAGTTTTGCCTTCGCTATCAATGTTTGCCTGACAATTCCAGCAAACTCCAAAACTTCCTTCCACTTGCTCACCACAAGAGCTGCACTGCCAGGATGGAAATTCCTCTTGCTCTGCTGATTCCATCTCGGCGATCAATTGTTCCGCGTAACGATAGTGCAAGGCATTCTGCACCCAGACTTCTGGCATACACTCGGTGACGGGAACTTCGCCTGCAATGGAATACAACTTGTCGTTTTTAACCAACACATCTATTCCCTGCTGTTCCAGCATGTTTTTTACATGCCAGACCATGGCCACATTGTCATTGGAATAGAGTTTTTTCATTACAGAGCTCTTACTAATACCCTGAAGGCATTGAATCCAGCTTCAAAACTGAATGAGGGGAAATTATAGCGTGTTAAGAAGCAATCTTAACGGTGGAGATGACGCCATCGTAGGCCAGAAATCCACAGCACCAGGCCATACAGCATGACCGCGGCTACTACCAGCAGCAACAAATGTGCGACCTGCATGCCCGTACTGCGCTCGAGCCAGCTTTGCCAGGAACCACTAAAGCGCAAAATAAACACCGCCATGACTGCGTTCGCCAAGATTAGTTGACCAAGAAATCTCGCCCACCCTGCCTGAAACTCAAACACGCCATCGTCGCGCAAACCGAACCATAGCAGACCAGCATTCACGAATGCTGCAATACTGGTGGCGAGCGCTAAACCAACATGAGCGAAACCACTCAGGTAGAAGACTATGTTGAGCACCATGTTGGTCACCATCGCGATGACACCAATACGAACCGGGGTGCTGGTGTTTTGCCGGGCATAGTAGCCAGGCGCGAATATCTTAATTGCCATGAATGCCAGTAGGCCCAGCGCATAGGCACGCAAACTGCCACTGGCATTGACTACATCGTCGATGTCGAATCCATCACTGAGAAACAATGTCACCAACAGTGGTTCGGCTATCAATATCAATCCCAGGGTGGCCGGTATCGCAATCAGGCAGACCATGCGCAAGGCCCAATCCAGAGTTTCCTTAAATTCATCCAATGAGGCTTCAGCATGTTTTCTGGAAAGGCTTGGTAGCACCACAATCGCGATAGCAATTCCAAAGGTTCCAAGTGGCAACTCCATCAATCGATCCGAAAAGTAAAGCCAGGCCACGCTTCCGGTAACCAACAGCGATGCAATGACTGTATCCAACAGCAGATTGATCTGACTCACTGAAACACCGAACAGTGCCGGCACCATCAAACGCTTGATGCGGTTAACACCTTCCTGATCTCGGCTTCGACCTGGCTTGGGCAGGAGTCGCATCCGAGCCAGAAACGGAAGTTGGAACAGTAGTTGCGCCACTCCAGCCAACAGCACACCCCAGGCCAGGGCCAACTCAGGTTCTCGCATGTAGGGAGCAAGTAGGAAAGAGCAGGCGATCAGCGAGATATTGAGTATAGCCGGTGTAAGCGCCGGCACGGCAAAGCGACCGTAACTATTGAGAATCGCACCGCACAGCGCGGTCATAGAGATCAACAAAAGATAAGGAAACGTAATACGCAACATCTCTACAAACAGCGCAAACTTTTCTGCCTCATCGCTATACCAACCGTAGGCAATCGGTACTGCAATGTAGGGCGCCGCCACCAGTACTACTGCAGTCAGTAACAACAGAAAACCACCCAGGCTACCGCTTACCGCATTAATGAGCTGCTGCACATCCAGCAACGAACGTTGCGAGCGATACTCCGACAGTACAGGCACAAAAGCCTGATTAAACGCACCTTCGGCAAATAGTCGGCGCATGAAGTTGGGTATTTTGTTGGCAAGGAAAAACGCGTCTGCCGCATCGGTAGTCCCGAAAACCCGTGCGATGACGATATCTCTGGCCAGACCAAGCACCCGCGACACCATGGTCATAGAGCCGGTGATGCCACTGGCCTTGAGTAGTCCCTGCTCAGACTTCTCTGCTACCGGTTCGATTGAAGGTGTTTCCGTGGAATCAGTCATTCTCGGTGGGCACGCCCGACGCGCCAGGCTGGTGCTATCCTGCTAATCAATTGCTACACAGTAGGTATCGGTTTAGCCATTGATTTAGTTGAATTTTTCAGCAACTTCTTTAGACAGTTACGGCACTGTTTATATTGACATCAAAGGGTGAAAACGGCATAGTGTCGCACCTTTTCGACCCTGCGGGGTCAACTGGCATCAGCACTGGTGAGCCGAAGCCAGACTATTAGACAGAATACAGTAGTAAACGTTTAAAAATTCAAGGAGCAACAATTGGCAAATTCTCCACAAGCCCGTAAGCGCGCGCGACAGGGTGAGACTCGCCGTCGGCACAATGCGTCATTTCGATCAATGGTGCGCACCTATATTAAGAAGGTTGATGCAGCGATCGAAGGCGGCGACCACGCTGCGGCAACTGAAGCTTACAAAGCTGCCGTGCCCGTTATTGACCGTATGGCTGATAAAGGCATCATTCACAAGAATAAGGCCGCTCGCCACAAAAGCAGATTGAACTCTGCCGTGAAGGCTCTGCAGTAAGCTGTAACAATTAAAAAAACCGGCCTTGGCCGGTTTTTTTGTGCCCGCTTTTTCTCATTACCAATGAATTAACCGCTCTCAGGAAGTGAGAATCAGGTTATCACGATGAATTATCTCTTCTTCAGCTACGAAACCCAGTAGCTCTTCAATCTTGTCACTGCTTTGTCCGCGCAGTTTTTCCACATCCTGGCTATCATAGTTCACCAGTCCACGCGCGATTTCTCTGCCTGTCTCGTCAGTGCAGGCAACAACTTCTCCTCTACTGAACTTACCCGATACGGCTTTGATTCCCACTGCCAGCAGGCTACGTCCCGATTGTTGTAATACAGCAACCGCACCGGTATCGAGTTGCAGTTTTCCCGCCAGGCTCAACTGGCCAGCCAGCCATTGTTTCCTTGCAGCGATTGGTTCGCGATCGGCATGCAGTCTTGTACCCAACTGTTCATTCGCCGCCAAACGCATGAGCACGTCCTCAGATCGGCCGTTGGCGATAACGGTATCGGTACCGGATCGTGATGCGAGCTGAGCGGCCGACAGTTTGGTCTGCATACCACCCCGGCCCAGACTACTTCCCTTGCCCGCCACACTCATCAACTCGCTATCGTTGGCAGAAGCTTCACGGATCAGCTCTGCGTCAGGGGACAAACGGGGATCAATAGAAAACAAGCCATCTTGATCAGTAAGGATGACCATCAAGTCAGCATTAATTAGATTCGCCACCAACCCTGCTAGGGTATCGTTGTCTCCAAAGCAAAGCTCCGCCGTGGCGACAGTGTCGTTCTCATTCACCACAGGAACCGTGCCCAATTCCAGCAGAGAGGTAAGTGTGCTGCGGGCATTGAGATAACGCGTACGATCCGACAGGTCTTCGTGGCTCAACAGAATTTGTGCCGCATGTACGCCCTGCTCCATGAAACACTGTTCGTAGGCCTGGATCAGACCCATCTGCCCAACCGCTGCCGCGGCCTGTTGTCGGTGGATTTGTTTTGGTCGTGATTCCAGCCCTAAACGGGCAACACCTTCAGCGACTGCGCCGCTGGATACCAGCACCAACTGAATGCCTGACTGCTGCAGTTTTACCAGTTGATGCGCCCAGTTGCTGATAGCATCACGATCCAATCCCAAACCGTTATTGGTGACCAGAGAGCTGCCGAGCTTTACTACCCAGCGAGGCGAAGACTGGCTTCCATGATTCATTCCTGATACTCCCAGTCGATCCAATCTTCCAATTCTTCATCGTCAAGGCGTTTAGAGGATTTGCTGGCCTCGATGCTGCGACGAATTTCAAACGCCATCACCTGTTCAAGTTCCTGCTGTTGTTGCTGGTAGTCCTGGTCGTCCAATAAACGCTGGCGATGCTGCTCAACAATATTCATTAGCATCTGAGTAAGCTCTTCACAGCCTTCTCCACTTATGGCAGAGATTTGTACAACATCATGCTCCAGCTGCAGTGAATCCTGCAGTCTCTCCACAAGTGCTTGACGGGCGTCGACTTCCAGCAAATCGATCTTGTTTAAAACCAGGCGACGTTCTTTTTTGGCAAGTGTAGGGCTGAATCGTTTCAGTTCGTTCTCGATGTTGAGTGCGTTTGTCACCGGATCACTGCCATCAACAGGAAAGGCATCCACCAGATGCACCAGCAATCGTGTTCGTGACAGATGTTTTAGAAAACGAAAGCCCAGGCCGGCACCTTCCGATGCGCCTTCAATCAGACCCGGGATATCCGCCATCACGAAATTGCGCTCCTGATCGACGCGCACAACACCGAGATTTGGCACCAAGGTGGTGAATGGATAATCCGCTACTTTAGGTCTGGCCGCAGAAACAGCACGAATCAGAGTTGATTTACCAGCGTTGGGTAAGCCCAGCAACCCGACATCTGCTACCAGCCTCAGCTGCAGTTGTAGAGTGCGTGTTTCACCTGCTGTCCCCTTGGTGGTTTTGCGGGGGGCTCGATTGGTACTCGACTTGAACCGTGTATTGCCCATGCCATGAAAACCACCCTTGGCCACCATCACCGGCTCGTTTGGGGTATTCAGATCTGCGATGAGCTCGTCCGTGTTTACATCGATTACCGTCGTTCCCACCGGAACTTTAATAGTAAGATCCTCTCCGCTGCGACCGGTGCAGTTGCGGCCCTGACCAGGCTGGCCGGCTTGTGCGCGGTAACGGGGTTGAAAGCGAAAA
>JANQJM010000067.1 GCA_028281635.1 Pseudomonadales bacterium | reverse complement strand
CTCCTACCTTGCGGAACATCTCGATACCTTTACGGGCATCCAACAAGGCTACGTTTTGCGGTGTGGTAACGATAACCGCCCCGCTCAATTGCACCGATTGTGCCAGGCTGAGTTGAATATCGCCGGTTCCGGGAGGCATATCGACTATCAAGTAGTCCAGCGGAGACCAGGCCGTATCGGCCAGGATCTGATTAAAGGCCGAGATTATCATGGGTGCTCGCCAAACCATGGCGGTTTGGGGATCGACTAAAAAGCCCATGGAGTTGCATTCCACACCATGAGCAGCAATGGGCACCATTAGGCGCTGATCTTTGATCTCTGGTCGGGTACCTGCTGGTACCCCCATCATCAGCGGAATGCTGGGCCCATAGATGTCAGCATCCAATAGACCCACAGCATGGCCCTGTCGTTGAAGCGCCACGGCCAGATTAACAGCGGTAGTGGATTTGCCGACCCCACCCTTGCCTGACGCGACACAAACAATATGTTTAATCTGCCCCAGCTTCTTCGGTGCTTGCATTGACTACTATCTCCAGGCGCTAAACTTGCGTCACAAATCGAACCGCGGATTATCTTTGATACTCCCTAAAAATAAAATAGGCATGACAGGCAAGGATTGGGGCGGATAAAATCAGCGTATGCACCTACGAATTCTAATGTTATTCGCGCTGATTAACGCAGCAGCAGCCAGTGAGCTGCAGGAAGAAAGTGAAATCAAGTTCGCTTTCTATTCTTCTGCCTGGGGGGAAAACACCCAGGATGTATTACGTCTCGTTGCCCATAACACAACAGCAGATGATGTGAGGCTGGATTCCATTACCTTCCTCAAACAAGATCTACCGGGAGCCAGTGTAGAACTGGAATTGGCACTCACAGTTCCAGCAATGGGCTACGCAGATTTGGAATTAGACTACGTCGATCTGCTACTCGACAATGAGTGTATAGAGCGCACCCTCTCTGAAAACTGGCGCCTAGCTGAAGTTTCCAACTACACACTAAATCCATCAGTGAGGAATTTGATTATCGAAGACACGGATTCATTTCGGATTTATCAGTGTGTTGAATTCGTGCATACGCGCTGGACCAGACTGAATGACGATACTCTCAATGATCAGGAAGAATGGGTGCTGTTTCATTTCGAAAGCCGAAGCTCATTCTAACAAGCATAACGTAGATTCAATATATTTCATGACAGCATAAAAAAGGGGCCAGATGGCCCCTTTTTGTGTTCCAATTGGAATTATCCAAGCAGGATACCACCATACTGAACGAAGAATGGCGCAAAGACCAGACTCAGAATCGCAGACAACTTGATCAAGATGTTGAGAGAAGGTCCAGAAGTGTCCTTCAAAGGATCACCTACTGTATCGCCAACCACAGCGGCTTTGTGCTCTTCTGAACCCTTACCACCAAGATTCCCTGCTTCGATATACTTTTTGGCGTTATCCCAGGCACCGCCACTATTGGATGAAGAAATGGCCATCACACCACCACATACCAATGAGCCAGCAAGCACACCTGCCACCGCCTCAACACCGAACAGAAACCCTACAATCAATGGAGTACCCATAATCAAGACGCCTGGAGCAATCATTTCTTTCAGAGCAGCCTGCGTGGAAATCGCTACACACTGGGCATAGTCTGGAGTGCCTTCCCCTTCCATAATGCCCGGTATTTCACGAAACTGACGACGCACTTCTTCGATCATCTCGAAAGCAGCATCACCGACTGAACGCATCGTCATCGCCATAAACAGGAACGGCAACACGGCCCCGATAAACACGCTGGTGTAAACCAATGGGTCCAGCAAGCTCATGGTGATGGCTTCGCCACGCAGGCCTTCTGCTGCAGTGATAAACGCAGCAAACAGTGCCAGTGAAGTAAGGATTGCTGCACCGATAGCAAAACCTTTACCGATAGCAGCAGTAGTGTTTCCTGCCGAATCTAGAATATCGGTACGCTCACGTACTTCTTTCTCCAGGCCAACCATTTCGGCGATACCACCCGCGTTATCCGCTACCGGACCGTAAGCATCAATCATCAGCGCAATTACCAGGGTACCTAGCATTCCAAGCGATGCGATGGCCACACCGTACATGCCTGCCAGACCCCAGGAAACGAAAATGCTGATCGCAATACACAGATAAGGGTAAACCGTACTCTTATATCCAAGTGACAAACCAAAAATGATATTGGTCGCAACACCGGTGTTACAGCTCTCTGCTACTTCCTGAACCGGCTTGTATTTGTCGGACGTGTAGTAATCGGTCAACAAGCCAACCGCTAAGCCAGCGATTAACCCGGAAAGGAAGCACCAGTAAACACCCATATTGGTGTACTGCTCGCCATTGAGTTCGAAGAACTCTGGCACCAGAGCCATGGTAAAGAAGAACATCACGATGGCCATCAATACACTTGAGATGATCAACAGCTTTCTCAAAGCCGGAGCTACGTCATCTTCGGTGTCCACTCCAATCAGCAGCTTCGTCACCAGGCTGACTGGAATACCGACTGCCGAAATCAGCACCGGGTAGAGCAATGCGTTTGGATCTGCAGCAAACACTACTGCGCTAATTACCATGGCGGCGCAGGTGGACTCAGCACAGGAACCGAACAAGTCTGCCCCCATCCCGGCAACGTCACCCACGTTGTCACCGACGTTATCGGCAATAACAGCTGGATTACGTGGATCGTCCTCTGGAATCCCTTGCTCCACCTTTCCAACCAGGTCGGCGCCCACATCAGCCGCCTTGGTGAAGATGCCACCACCAACACGGGCAAACAGCGCAATTGTCGATCCACCCAGACCAAAGCCGGCAATCACTTCCATCAGAATATGGTTGTTTTCTGGGCCCAGGTCAGCCAGCAAAGCTCGCATAACTACATAAATAACGACCAGGCCAAGCGATGCCAGGCCGACTAGAGCAAAACCCATAACTGCACCAGAGTTGATGGCCACATCGAAGGCACTGGAAATATCCTTCTTCGCGGAAACCGTGGTGCGCGCGTTGCCCTGGGTCGCTACCATCATGCCGATATAGCCGGAAGCGATAGAAATGGCCGCACCAAACAGAAAAGCAATCGCTGTATAGATGCCCTCGCGAGTATCAGGGGTATGGGTATCATCGATCAAAATGGCAATAATGGCTGCAAAGGCCACCATAAAGATGGTGAGCACTTTGTACTCCTGCTTTAAAAAAGCCATCGCGCCGTCGGCGATAGCGCCGTGAATAAATTTCAGACGCTCACTGTCTTTTTGCTCAAGCCCTTGGTCTACCGGAATGCTGGTCACCTTATTCATATAGAAATAGGCAATAGCAAGGCCCAGAAGTGACAGCACCGTAGTAACTGTAATTGTTATGGACATCTAAATGTCTCTCCCCGTATTCGCTCTAGAAATGGTATGAAAATTAAAGGCGCGCACTTTACCACAACGACCGGTACAAACAAAGCAGGCAAATGCCTGAATAAGCAGTATTTTCCGGGCATTAAGGCCTGTTTCCCTAGTTCCCGTTGGGGGCTTATCTGGGTACCGTCAGTGACATGCGGTGGAGCCAAAAACGCGGCTAATTCTTGCGCTTTTTACGGCGTTTGCGGGACTTGGATTTGCTTATTGGAGATTCGCCACGGGCCTGGCGGAAGGCTTCTCGCAAAGCTTCCACTTTTGCTTCTTTGCGTCGCAATAAATGGGGTTCTTTTTCGCGTTCGAAATCGACTACGTTGTCGCTCATTGGCTGATTAATAGTCCAAGACGGTGGCTGAATAAGGGAATGTCCGTTGCAACAATAATTCAGCTCTATTGCGACTGCACTTGCTGAACCAGTTGCTCTTTTCGAGCCTGTAATTCTGCAATCACGTCTTTAGCCAGGGGCTCCATGGTGTTGCCGGCGGCATCGGTGCTTTCATATTTAGCCTGTTCCGCAGACAAGACATCCAACAGCTCCTCAGCAGCCAGGATAGCCTGCTGCAAAACCAGAGCACTCTCCTCATTTGCTAATGTCTGATCCTGGATATTAGCAATTTGTTGTTCCAGCTCGGTTATTCGATCGAGTTTCTGTTGTCTTTCTGCTTCCGCAGCAGCAATGGCGGCTAGCCTCTCTTGTTCGAGGCGTTCAGCTTCTTCGCGTTCTCTGCGCTCAGCCTCAGCGCGTGCTCGCGCTGCAGCTTCCTGGCGTTCTCTCTCCGCCTGCAATCGTGCCCGCTCTGCTGCTTGCGCTTGTTGCAATCGTTGCTGCTCCTGGGCTCGCTGTCGCTCTTGCTCTGCGGCGACCCGCGCTGCTTCTTGCTCCGCTGCCACCCGCGCCGCTTCTTGCTCTGCCAATTCAGCTTCGCGTGCAGCCTGGGAAGAACAGGCGGCCAGTGACATTAGCAGTATGCCAAGAATCGTTATGCGGCCTAGAGAGCTGACTGCTTGCGGGCTCTTGTTCTGAGATAAGAAACTCATGACTAACTCCTTGGTGGATAGGGAGCTTCCAGATATAACTGGCAACGCAGTTTAACGCCAAGCCATTGATTAATAAATTAATTTGACTGCTAATTTCGCAAAAAATGTGGCTTTTGTCATACTTTATAGCGCGAAATCACCGAAATGCCAGTAAAATTGCGGTTTGTCCGGTCTTTTGCGAGTTATCGGCAATATTGGCACAGAGTTCATAAGCTTGTTCATTGGCAAAAGTCCCCATAAAGCCAAGGTCCGAGAAACCCGTAAAAATTCACTCCATTCGAAGTTCAATCAGCTATGCCTGTATCGAAAATTGTCAGCAACTTGCTAAAGCTACTGCTTGTGGTTCTGGTGAGCGCGCCATTCATGCTGCTGTTGTTGGCAATACAGTCCCAACCGACGGTTGAAGAGTCTGCACCACTTAGTGCTGCCGAGTTAACCGAGATCGAAGAATTGATCCTGGAGTCGGCACCCACCTCAACGGCCAGGTCCAGCCAACAACAAGTGACCTTGGAACGGAACCAACTGAATCTCCTGCTGAGATATGGTTTGCAGGTAGTAAATCTGGCACCTGCCTGGGCTGGCAGCTTGGATTTAGAGCAAGAAAGCCTGGCTGTTGATTTGAGTATTCCCATAAGTGGCGAGCGGCTTCCTCTTTATCTCAATGTGCAAGGGCAATTCACGGAGAACGATGGAACGCTGGGGTTAAGCGAATTGCGCGTTGGAAACCTTACCCTGCCTCAATCGCTGCAAGAGTACGCCGTTACCAGCTTAAGAAATAATTTGTTGGCAACGGAAATCGGTTTTCAGGAATTCAACGACTTGGCTAACAATGTGGAGCAGGTCGAGATACTCCCAAATGCATTGACTATGAACATGCTCTGGGAACCAAGACTCATCGACAGAATCGCCAGCCGAACAAGGCAGATATTCGTACCACAAGCTGAACGTTTGAGAATTATCGCCTACTACGAGCAAATTCGAGATATCGTTGCAACCATCCCGACAGATCTTCGCGCGGTATCCCTTAATACTTTTTTGGTTCCTTTATTCAACAGGGCTAATGAGTTCTCTCAGCAGGGTTACGATCCAATCATTGAAAATCGGGCCGCCTTTCAGGCCCTGGCCATCTACGTAAACAACGAAGATATAGAGCAGCTACTAGGCCCGGAGTTTTCTGCTGGCGTTGAGCCTGTGAAGTTCATCGAGGTAAGACTGCAACGCAGACAGGATCTGGCTCAACATCTCACTTCGATTGCAGCTACCACTTCTTCTGCCGACGCAGGTTTCGCACAACTACTCTCGACGACTAAAGAAGCTTATGATGCCAGGTATCGCAGTGGATTCAGTTTCTCCGACATGACAGCGAATTCGGTAGGAGTGACACTTGCCACCTTTGCTACAGAAAGTGAAGCATCTGCGCTCGCTATGCAATTACGGCTGAGCACCATTGAGAATGAAGCAGACTATATGCCCGAAGTCGGTAACAACCGAGATGGACTGTCTGAGTCGGATTTCGCAACACTCTATACCGATCGAAATAGTCAGGAATATGAACAGCGGATCGCTGAAATTCAGAACCTGATTATGGAGCGGCCTTTATTCCAGGACCTGGAATAGTAAGCAGATGCTAAGGCTGTGAAAGATCTCACTTCCCAGCAGGTTGCGGATTTGGCCCGTGAACTCGAAGCCCTGCAAGACACACTCTCACGTCAGCTGGAGCGCGCTGAGGATTCGGCTGCCACTGTTCAGCTTGATCAGACTCTGTTAGGCAGAGTGTCACGCATGGATGCCATGCAACAACAGAGTGTTGCCTTGTCTACTCGCAAGTTAACAGAACAGAAACTACGCAAAGTTATAGCCGCTCTGCGCGCGGTGGCCGAAGGCGAGTATGGATACTGTCGCCGCTGCGAAGAATGCATTGGATACCCGCGATTGCAAGCACAACCGGAAGCGAACCTCTGCATCCACTGTCAGGACAGCACAGACAATCAATAGCGGCGCTTCCAAAAACGACGACGCTAGTGTATAAATCCGCCTTCGCAGACTCCCTCCCCTACCAGTAGCCACTCAGAGCTCCAGCATGGCAAAGAAAGGCTTCACAACAACCAATCTACACTCCGATCGCAAGAGCAAGCCGGAGCATGGTGTATTGCACAAGGCTATCCATCCTTCGGTTGCCTATGGCTACGACGATGCCAGACACTTAGCCGAAGTGTTTCAGGGCAAGCGCCCGGGCTACAACTACGGTCGCCAACTCAATCCAACTGTAACTGCACTGCAGGATCGTGTAACAGCGATGGAAGAGGGCGTTGCCACCATCGCCTTTGCCACCGGCATGGCTGCTATTGCATCTACAATGTTGTCCTTGCTAAGACAGGGAGATCATGTGGTTTCCAGCGCCTTCTTGTTTGGAAACACCAATAGTTTTTTTAGCACCATGCAATTGCTAGGTATTGAGGTCAGTTTTGTTGATGCCACCGACGCAGCTCAAGTGGAAACTGCAATCACGGAAAAAACCAGGCTGGTGTTTGTGGAGACGATTGCTAATCCAGTCACTCAAGTCGCTGATCTCGAGGCTATTGGCGAACTGTGCCAACAACGGGGTCTAATCTATTGTGTCGACAACACAATGACCTCCCCTCATTTGTTCAGCCCAAAAAGCGTGCAAGCCAGTTTAGTGGTTAATTCACTGACCAAATACATAGGCGGTCATGGTAATGCTCTCGGCGGAGCGATTACCGATACCGGCAATTATGATTGGCAAGTATTCGGCAATATCTTGGACACATACAGACAAGGTGACTCCCAACTCTGGGGTATTACGCAGATAAAAAAGAAAGGACTGCGAGACATCGGCGCGTCTCTCGGACCAGAAGCTGCCCATCACCTTGCAGTGGGATCCGAAACACTTCCAATGAGAATGGACCGGGCTTGCGCCAATGCACAAACTCTCGCTGAGTTTTGTTCGAGTCACGAAAAAGTTAACAATACTTTTTACCCTGGCCTGCAATCACATCCGCAGCATCAGAGGGCAAAGAGTTTGTTCAAAAACTTTGGCGCTATCTTCAGCATCGATCTGGAACCGGGGATCGATTGCTTCGACGTACTAAACCGCATGGACACGGTTGTTGCTTCAAGCAACCTGGGAGATACGCGCACTTTGGCGATCCCTGTAGCTCATACCATTTACCATGAAATGGGAGCAGAACGCCGCGCTTCGATGGGCATAGCCGATAGCATGATCCGGTTCTCTGTGGGTGTAGAAGATACCGAGGATTTGTTAGAAGATTTTCAGCGGGCGTTGGCATGATCAGCTTATTGAATATAGACGAATTGGAAGAAGGAACTTCGCGCGGTCTTGAGCATGGCAACGTCTACCTGTTCGCGGTGAAAAAAGATGACCAGGTCTATCTTTATTACAACCGCTGCCCCCATTTAGGAACCCCGCTGGAATGGGAAGAAGATCGGTTTCTCGATGCTGACGGCGCCCTGATTCAATGTTCTACCCATGGCGCTCTTTTTCAGATTGAGGATGGGCACTGCCTGGTTGGACCCTGCAAAGGGAAATATTTACAGCCTGCACCTCATCGAATTGAAAACGGGCAGTTGATCGTTGATCCTGACGACTTAAAGACGCCAGCGCTGCCTTAATCTCAACATTCAACGACCAGCTTTCGTCGCAGTGCGATGTGGGAATTAATCACATCGAACTCCGCCCCATACGCCATTAACTCTACACCCTGTTGCTGCGCCTGGCGCAACAAACGGCCATACTCTGGGTCAATATCATCGGCTGGTCGAACACGATCGATGCCTGTGTGTTGTACGCAGAAAAAAAGTACCGCTCTCGCGCCGCTCTTCTTTGCCTCCATTAACTCCTGCAGGTGTTTATGACCCCGAGTGGTCACGGCATCCGGGAACAAACCAATTCCATCCCCGACACCCAGACTCACGTTCTTAACTTCCACAAAACAATTCTCTTGCCTTGCTGCCTCACCCGACTGCAAAAGAATATCGATGCGGCTTTTCTGACTGCCATAGGGAACTTCATAGCGAATCTTTTTGTAAGCTTTCAATTCACCAACGACTCCAGATTCGATTGCCTCGGCTACGAGTTTATTAGCTAACCCTGTATTAATGCCGACAAGATACTGGCCCGCAATCTCAATGATTTGCCAGGTGCATGGATATTTACGTTTGGGGTTTTCTGAGTCGGTGTACCAGACCCTGGAGTCTGGGTCCTGACAATTCTTCATTGAGCCTGTATTGGGACAGTGAATAGTTATCTGTCCCTGCTCGGTTTGGATGTCGGCCAGAAAGCGTTTGTATCGCTTGATTAAACGAGCTTCCTGGAGTGGCTGCGGGAACTTCATCAGCCTTGCAACGCTGCTGTTAGCCTTTCTATACCCAACTTCAAATCGTCCATGCTAGTGGTAAAGGCAAATCTGACATGGGCCTTACCATCATGCTCGCCGAAATCTGTTCCTGGGGTGATAGCGACGCCGTGTTGTTCCAAAATGTCATGACAAAATGCTTCAGCATCATCGGAGAACTTGCCAATATTGGCGTAGACGTAGAACGCACCCTCAATACTCTCGGAAACGCCGAAACCCAATTGCGACAAGGCAGTAGCAAGGAAATCCCGACGCTGCTTGAAAGCCTCTCGTCTGGATTCAAAAATCGCCTGGGTTTCAGGTTCGAATGCTGCTAGTGCAGCATATTGGGCAATTGAAGAAGCTGAAATGTACAGATTCTGGGCCAGGATGTTCGCCATCTCGATGGCGGACTCCGGCACCACAATCCAACCCAGCCGCCACCCGGTCATACCAAAATATTTTGAGAAACTATTGACCACATGAGCAGAGGAGTCCAATTCCAGAATACTGGGAAGCTCCTGCACATAATGTAGACCGTGGTAAATCTCATCGACCAACAAACTATAGCCGGCTTGCTTTGACCAGTTTGCAATTTCACCCAGCCGTGTACGATCGAGGATTGTACCCGTGGGGTTGCTGGGCGAAGCCAACCACACGCCACTGGTGAAGTCAGTCGCATGCTTGGCCAGTAGTTCCATGGTCGGTTGAAAATTCTCGGCCAACCCGACGGGAACCAGCTGCGGCACCGCACCCATTAAGTGAATAAAGTTTCTAACACAAGGGTAGGCTGGATCACTTAACAAAATTCCATCGCCGTGCTCGACCAAGAGATTCGCAAGTAAGGTAAGTCCGCCACTGGCACCTGGAGTCACCAACACTTGATCTCTGTTCAGAGTAACGCCATGCTGCTGTTGATAGTGCTCGCAGATACACTCTCTTAATTCAGTTATTCCAGGTGCAGCGGTGTACTGAGTGAGCCCTTTGTCCAGCGCAAGCTTGGCAGCATCAATAATTGGTTGGGCAGTAGTGAAATCTGGCTCCCCCACTTCCATATGGACAATCTTGCGGCCTGCTTCCTCTAATTCTGCCGCCCGGTGCATCACAGTCATCACGCGGAATGGATTCACTTTCTGCAATTGCTTTGCTGACTGTTGCTGCCGATTAGCCATGGGTGATTATCCATCTCATTAGTAAGGCTTTCATTTGAGAGCTGGCAATTATAGGCGCGAGCGAACGATCTGATAAGCGCTAGCTACTACGTTGCAGTGCCGTATTTTCGTAAGAAATTTAGAGCTAGCATCCCCGTAGAGAATCTGGTAGCTTACCCAGCTTTCAAAATTTTGGGTGCCCTCAGAAGCGGCGAATCCATTGTTTCAAAAGAGCAATATTTACCTTATCTGAGCGGCACAAAGGAAAATCTGGAAGCATCGTTAGTGTGGCTGATTTGACTAAAGATCAGCGGCAAGAATTTTCAAACTAACACTAGCTATGCATGTAGAGAGGCATCAAAATGTCTAACGCTCAAGGCTCTGAATCACAACCAGTCCTGAAGAATTTCGTTCCTTACAAGCCTAAGAAAGGCGAAGAGTATATGAACGAAAAGCAACGGGACCATTTCAAAAGAATTCTGTTGGACTGGAGAGAGCAGTTAATGCAGGAAGTGGATCGCACAGTGCATCATATGCAAGATGATGCTGCGAATTATCCTGACCCTGCAGATCGTGCAACTCAGGAAGAAGAGTTCAGCCTGGAGCTGCGCACTCGAGATCGCGAACGAAAGCTGATTAAAAAGATTGATAGCACAATTGAAGCCATCGCTCAGGATGACTATGGGTTTTGTGAATCCTGCGGCATCGAAATCGGTATCCGTCGTCTGGAAGCACGCCCAACTGCAAACAAGTGTATCGACTGCAAAACTCTTGATGAAATCAAAGAAAAGCAGCTAGGTAGCTAAGGTCATCTCTAATTGAAGGGGGTAATCATGGTGTTGTTGGTTACTCCTCTGACATGCCCTCTCTCAGTCCCTAATCACCAATAACTCCCAGCGACCAATGTCATATGTTGGACGATTCGCACCCTCTCCCACCGGACCACTGCATTTCGGCTCTCTGGTAGCTGCGCTGGCAAGTTATCTCGATGCCAAAGCCAATGACGGTCGTTGGTTGCTGCGAATGGAGGACCTTGATCCACCACGGGAACCAAAAGGCGCCGCTGAAACCATACTGCAGCAGCTGGAAGCCCTGTCTCTGCATTGGGATGACAGAGTGGTTTACCAAAGTTCACGACTAGAGAATTACCAGCTCGCATTAAATGAACTGAAAGAGCAAAGTCTTTGCTTTCCTTGCGATTGCACCCGTCCTCAGATAAAAGCCATGGGATCGGTTTACAACGGTCATTGTCGTGCACGCAACGATTTCGATAGCGAGGGCACAGCGATACGGGTAAGAACTGATCTTCGGGAGGTTGCCTTCAGTGATCTAATCTTTGGAGAAATTAAACAGAATGTAGAGAGGGATGCGGGAGACTTTGTCATAAAACGCAAAGATGGATTGTTTGCGTACCAGCTTGCCGTGGTTGTTGATGATGCGTTTCAAGGTATCACACGGGTAGTAAGAGGATTCGACTTGCTGGATTCGACGCCGAGACAAATCTATCTACAACAGCTACTGGCCCTCCCGACTCCAAGTTATGCACACATCCCCATCCTGGTGGACAGGGAGGGACAGAAACTCAGCAAACAACAGTTCGCTGAACCCATAGATACAAGCAGGGGTCCGCAATTGATCTATTCCACGCTGAGCTTACTGAATCAGAGCCCAAGCCCAGACCTTGAGAATGCGAGTATCCCGGAGCAGCTCGCCTGGGCTATAGAACACTGGGATATACAGGCCGTGCCCAAGTTAGCTAATATGACTGTGAAGGCAGTGAGTTAGGGTGCGCCTTTGTACATACCAAGATCCTTGCTAATTCTTCTCGTAATCATCTATTTGCTTTTTTTGATCAGTGTTGACTGGATCAATCAGGCAGAAGGCGCCTGGTATCGCCCATTCTTTGTTGGCGCGCTCATCGTTGCATTTGCAAGCTGGGCTCACAGGGAGCGTGACAGCGATGAACTATGAGTTAACGACTCTGTTTGGACTGGGTAGTGGTTACCTGGTCCTGTTGTTTGGAATCGCCTACGCGACTGATAGAGGTTGGGTTCCACAACGCCTGGTTCGTAATCCCGTCGTGTATGTCTTGTCATTGGGAGTTTTCGCTTCAGTTTGGGCCTATTACACCTCCATAGGTAATGCACTGAGAGATGGCTATGGTTATCTCGCACATTCCATCGGTATTTCCCTGGCCTTCCTGTTCTCACCTCTGCTGTTGAAACCGCTTTTAGAACTCACGAAGACCTATCAATTGAGCTCATTAGCAGACTTGATGGCATTTCGATATCGCTCTCCCTGGGCAGGCACGGCCAGCACACTTGTCATTTTGATCGGAGTAACGCCTCTGGTTGCGCTGCAGATTCGAGCGGTGGCCGACACTGCCAACATGATGGCAGCTGATGAATCACGGGGAGCCGTCGCGATTGGGTTTTGTATTCTGATCACCCTGTTTGCAATTCTATTTGGAACCTCGAAACGCACAGGGCGAACCAAACACGATGGCCTGATTATGGCCATTGCCTTTGAATCCCTGGTCAAGCTTATCGCGTTTCTAGCCGTTGGATTGTTTGCAGTTTATGGCGCCTTTGGCAGTTTCAGCGGGCTTGATACATGGCTGCTGACCCAACCTGAGTTACTGGCAGGATTGAAGGAGACGGATTATTTCTCTTCGTTCCACGTCATGGCATTGCTCTTTTTCACTGCAGCCGTTGCTATGCCACACATGTTCTATGTGACCTTCAACGAGAGCAATGATGAGGCGTCGTTTTCATTCGCAAGCTGGGGACTGCCTCTTTACTTCCTGTTGTTGAGCTTACCAGTACTGCCAATTCTCTGGGCTGGATTGCAGGCCGGCAGCACTGCTCAAGTTGAATACTTCCCAGTTGTAATTGGTGCGGCCTATGATGCGCCTTTTCTATCTTTATTGGCTTATCTCGGCGGTCTGTCTGCTGCCAGTGGATTGATTATCGTTATCACCTTGGCACTATCGAATATGTGTCTCAACCACTTGATACTACCCTTGTACCAGCCATCCGCTAACCAGGACATCTACCGATGGTTGCTATGGCATCGACGTATTTTAATCACCGCCTTGATTTGGGCAGGCTTCTTTTTCCACTATTTGCCTGAGTCGCGAACCAGTATTGAAATTATCGGTACCGTGGCATTCACGGCTTGTCTCCAGTTTTTACCCGGCATCGTTGCCATTCTCTACTGGCCCCAGGGAAACAAGAAAGGCTTTATTAGCGGCTTGCTAACAGGCGTATCCATCTGGTTCGTATTCCTCTTACTGCCGTTGTTTATAGAGAGCAGCCCCATGTCACTGGTCTCTATCAACTGGCGCGAAATTGCCGCTCTATCTTTGATCATGAATGCGCTTTTTTTCGTTTTCGTTTCTCTGAGAACTACCAGCACAGACGAAGAACGAAGCTCTGCTGAAATCTGTGCATTGGACACCATTAGGCGCCGCAAACGCAGCGGCTTAGTTGCCAAATCGCCAGAAGAGTTTATTCGAAGTCTGAGCAAACCGCTGGGAGAAAGTGCAGCGAAACGCGAAGTAATGCAGGCGCTGCAGGATTTAAAAATCGATTTAGAGGACCGCCGACCTTCATCCTTGAGATCCTTGCGCGGTCGACTTGAGGCTAACCTGTCAGGACTGTTGGGACCGGCAATTGCCCGGGAAATCATTGATGGCTATTTACCCTACTCCATTGTTTCTCAGCACGGCACTGCCGATGTAAACGTCATTGAAAATCGAATCGAAGCCTACCGTAGCAATTTGTCAGGCATGGCGGCTGACTTGGATAATCTCCGGCGTTATCACCGACAAATCCTCCTCGACCTGCCACTGGGAGTTTGTTCATTGAGTAGTGATGAAGAAATTGTCATGTGGAATCGATCGCTTGAAGAATTCACTGGAATTGAATCCAGCGCAATCGTGGGCTCTCAACTGATCGACATTAAAGAACCTTGGCTCTCACTCTTGAGCAACTTCCTGGCAGAAGACACCAACCACTCTTACAAACGTAATTTTCAGCTAAATGATCAAAAACGATCAATGAATCTGCACAAGGCATACATTGAGAAGGACGACGATAAAGACAGCAGTCACGAAGGCGTAATTATCCTTATCGAAGACATCACAGAAACCGAAATCCTTGAAGCCGGTCTGACCCATAGTGAGCGTCTGGCGTCAATTGGTCGACTGGCTGCTGGCGTTGCTCATGAAATCGGCAATCCGATTACTGGTATCGCCTGTCTCGCACAAACAATTCGAGATGAATATCCGGAAGATGAACTCAACAACTTGTCGGAACAAATCATCGAACAGACCAATCGGACTTCAAAAATACTGCAGTCGCTGGTTAATTTTGCCCATGCCGGCAGCAGTGTCACAGATCTGGAATCGGAGGTATTTAATGTCCAGGAATGTATGGATGAAGCACTTACTCTGGTTTCTCTCGACAAGAAGAGTAAAGAGGTAAATATCAAGCTTGAGTGTGAACCCGGTCTGCGAATATTGGGAGATTCTCAAAAACTTTTGCAGGTTTTAGTCAATCTGATCAACAACTCTCGAGATGCCAGCCAGGCAGGCGGTGGCATCTTGTTGCAGGCGAGTCGGCAAGGCGAACACGTGAGAATCGCCGTGACCGATGAAGGCGTCGGTATTCCAACTGCCATTCGGGACCGTGTGTTCGACCCCTTTTTCACTACCAAAGAGGCCGGAGAAGGCACGGGATTGGGGCTGTCACTGGTGTACTCTATAGTTGAGGATTTAAAAGGAGATGTTGATATAATCAGTCCTGTCGATAAGACGAAGGGAACCGGAACATCTGTGGTACTCCGTTTCCCGTCATATCATGAAGATTCGGGCGCAGAAATCGAACACCATGACTTAGAAGAACGGATTGATTCTAAGGATTCTGATGAATCACAAGGTTCTGGGGTTCGTAAGAGTCAGCAGGAAAAATTGCGCGAGTCTGGATAGCTACTTATATGACAGCCATGAATCAGGTACTAGTCGTCGAAGACGAGGCGGTCATCCGCAGTGCCCTAAAGAGACTACTAGAGAGACACAACTATGAAGTCAGCGAAGCTGGCACAGTAAAAGAGTCTCTCGAAAAATTCGACATGGATGACTTTGATGTCATCATCAGCGACCTGCGCCTGCCAGGAGCACCTGGCACCGATCTGATTAAAGCGACTTCCACCCCTGTGGTCATTATGACCAGCTATTCCAGTATTCGCTCAGCGATTGATTCTATTCAAATGGGTGCAGTGGACTACATCGCCAAGCCATTCGAACATAACGAAATAATCGAAACAGTGTCCAAGGTCGTGCAGGAGCACGCCAAGGAAGATCGCCCAAGCAAACCTCTGGCTGAAGAAGACGAGCCGCCAATTCAAGGCATGATTGGCAGTTGCCCTCAAATGCAGGAGTTGTTTAGGCGTATTCGAAAAGTTGCCTTAACTAACTCTACAGTCTTGATTAATGGCGAATCTGGCACCGGCAAAGAACTGGTGGCACGAGCTATTCACAACCTCAGTAATCGACAGAATGAAGAAATGATCTCGGTAAATTGCGCCGCGATTCCAGAAAATCTCATTGAGTCCGAGTTGTTTGGACATGAAAAAGGGGCCTTTACCGGCGCTACTGCGACCCGTACGGGACTAGTAGAAGCAGCCAACGGCAGCACCTTGTTTCTTGACGAGATTGGCGAATTGCCCCTTGAAGCCCAGGCAAGGTTGCTGCGTGTGCTGCAAGAAAACGAGATTCGAAAAGTAGGCTCAGTTCAGTCGAAAAAAGTGGATGTGCGCCTGGTGGCTGCAACCCATAGAGACTTGAAGCAACTGGTTGCAGATGGGCACTTTCGGGAAGACCTGTACTATAGAATCAATGTCATGACCTTGTTAATACCGCCATTGCGTGAGCGAGGCAATGACATACTGGAATTGGCCGATGCAATTCTGCAGCGAACCTGCCGGCGCTTAAAGACTCCGTTTCTGCATTTCACGCAAGGCGCGAGCAAGGCGATCGCAGAATATCCCTGGCCTGGCAACGTACGTGAATTGGAGAATGCCATCGAACGAGCCGTAGTTCTCGCCGAGACCAATGAAATCGGTGAAGATTTGTTGGCAATCGACATGGAAGCGAAGCGCCAGGAAGCCAACCAATCGGCTGACGAGAGTGCACCGCCAGTAGCTGTGGAGCCTGCCGAGGAACTGTCGCTGGAAGACTATTTCCAGCGCTTCGTTCTGGAGCATCAAGACACCATGAACGAAACCCAATTGGCCAAGAAACTCGGTATCAGCAGAAAGTGCTTGTGGGAACGACGCCAACGCTTCGGCATACCGAGAAAGAAAAAGCAGGCCGTTTAGCTGTAATTACACCGACACGGGACCAACTTTGCCCTCTCATGCCTAAGGAAAACCCGCGTATTCTCTGGCTTTGCGACGGTTGTGTCCATTCTGCAATATTTGTTACTGCTACCCTTCTACCCAAAAAAAAGTGAATATCAGTAACAAATTTCAGCCTTGAAACATTCAAGAACTGATTCCTAAAATCCTAACTTACTGAAATTAAAGACTATTTAATTCTTGGCACGGTAAATGCTCCTATTAAGTGGCTAATAACAATAAATAATAATAATAAGCCTCAATAATAAGAAAAATTGCATTACTGAGTTTTAGAACGAAGATTTAGTGCACCAATAATAAAAAGGTCGGGTTGTGGCCTGTAGGTAACTAATTGTTGCTACGCCTCATGTACACCACCTCTTGCTTATGCGGCGCCGCGTTTGGCTCCCAGTTAATAAAAATAATAAGTAAATAACTAACAGCAATAACAATAATATTTTCCTTCCATTAGGGGGGTGGACCTCACCCCCCTATGAATTACCCTCAAATCAACCCTGTTAACACCATTTTTTCCCAATGGCGTTGTATCATGCCTTTCTGGAATTATGTGTATTAATTTTTCTTGCCAGGAAGGCATGGCTATCGCCGTCTCATACCCTATCAACGCCCCCTCTGGTGTCCCAGACAGCACAATGCGAAGCGCCTTGGGCTTCGAGCTGCTATGCCAGAGCTAGCCGAATTAGCTGGCGCAGAACTGGCGAATATCGTTCCAAGGGACCGCCACAACATCTCGCGCCAGGACATCTCCCCCAGTGCACTGAAGGTACTCTATCGCCTTGAAAGTGCCGGATTCGCTAGCTTCCTGGTCGGCGGCAGTGTCAGAGATTTATTGCTCGGGAAGTCACCAAAGGATTTCGATATCGCCACCGACGCCTCGCCCGACGAGCTAAAACGCCTGTTTCGAAACTCTCGGATTATTGGTCGTCGATTCAAGATCGTTCATATTCGCTTTGGTCGAGAAGTCATAGAGGTTACAACCTTCAGGGCCCACCACGAGGTGAGCAATGAAATCGGCGACCATATACCCCGGCGACAGATTAAGGGGCTGGACTCCGCACACTCCAGCGATGGCTTAATTCTGAGAGACAATGTCTACGGCAGTATCGATCAAGATGCATTGCGCAGGGATTTCACTGTCAATGCTCTTTATTACACGACCAATGGATTTAAGGTTTTGGATTTTAGCAGCGGCATGGAAGATCTTGCTGCCAAACAAATTCGCATGATTGGAGACCCAGCCACTCGCTATCGTGAGGACCCGGTCAGAATGCTACGGGCCATACGCTTTGCCGCGAAGCTGGATTTTTCCATCGAAGCCTCCACCGCCGCTCCTATCGAAGAATTGGGGGAGCTATTGTTATCAATATCTCCGGCCCGACTCTTTGATGAGACATTAAAACTGTTTTCAACAGGATACTCGGTGAAGACTTTTGCCCTGCTGCAGGAAAGTGGCCTCGGACAGTATGTCATCGCTCCCACGCTTGAGGCACTTCCACTCTGTCCCAAGCCTGCGGCAAAACTGGTTCATCTGGCGCTGGAGAATACCGATAATCGAATCGCCGCAGACAAATCT
The DNA here is from genome assembly GCA_028281635.1 of Pseudomonadales bacterium. GTDB lineage: Bacteria > Pseudomonadota > Gammaproteobacteria > Pseudomonadales > Pseudohongiellaceae > UBA9145. Next base: position 12,966 of record JANQJM010000067.1, on the reverse strand, counting down.
GTTACACCTTACTTTCTCTTTGCCGCGCTGCTTTGGCCTGTCTTGCGCTTACGGCAGGAACAGGCCCAGCTTGACCCCAGCCAAATGCGCAGCAGTCTTTTATCAATGGCCAATGCAGCCATTGCCGAACAACTGGATTTTACCGCAATCCCTAAGCGAATCAGCTACGCCAGTCGAGAGATCTGGGAATTGCAATGGAAGCTGGAGCATCGCAATCGGCGCAATGTCAGAAGTACCATTAACCATCCCAGGTTTCGAGCTGCCTATGATTTTCTCTTGTTACGAGAGGCGGCGGGAGAAGATCTTAATGCAAGTGGCCAGTGGTGGACGGATTTTCAATTCAGTGATACAAACCAGCAGGAAGAATTTCTAGGAAATTTGCCTACCCAGAGGCGGCGCCGGCGCAAGCGCGGTGGGCAAAGAAAATCCCAGTCAGGAATCAACAGCCGCAACCGTGGCAGCAGAGCATAACGTTTTGTCCAGAGAGAAACCTCGCTTCATAGCAGTAGAAGGGCCTATTGGGGTAGGAAAAACCAGTCTCGCCAAACGTCTAGCAGATACGTTCAATTACGAAACGCTATTGGAAAAAAGCGACGAGAATCCCTTCCTTAGTCGCTTCTATCAAAACCCTCAACAATACGCACTCTCTACACAATTGTTCTTTCTTTTTCAGCGCGCACAGCAATTGCATGAACTAAAACAAGATGATTTATTCGAGCCTGTGCGAGTAGCTGACTTTTTGATGGAAAAAGACAGGCTGTTTGCCGAACTCAATCTAGACAGCGATGAATTGCAAATCTACTTGAACGTCTATCAGCACTTGACCATCAATTCTCCCATCCCTGACCTGGTTATCTACCTGCAGGCATCAACGGAAGTGTTGCTGAATAGAATTCAAAAACGAGGCATTACCGCGGAACAACTAATTCAGCAGGACTACCTGGAAAACCTGAACAAGGCGTATACCGAATTTTTTCATTACTACAATCAATCCAAACTACTAATCGTCAATAGCACCGATATCGACCTTGTTGAGAATGACGAACACTACCAGCAATTGTTAGACTACATGCTGTCTATACCCAGTGGCACGCACTACTACAACCCCGGCCCCTCACTACTCTAAGATTTAACTTTCCATTTGATGTCTCGATCACGATAGTGGTTCCACTGCAATCGAAAGGACGAACTACGATGAGCGCCCAATCCAAAGCTACCAATGTCACCTTAACCACGCTGAACAAGATGAAAGCCCAGGGTGAAAAATTTGCCTGCCTCACCGCTTACGATGCCTGTTTTGCCGGCATTCTCAGTTCCGCCGGAGTGGAAGTGCTATTAGTTGGAGACTCTCTGGGCATGGTTTTGCAAGGCCACGACAGCACGCTGCCGGTGACCATGGATGATATGGTGTATCACATGCAGTGTGTTAAGCGAGGCAACCGCGGCGCCCTGCTCATGGCCGACCTGCCATTCATGAGCTATGCGTCAGAATCACAGACTCTGGAGAATGCTGCCAGTCTAATGCGCGCCGGAGCTCACGTGGTGAAACTGGAGGGCGGGGCCTGGATTGAAAACACAACAAGGCTACTGGCAGAGCGTGGCATCCCCGTCTGCGCCCATATGGGACTAACTCCGCAATCGGTAAATCGAATCGGCGGTTTCCATGTCCAGGGTAGAGATACTGATCAGGCGCAATCCATCATCGAAGAGGCGCAACTCTTGCAGGATGCAGGTGCCAACATCCTGCTACTTGAATGCGTACCCAGTAAACTCGCTGAAGCCGTAACGGAAACTCTGGAAATTCCAGTTATTGGTATTGGAGCAGGTCCGCACACTACCGGTCAAATTATGGTGCTGCATGACGTCTTGGGAGTATCCCCCATCACGCCAAAATTCGTGAAGAATTTTCTACAAGACTCAAAAGATGGCATTCCCGGTGCGATCAGAGACTATGTTGCGGCTGTAAAGGATCAATCTTTTCCAGCAACTGAACATACTTTTAATTGATGTCGTGATGCAGACCGTCACTACTATCAATGAGCTGCGACAATACTTGTTGCCACATCGGCAGGCACAACAAAAAATCGGGCTGGTACCTACCATGGGCAATCTCCATCAAGGGCACCTGAATCTGGTCAGCGCTGCACTTGATCACAGCGATATCGTGGTTACCTCGATCTTCGTCAACCCGCTACAGTTTGGACCCAATGAGGATCTCGCCAGCTACCCAAGAACCCTTGATCGCGACACTGAGCAGCTCACCAAACTGGGCTGTCACTACCTGTTCGCCCCCGGCGAAACTGAACTCTATGGCACTAACTCAAGCACACAGACTTTGGTTCAGGTTCCGGAACTCTCAAGGCTCTATTGCGGCGTCAGCAGGCCTGGGCACTTTGACGGTGTTACCACAGTAGTCAGCAAGCTGTTTAATATCGTGCAACCAGATATTGCTTGTTTTGGTCTTAAGGACTACCAACAATTTATCATTATTGAAAGCATGGTGAACGACCTGGCATTTCCCATTGAGCTGATTGGAGTTGAGATCGCCAGAGAAGAAAGCGGACTGGCAATGAGTTCGCGCAACAACTACCTGAGTCCGCAGGAGACAGAAATAGCAGCTAACCTGAATCGTGTGCTTGAATCCATCGCTGCACAAATACAGCAAGGAGCAAGACAGTTCGGTCCACTGCAGAACCAGGCCATAGCAGAACTAGACTCACCAGGCATGCAACCCGACTACTTCGTTATTTGCGATGCCCATAGTCTGCTGCCTGCTGTTGACTGCACTACACACTTTGCCATCTTGGCTGCAGCGACTGTTGGCAGTACCCGCCTGATAGACAATGTGAGATTTCAACTGGATTCACAGTAACCCAATTATTGAGGGCACACTTGCATTGAGGCATACTGATTCCAAGTCATTCGCGATTCAAACATCAGCTTTCTCAGTAATTGAAGACAGCGTATAACTCACCCTCTCCAACTAATCGGAATCAAATCGAAACCCAGAGCCATGTCAGAAGATAAAGTGTATCCAGTTACGGAAGCTGCCGCACAGCACTCCCACCTTTCAAATGACCGTTTCGAGTCAATGTATCAACAATCGATTGAGGCACCCGAAGAATTTTGGGCAGAACAGGCGGGTGAACTGCTGCATTGGCATGCACCCTGGCAATCCGTCGTTAACAGCGATTTCAATTCTGCAAAAACTGAATGGTTTACTGGTGGCAAATTGAACGTATCTTACAACTGTATTGACAGACATCTGGACAAAAGAGCTGAACAAACAGCCATTATTTGGGAAGGAGATGAGCCTGATCAGGATAAGCACATAAGCTATCGTGAATTGCACGAGCAAGTGTGCAAATTCGCGAATGCACTCAAGGCTCGCAACGTTGGCAAAGGTGATCGGGTTTGCATTTACATGCCCATGATTCCAGAGGCAGCCTATGCCATGCTGGCTTGTGCCCGAATTGGAGCAATTCATTCTGTGGTGTTTGGCGGGTTTTCACCAGAATCCATCAAAGATCGCATCTTGGACTCTGACTGTCAGACCGTCATCACTGCAGATGAGGGAATTCGGGGCGGTCGAGTCATCCCCCTCAAAGCCAATGTAGATAAGGCACTAGCAGCTTGCCCTAATGTGCATTCGGTCTTTGTCGTAAAGCGCACCAACGCTAAAACCAGTTGGGACAATGATCGGGATGTCTGTTATCACCAGGCTACGGAAGCAGCAAGCAGCGATTGTCCGCCGGAACTGATGGATGCGGAAGACCCTTTGTTTATTCTATATACCTCTGGCTCCACCGGAAAACCGAAAGGTGTCTTACACACCACTGCTGGCTATTTGCTCGGCGCTACCATAACCCACAAATATGTCTTCGATTATCACGAAGGCGATATCTACTGGTGCACGGCCGACGTGGGTTGGGTAACCGGGCACTCCTATATCGTGTATGGCCCACTCTGCAATGGTGCCATCACCCTCATGTTCGAAGGCGTACCAACTTATCCGGATGCCTCACGCTTCTGGCAAGTGGTAGACAAGCACCAGGTCAATATCTTTTATACGGCACCTACTGCGATTCGAGCACTGATGTCCGGTGGTGATGAGCCAGTCAAGCGAACGTCGCGCAGCTCACTGAGATTGCTGGGCTCGGTAGGCGAACCCATAAACCCGGAGGCCTGGGAGTGGTATTACCAGGTGGTTGGCGACAGTCGTTGCCCCATAGTGGACACCTGGTGGCAAACAGAAACTGGAGCCATCATGATTACTCCAATTCCTGGTGTGACTGATCTAAAACCAGGATCTGCTACCAAACCCTTCTTCGGGGTAAAACTGGCGTTGCTGGATGCTGACGGTAATGTGTTGGAAGGTGCGGCAGAAGGCAATTTGGTGATTAGCCAGAGTTGGCCCAGCCAAATACGCACGGTCTACGGCGACCACGAGCGCTGCCTGAACACCTACTTCGCTACCTACCCTGGATACTACCTGACCGGCGACAGCGCAAGACGAGATGGCGATGGATACTACTGGATAACTGGACGCGTGGACGATGTGATCAATGTTTCTGGTCACAGATTGGGAACTGCAGAAATCGAGAGCGCTCTTGTCTTGCATGATGCCGTGGCTGAAGCAGCCGTCGTAGGCTATCCCCACGACATCAAAGGTCAGGGAATCTACGCCTATGTCACTCTGATGACTGGCATCGCTGACTCAGAAGCATTGCGCACGGAGTTAGTGCAATTTGTCGCCAAAGAGATTGGATCATTCGCTAAACCAGAAATCATTCAGTTCGCACCGGGCCTGCCTAAAACCAGGTCCGGTAAGATCATGCGAAGAATACTGCGCAAGATTGCCGCCAACGAATTGGAAAACCTCGGTGACACGACAACACTGGCAGATCCTGCGGTAGTGGATCAACTCATTGAAAATCGAGCGAATCGTTAACTGAAGCGCCATGTCTAACTATTCGGCCACTATACGCTGGCAAAGAGATGGCGCTGGTTTCTCCAACGGAAATTATTCCAGGGCACACTGCTGGAAGTTCGATGGCGGCACTGTTGTAAACGCTTCCGCCTCCCCTCATATTGTGCCTGAACCCTTTTCTAAACCAGAATACGTAGACCCTGAAGAGGCGTTTATCGCAGCGCTGTCATCCTGTCACATGCTCTTCTTTCTCGACCTTGCGGCCCAAGATGGTTTTGTGGTGGATTCTTACAGTGACGAAGCCATTGGACTGATGAGCAAAAATTCTGATTCCAAACTCGCAATGACAAAGATCGAACTTAATCCGCAGGTCGTGTTTGACCTCAGCAATAAACCCACAACAGAGCAGATTGAATCTCTGCACCACCGCGCTCACGAACTTTGCTTTATCGCCAACTCGGTACGTTCCGAGGTGGTTGTCACGACCCGCTAGTCCAGAAAACCTCCTTATTTTTGAATTTTACGCTAAAATTTCAATAACTTAGCTCTTGCGAATTGTTAGTGCTCAATAGCCATGTAACAATGCCGCCTGAGTATTATTCACTCCGGTTCCACCCACTCCATGACTGTTAACGTGCGAACAAAAGGCAGAGAAATTTGGCAAGCATTACTCGGGCTGTTTCCCCTTACAGTCCAAGGTTGTATCACCCTGATTGTCGCAGCCACCGCACTCAATGTTTTTGCCTATGGGGCCATGGACCTGGTGGTATTTGCACTGGCGATCTGTGCCTTGGCGATTTTGGTGTTTTGTTTATTCAATACCGTCATCGTTGGTGTATTGTTGCAAAGAAAGATTCGACGAGATCATGCCGCTGCTGCAACCACACCAGCTCAAGTTAAAGTAGAAGCAGGTTTCCCCAACGAGACTGGTTTCAAGCTTCCAAGTCCCACGTTTTTGCCACTGGTTCGATTGAACTGGAAAATCACCTACCCGGACTTTGTCTCAACCAGAGCCGACATCGTCGAAGGAAAGTTCATGCGGGAGGAGATTATTCCTCAAAAACGTTGTCTTAGTAGCTACGTTGTCAGGCAGTTTTCAGTGTCTGATGTGCTTGGGTTCTGTCGTTTTTCGTGGTTTCAGAAACAAGATTGTGAGCTGATGGCGCTCCCTCAAACCAATTCGGTAAAGCAACTCCCTCTGCTGCGTTCGTTGACCGCCGAAGACGGGATCCCCAATCCAAGTGGCGAACCGGAAGGTGACCGAATGGAAATCCGCCCCTATGCTCCTGGGGATTCGGTCAAGAACATCATGTGGAAAGTTTTTGCCAGAAACCGGCAGCTCAATGTTCGCTTACCCGAAAACAGTGTGTTTCATAGTAATCGTACAGTTGCTTATTTGCTTAGTAGTCAAAATGATGAAGCAGCCGCAGCAGTCGCCAGAATCGCCCTTGAGTCTGGGGCATTGGGAGAAGACTGGCAATTCGGCGCAGACGGTACCAGTGAAGTCAGCACCAATCTTCCCGCAGCCCTGCAAGCTGTAGCGCGGTCAAGAGCCTTGGGGCAAGCTTTGGTTTATGGTCTGGACCAGTTTCTGCAGCTCAGCAACGGACAAGGCGCACATTGCATAGTATTCGCAGCTGCTGAGCAGGCCCCCTGGCTTGCTCAACTCAAGAATACTATTGGCCGCCATTCCGGTCAGTTTTCAATCGTATTGGCTACTGATGGCATGGAGCGCGAAGCACCGCAAAAGCTGTGGCAGAGATTGCTGTTCATTGCACCAGAGAGAATGGATGATGGCTCTACAGAAAATACTGGTTTGAGCAAGATTCAGCACTTATTGACCGAAATTGGCCAACTTGTAGAATCCACGCTGATTGTGGACAGGAAGACCGGCAACAGTTTTGACCGTTACTTACGTAAAGTGTAGATATTTCGACTCCGTTCGACGTTTGTAGGATCAACGAAGCAGCAATGTAAGCGATAATCTCAGTTAAGCAATGACTATTCGATTCGCACATACCAAGCAGCACTTTCTCCCTACCAGTCTTAGGGCATTCATCATTGCCTCTGGTTTTTGGGCATTGAGCCTCAGCTTGACAGTCTTAAGCGGTTCAGTTGCCGCGGTTCTCGGCTGCGTAGTGGCTTGCGCCCTAATTGACTCAAGCCTGCACCGATCACCCCTGAGGTATCTACAAACCTATTCCTTACTGGCTGCGTTTTTTGCAATTGCTTTGCTCGGTGTGTTGATTGCAGCAGCCCTGGTTGATAGCTCGATGCTCGCCAATATGCTGTCTCCCATGACAGCCTTCAACAGCAGCGAATTTGTTGCCTGGTTGAGTCTCAGCTTTGCCATTACCAGCAGCCTTCGAGTATTGGCGCATCGCACCAGCTATGGCGCAGTGATTGAAATCGTCTTCGTTGCGGCAGCGTTCATTGTGACCTTGGCAGCCCATCGCAATGGCATGATCCATCGTCCATTTTTCATCGGTGACTTCGCATTAATTCGGGGTATCGATCCAGCAAGTATTCTGATGGCCTTTGGCTGTGGTGCAGTACTCGCCCTCGCTGCACTACTAATGATGGAAAACAACCAAAAGCGCTTGCCCTACCACTTTGTAGTCTTGGGTTTGCTTTGTTTTTCATTGGTCGGATACATAAGGTTGTTTGGCCTTCCTACTCCGAATCTAACAAACGATCTTGGATTAACTGGCCAAGAACAAGCCAACGGATCGCGCCAACAAGAAAACCCCTTTCGCGACGGCGAGAACACGGCTGAAGACAAGGAAGCACCCGTGGCAGTGGTTGTATTCCGCGACGACTATGAACCACTAAATGGTTCATACTATTTCAGGGAGTCTGCTTATTCCCAGTTCAATGGCGTTATGTTGGACTACACTTCACGCAACGACATGGATCGGGATCTAATTGAACAGTTCACCAGCACTGAAGTCGAGGCAGCAGTGTTACCGGAAGCAGAGGATCAGCTAGTTCCTGTCCGCACTTCTATTGGCATGTTGGTTCCTCACCGCAATCCATTCGGACTGGTAAGTCCAGTAGGCTATGAAAATGTCGCCAATCCCAACAACCTCAGATTCAAACGGACTTATGATGCTTACTCATTGGCTCCCGAGTACGATTTCGAGTACTTGCTGGGTAGAGAATTGGGTCGGGAAGAATGGTCAACTGAAGTATGGGAAGAATATCTGACGCTGCCTGACGACCCTCGCTATCAGGAGCTGGCAGAATCGCTAATCGCCAACCTGAGACCTGAATACGCCGATGATCCCTTTGCCAAGGCCTGGGCCATAAAGAGCTATCTAGATGAAAACGGCATTTACAGCCTGAAAAACGAGCATGCTTATGAGGTGGATCCAGCAGCTTCTTTCTTGTTTGGTGACCTTACTGGTTACTGCATGCACTTTGCATTTGCAGCGACCTACATGTATCGCAGTCTGGGCATACCAGCCAGGGTAGGAATTGGCTATTCAGTGCCTGCCAGTAATCGAGCGGGTGGATCAGCTTTACTAGTGCAGGCTGTACACGGACATGCCTGGCCCGAAATCTACTTCAAGGACATCGGATGGGTAATTGTAGATCCCGCCCCACAACAAACCCTGGTGGATATGACAACTGATCCGCAGAATGAACTGCAGCAGCTGCTGGGCGACATGCTTAGAGATGACGCATCATTCGAAGACTTCATGTCGGCTCAACAGAGCAGTGCATTTAGCTTTCAAGGATTACTTAACGCGCTATATGCCATAGTATTGGGAGCTATCATTCTTGGGTATGCCATCAAAGGCTATCGACTACTCGCTCCGGCCATTGGCTCACCGGAACAACAACACAAACTGAGCTATCGCGCCGCACTGGACCGACTATCGGCAGTCGGAATTACCAGACATTACGCTGAAAGCAGAGAAGACTTCGCGGACCGACTTACTGCTTCGGTGCCTTCCCTAAGCTCGATGACGAATGCTCACTTGGCAGCTGCCCTCAGCACGCCCCAGGCAAACCCTCCACAAACAGATTGGTGGTCTAAGCAAAGAGCGAGCATAAATGATGAAATCGCTGCCAACACGAAAGCCTGGAAGCGTACCCTGGCCTTCCTCAACCCATTCTCCTGGCTGTTTAGCAGATAGCAAGGAAGGCACTCTGCCACAACTTATGGAGTAATGAATGACTTCTGAAAACCCAGCTCTTAGCGCAGTGATGGATTCAACATCGGAATCCACAGCTTCAGCTGAGAATCAATCCCAACTGCAGCAAGCCACGGACACACTCAACACTCTTGCCAATACGGTGCAACAACAAGTGCTGGGGCGCGATGATGTCATCGAGCTGGTCATTATTGCCCTGGTAGCCGATGGCCATGTGTTGTTGGAGGATTTTCCGGGATCGGGAAAAACCACTTTAGCAAAAGCTCTGGGAGAAGCCATTCAGCATGGCGATAACGATCAGAATGTAGACAACTCAATCGTTCCGTTTCGGCGCATTCAGTTTACTCCTGATTTACTGCCTTCAGATGTCACCGGTGTGCCAGTTTTCGACAGCAACAGCAATGCTTTCCACTTTCGACACGGACCTCTGTTCGCCCATGTAGTTCTGGCTGATGAAATCAACAGAACTTCCCCAAAGGTTCAATCCGCCATGCTGGAAGCGATGGGGGAAAAACAGGTAACCGTCGACAACGTAACCTATCCTCTCGATGATCTGTTTTTTGTTATTGCCACCCAGAATCCCTTAGATCTGGTTGGCACCTATCCGCTACCGACGCCTCAGCTTGATCGATTTCTATTCAAGATAACGATGGAACATATCGACCGCGAAGCAGAACTGAGCGTGTTAGAGACCTATAAGCAACGTCGAGAAACAGAGACATTGACTCAGGTTTCTCGCTCCGATGTGCTGTTCGCCCGCAGAGTGATCGACGAGCAGGTGAATATCAGCCCGCGTATTATGGAAACTCTGGTCGACATATCGCGTAATTTGCGCAGTGATGATCGCGTGCTGCAGGGCAATTCCACACGCAGCATGGTCTTATTGTTACCGGCCTTACAAGTAGCGGCTGCACTTAAGGGGCGAGACTTTGTAAGCGCTACCGATATTGAATTGTTGCTACCTCGGGTTCTCGGTCACCGTATAGAGTTAGCTCCCGGTGTTGCAAACGCTGAGAAGATTCTAATCGAGAATATGCAGGAGCCCATGGAAAATCTGGCAAGAAGTACGCTCGCGTAAACGAGAGACCAGTGTGATGAAACCCCTCGTCAAATTTCTCTTTTGTTGTTGGAGTTGGACCTGGATAAGCGGGATTGTTTTTGCTCAGGACGATCTGCCCATCGACCTTGATGAGCTCGAGTTACCAGAACAGCGGCTCCCTCTTTGCTTTGGCTTCAGCGACATCAGCGATTTTCGTGCTCTTGCCGTATGTGACGCTTTAAACCTGAAGGAAAACGTCAAGGCCAGAGAACTCAGTGAACAATGGGTGCGAGCCGAACCCGACTCTCCGGCTGCTCAATTCGCGCTTGCCGAGGTACTGCTGACAGTAGAAGGTAATATGCCAAGAGCATTATTCCATCTAAACCGCGCCGAAGAACTAACCCCCTTTACCACCATGGAACAAGCCTTTGAATCGGGCAATGTCCAGTGGCATTACTTGACCGTCAGTCAACTCAGCTATGTACACCAGCTCATGGGAGACCAACTGAAATCACTGGAATATCTGGACAAACTTGAAGCGATCTATGGCCAGGACGTGGAATCATTCCGGGGCTGGCCACTCATCAAACTGAAACAGTATGGGGCGGCTAGAACCAGCGCCAATCGGGTGCTACAGACTTCTGAGGACGAGCGTGCCCGCGCTCGTGCCTGGAACACACTTTGCGCCGCCGAGCTTGCTTCTCTGGCACCTATTGAAAGTACCAGTGCCTGTGATCGAGCCATAAGCGAGGACGAAGACATTGCAAGTCGCTCCAACGATTTCGATACGGTCTATCTCACTAACGCATCAGAAGTTGCGCTCAGTTTGTTACAAATGGATGTCGCCGAAGACTATCTGGACCGTGCTACGCGTTACCTTAATCCTGATAGCGTAGCGGACCCTTGGATCTACAAGCTCTATCTAACTCTTAACCAGGGTCGGTTCGATGATGCTCGAGACGCATTAGATCGAATGATGGTGTGGCGAGGACAACAAGAACCTCTAGTAAGTGTTATGAACCGCGCAGAACATTTCTTGGTTAGTGCCAGTTTTCTGATGATAGCGGGCTATGCTGAAGATGCGGTGAGACTTGCCCAGACTGCCTTGAATCAGCCTGATCGCAATGGATCCTACAGTGCCGACGATGCACAAAAAGATGCATTTGCGGCATTGCTGAACATGGCATCCCTTAGAGCAGAGCTGGAAATCCAAAAAGAACTGCGCGCAACCATGAATTGGTCAGAGGCAATGCGCCACCGACTGCAAACGACTAAGCTTGGTTTACAAGCCTGGCGCTCCGAAAGGAGAGCAGCCTCTCTCTTTGCGAGCTTCGATGTTCTGCAAAATCGACTTAGACCTTATGCTCCGCTTGATGTTCATATTCCCGAATGGGTTGAACCAGATCTGGTGCACCTAATCGGTACTGGTGTGATGTCTGAAGTGCTGGAACAGGCAAGAGCTAATGGTGCCTTTCAGTTAAACGAGGGTTATTTCTATGCCTACCTGACTGAAATCAACGCAGTCGATGGAGATTTCTCGGAAGTGATCAGTTCCGGTCGCGATGCACTGAACTTGCTACCCGCCGCTGAAGTTCTTCTACGTGCCAGGGTAGCCGCTAACATGGGCAAGGCCATGTGGGTCATAGGCGATAATGTGCAGGCTCTGGAATTCTATCAACAAGCCTACACGCAAGATCCAAGTATTATTCGGCGGCTCGGGCTTGCATTGCCAATCACTTTTGCATCTGACAATTCAGCCGTGGCAGCGGAAGCCATCGAGTATTTGCAGAACTCACCGAGATTTTTCACCAGCGGCTTCGATGGTGCAAATGGCTTCGTTTTGGAAGTTCGGAGCAACCCGGCATTATCAGCCTGCCTTAGATCGCCAACAGGCACCGCCCTTTCGTGCTACAATTTGTCAGACGTCGAAAATGCTGGCAGCGTTGCTCTTGCCAAAGACCTGGTGGATGGATTCCATAACAACACCTTCGGTCTTGGCTACGACATAAGCAAGGCGCAACGCTCAATATTGCTGGGTTCCAGTGTTTATCTGAACTCTCAATCTACTGCCAACCCACTGCGCAGCAGGGACGCATTTCTAGCGCGCTAAGTCTCTGAGGCCAACCGGCCCTTGACTCACACTCTGTAACTTTCGCTACTCAACTTGAGTATTTGGTTTGACTCGACTTAACAAACTGCCTAAGAGGCTAATCGTGTTGCTGGCTGCAACCTCCGCCATGGGGCCCGCCGCCATGCAAATTCTGTTGCCAGCTCTGCCGGTGATAGCCGATTCTTTCGAAGTAAGCAACGACGTCGCTCAGTTAACCCTGAGCCTTTCCATGCTTGCGATTGCCCTGGGCACGCTTTTCTACGGCCCATTGTCAGACAAGTTTGGACGCAAACCTATCATGATGCTGGGACTGACAATAACGTTTACCGGCTCACTATTCTGCTACTACGCCGATTCTATTGGCTTCCTGATCGCGGGACGCTTTGTGCAAGCCTTCGGGGGCGCAGTAGGTCTGGTGCTAGCCCGTGCCATAGTCCGAGATATCTACGGAGCTGAAGAAGCAGCTCGAGTCATTGCTACCTTAGTCATGGTGATGGTGGTTATACCCATGCTGTCACCCGCGTTAGGCGGAGAATTAATGCAGCGCTTTGGTTGGGAATCAGTGTTTGTCGTTATCGCGAGTTGTTCTGCCCTTATTCTTTTGGTGCTTAGCATGTCGCTGCCAGAAACTCTAAGGTCACCAGTAGCTTTCGAAGGCATCGGTTCAATGCTGGCTACTTTCCAACGCTTATTGTCTTCCAGCGCGTTCAGGGGCTATGCCTTCTGT
>JANQJM010000034.1 GCA_028281635.1 Pseudomonadales bacterium | reverse complement strand
CGAAGGCTCAGGTTAGGCCGCACGACGCGGCCCCACCTGGACGGTCATGCGACAGTACCTGAGGTGTGAGAGGAAGAAAGTCTGGCGTCCCCTAGGGGAGGTGAAATCTGACCACGGCTAGCGCGTTGAAACCTAGGTATTCTGGGGGTTATCAGCCTCTTTCACTACATACATCTTGTACATACATTTCTTTTCCAGGAGGGTACTGAAGCGGTTAGCGCTTGCTCGCCGACGGCTTCATCTCGCCATCAACAACTTCGATCCTTGATGCTCGTAGCCCGCTCGACACCCAGGCATTCCTGATATCAAAGATCTTCTCCAACTTTTCACCCATGCCACCTACATCGACAACCAGATAGAATGCCCGCATGGTTTTCTCGGCATCCTTATAAACTTCCAATTGGGTCCTATAACCGGAGACTACTTTTCCTGTTGAAAGCTTGATCTCCACGAGAACGCGGGCGTCATATCCTGACGAAAACTTGAAATCTACTGGTCCTGCCCCGCTATCCGTTTCAGGGCTAATGTCCAGATTGTTGGCCTTGCAGTAGGCATCTGCAATCCCGAAGAATAGACGCTGTGCTGCTTTCTCATGTCTGGCTTTACCGTTGTGCCATAGCAGATACCAGAGGCCGTTCTTCTCTATAAGATCTTGGAAGTGAGCCACAATCTGCTCAACTACCCGTTCCAGTTCATCAAGGTTTTTCGCTGTCGGCTGACGAATCGGGAATGGAAACTTCGTGGCGATGGTTGCCGACACATCGCGCCACAGATAGTGACCAAGGGGATCAGCAACTGCATCATATGCTTTCTTGTCCGCGACGCCGACGGCCGCCATAAGTGTTTCAAATGCTTGCTTGCTTCTCAGTGCGGCAATTCGGGCCTGCGCTTTGTCTTCCCTTGTTTTGATCGCCCAGATATCGCCGATTCTCTCATTGACCCTATCGCGTAGCTCCTGGTTCTTGTCAGCAGCGTCAGCAACATCATGCCAATCATGTGCGATTGGTAAGTCCCGCAAGATGTCCGTTGGCAGCAATATGATCCCTGTTCGTCGTGATTCACACGGATTTCGGGGCAGCGCTGTGGAAACAGTCTTGAACGTGAATCGCTCAGTGGGGACATCAAGGTCGGCCAGCACAACCTCATTGAATTTCAGTAGAGCTGGCAGAATGGCTGTAGTGGTCATGTCGCTGATTCTGTCAGCACCAATGTCGTCCTCTAGAAGGCCGAGCAATACAAACAACTCTGGATTGTCCACTCCTAGTTCTACAATCTCTTTGGCCGTATTCATCAGCCTGGCCCGAAGTGTTGGCCCTATAGCACTGCCATGTATGGTACTGCCGCCATAACCGATGCAGGTTTCTATGACTTCACGGAAGTTGAAGAGACGGTCTGCATTCCGCCACGCCACATCACCTGGCACGCTGGAGTGTTGCAGCAAAGTGATCACTTTACCGAAATACTGATCAAAGCAAGCCACCGCATCGGCACTGATCTCTGGATGCCTGCTTTCTCGAAGCAACAGCGGATCGATGAATAGCTTGGTGTCAGCGTTGAGCATGGGGTCTAGCACCCCCAGCTTAGCTAGCCGGGCAGGGTCCACGTCGAAGTGCTTGCTGAATAGAACTGGATCGCGAATGGTCGCCATCGGACTTCCCGCTTGTACCTCAATACGCTTATGCGACAGGTTGAAGAACTGTTGCCCTGCACACATAATCGGATCTTAGTGTGAGTGATCCATCTGCGCCATGCGTTTCCACTGCTGGTAGGGTTCAGGTCGAGCCGACTCGATGGACAATCGTCTAGGATCACCGCCACCACCCGTTGACCGGAATCGGACGATGAAGGCTCTTTACTACGGCGATAACCTCCAGGTCCTTCGCGATAGCATCGCCACCGAGAGTGTTGACCTGATCTACCTCGATCCGCCGTTCAATTCGAACGCCACCTATAACGTGCTGTTCCGGTCGCCGACCGGTGAAGAGAGTGAAGCGCAGATTGAGGCGTTCGAAGACACATGGCATTGGAATCAGTCGGCAGAGATAGCCTTCGATGAAG
>JANQJM010000028.1 GCA_028281635.1 Pseudomonadales bacterium | reverse complement strand
TGTCACTTTCGATCCGGATGTGGATTTCAGTTTCGACGATGATATTTTCGCCGGGGCGTTTGATGAGGACGCTACAGTCGAAGAATCCTGGCTGGATGATTTCACCGTACGCATCAGTCAGCAGATTTCCGGGCAGGTAAACGACCATGTGATTGATTTCGGTGAACTGGGCTCCCTGCCCAGAGAGGCGGACATAGAAAACAATCGCCTGCAGTTCAATATCCGTTACCAGAATGCTTTTGCACCAGGTTGGCTACTGCAGGCCAGCGGCTGGTATCGGGTGTACTGGGATCAGGACTACATGGCGGAAAACACCGAAATCGACAGCCACACAGAAAGCCAGATCAATGAATTGTTCGTGCAGTACAGTAGCGGCGCACACAGTTTCAAGTTCGGTAACCAGACCATCGTCTGGGGAGAAACTGTCGGCAACTCAGTGTTAGATATCATCAATCACATCGAATTCCGTGACTTCACCATCATCGATATCGAAGATGCACGACTAAATCAACCGATGCTGATTTGGGATTACTTTGGTGACGATAACAGCAGCAGTTTTTCCACCTTCATAAACCTCTATCCGGAGTTCAATCCATCGCCGGTGCGGGGAAGCCCCCTGTTTTTTGATCCCGGTTTCAACCTGCCGGACTACAATCGCAGTGAAAAAATGCTGTTTGAAGCAGGTACTCAATGGAAAAAGTCTTTTGAAGGCAGCGACATCGCCTTCATGGCCGCCTACCTTTACGAAAATCAACTGCGTTATGACCCTCCGGAACCCGGATCAACAGATGGGCAGCCTGACATTAATGATTTCCTGCTACTTGGCTTCAGTGCTAATCGGGCGATTGGCAAGCTTTTACTCAATTTTGATCTGGCATACAGTCATAACATTCTCGCCAATAGCTTCGCCTTTCCCGGCGCCAATACGCTGTCCACTCCGGTGAATCTGCGCAAAGATCAAATTGGTACTTCCTTCGGCTTCGAATACGCCATCGACAACGATCAAAATATGAGTCTAGGTATTCAGGCCCAGCAAATACTCGACCCCGAGGAAGGTCTGCCTCCCGGTCAGACCCCAGCTAATGATGACATTTTCGGCAGCTGGCTGGTACGTTACAGCAATAGCTTGCGTAACGGGGATTTAGTGCTCTCATCAACGTTACAAGGCGATCTGGAAGCAGAATCTCTGTTCGCTGTCCTGGGAATCGATTTCACGCTCAATGACAATTGGGCAGTTAACAGTCAGATCATCAGTATTCATTCTTCGATAGCTTCGCCACTGGTGGTTTTCGATGAGGATCTGCGACTTAGCGCAACCCTGACATATTCTTTTTAGTCGGTTCCGGACGATTAATGGACAACTGATCACCCCACCAACCTGTGACTGCTGCTACAATTCTCGCTCAAGGTAACCAGAATAGATCATGGCAAAGAACCAATTCGTCATTACCAGCATTGTGATTCTGGGCCTCGCAGGCTTCGCTCTCTCCCAGTGGCTCAGCGCGAGCAATCAACATGAGCAACTGGCCACACTGGAGCGCTATGTCTCAGACTTGCAGGCTGAACTGGAAGACCAGGGTAGTTCGCAAGTGGACTACGAAACACAGCTAAACGAACTGCGTCGGGAGCTCTCCACGAGTCGCAATCGAATCGATTCTTTGCAATCTGAACTGGCAACTGCTCAGGAGCAGATTGATCCCGAAATCATCGTGCTTGAACAGCAAATTCGTGAACGACTGCTACTGGAGTTGCAGCAAAGTCCTCAACAGAGCCTTTCTCGCACCGAGCTGGTGAAACAGCTCATCGACCTCGATCCCCAGGAACTGGGGCAACTCATGACACTGCAAGGCACCTATGGTGGTTTTCTACAAAGATTGACTGTAGATGAGTCTCGCATGGAAGTGCTTATCGACGGGCTTGGCAACATTATTGATGAGCAAAATCAGCGCCGTATGCAAGTCTTGGAAGAGATCAGAAACGATCCGGACAGTGTCGACAACTTTAGAGAACAATTAATCACTATGAACAGCCCGGATGCACAACGGGATGCCTTAAGTTTTCTGCTCAGCGAAGATGAGTTAGCGGTCTACGACGATTTTCGAGAAGAGCAGCGACTGAACGGAGTATTCCAAACCCAGGCCATTACATTGAGCAGTGGGTCTGCTAATAGCGGTGTGATATTTCGCGGCAGCAGCAACCCAGACGCCCAGGGTAGCCAGGGTCAGAGCTCTTCCTTTCAGATCATCAGTGTCGAAGACCCCGACAACTAGCCTTCGTCGACGCGAAAGCAGATTAGTACTTCAGAGGTTTATCGAAGATCTCGCGATCGAACTCTCTTTCCCAATTCGCTACAGCTGTCGAAACCGCAAGATCACCCGCGATATTGATGGAAGTACGTAGCATATCCAGGGGCCGGTCGATGATAAATATAAATCCAACCGTGACAGCTATCTGATCTGGGGACATGCCAATGGTATCCATCACTGCAGACATGAGGAAGAGTGAGGCACTTGGAACGGCCGCTGTGCCGACGGAGACCAAAGTAGTAGTACCCGCCATCAACAGATAATCGGCCAGCGTAAGATCGATACCAAAAGCCTGGGCAGCAAACACGGAAACGATACCCACGTAAAGCGCCGTCCCATCCATGTTGATAGTCGCGCCCAGGGGCAACACCGTAGAAGCAATGATAGGTTTAACACCCAGGTTTTCTTCCGCGACAGACATGGAAACCGGCAGCGTAGCCGCACTGGATGATGTAGAAAAGGCAACCAACATGGCATCTCTTACACCGCGGAAGAACATCACCGGTGACAGTTTGAGCATGAAGCGCATGATGATCGCGCCGTGCATGATAATCAGATGGAGGACACAGGCAAGAAGCACTGTAACTGCGAGAGTTACTGCGTTGAGCAACACTTCAAATCCTTGAGCCCCAGTCACCCTGGCGATCAGCGCAAATACACCGAAGGGTGCTACTTCCATTATCCAGTGAGTAATCTTGAGTACGACTTCGCTGGAGGCATCCATGAAATCTGCAACGGGCTTGGCTCGGTCCCCCACCGCTAACACACCAACGCCTAACAGGATGGCAAAAAAGATAGTGGCTAGAATATCGCCTTCTGCCAATGCACCTATGGGATTTTCCGGCACAATAGACATCAGTCGTTCGGTGATTGGTGTAGCCTCCGCCATGACCTGTGGCGGCGCGTCACTCAGATCAACACCATCGCCAGGTTGCAGCACTGCAGCCAGAAACAAACCGATGGTGATCGCCACCAGGGTAGTGAGCATGTAAAGGATGATTGTTTTGGCACCAAGCGATCCCAGTTTTGATGGATCGCCCATGGACACCACGCCAGAGACAATGGTGACAAACACCAGCGGCACCACAATCATAAAGATCAGGCGAATAAACAGGTCACCGATCCAGCCAATGCTTTCTGCTCCAGGGCCCCATACAGCACCAACCAGCGCGCCCACTACCATGGCGCTCAGAATGCGCTTCCACAACGCTATCTCAAACCAACTAAATCCCACAGCTGCTCCTAACTCTTCTTTTAATTCTAGATCCTAAAAGTACTCTAGCTGGGTCTTGACAGATCTCGACTTCAGTAACCGTTCGAGATTCCGCTACGCTTAATCTATCGAAGGGTGAATACGTTACGCTTTCTCGATCGAAGGCATAACTTACTTGATCGCAGACTATAGAAATTCATACCATAGTTCCAGTCCGATCAGGCAGTACTAACAGGCAGAATCAATGGCAGAGTGGGTCGAAGGAACAATAGCGGAAAACATTCATTGGACTGAAAATTTGTTCACTTTGAAGATAGATGCTGATATTGCAGACTATAAAGCTGGCCAATTTACCAGCCTGGCCCTGGATATCGATGGTGAGCGGGTTGCCAGACCCTACTCCCATTTGAGTTCACCTGGCCAAAGTCCTCTGGAATATTTCTTCTACACTGCCACTGGTGGTGTGTTGAGCAACGCACTGGTTAAACTCGAAGCAGGTGACAAAGTCTGGGTTAAAAAGCAGTCTAATGGCTTTTTCGTACTGGAAGAAATCCCACCTGCGCGTGACATGTGGATGCTGGGAACAGGAACCGGCGTTGCACCTTTCTTTTCAATACTGAACACCGAAGAGCCCTGGCAGCGATTCGAAACTATCGCTTTGGTCTATGCCGTTCGCACCGAGGCAGATTTGCGTTACCTGGAGTTAATCGATGCCGTCAAAAACCGTTATGGTGATCGCTTTCGTTTTCAGGCCTTTGTCAGCCGAGAGGACGTGCCCGAGACACTACCAGGCAGAATTCCGGCTTCGATTGAAAACGGCGCGCTGGAAGCGGCAGTGAACCTGGAGATGAATACAGAGCATTCACATTTCATGCTCTGTGGAAATCCCGACATGGTTAAAGACGTAACCAAATTGTTAAAGACCCGAGGCTTCAGCAAGAACCGGCGCCGCACACCTGGTCATATCACGACCGAAAACTATTGGTAGCCTGCCGGGATACGTCTGGCGTTGGTGAGTGCTTCAAATTTGGCACCAACATCGATTAACAATTGCTCACTAAATGACGGTGCGATCAGAGTCAGTCCTACGGGACGACCGTCTTCCTGATACCCCATCGGGATTGTTAAAGCTGGATAGTTAGCCAGCGCAGCAAACCCTGCAGAGTTGTTGTTAACCGAGAGCAATACATCGAGATTGTTATTCTCAAACAACTCTTCCATAGCAGCCCGCGCCCCATTCTGTAAGCGCGCTCGCAATGCCTCCATTTCCTCGGCGGTATAATTCAACTCCACCATACGATCAACTTCTGCCTGACCATAAGGCGCTCGGGCATCCATATCAGCAAGATTGAATGCCCGTAGTGAATAAACTGAATCAATCATCACCCCGTCAGCGGCATGATGTTCAAGATATAGCGCCAGGTCTCTTACCATCTCAACGCCCAGCAACTCTCCAAAACCTTCCCGATCGTATTCTGGCATGACCACATCCACAATGGCGGCGCCGTTTTCACCCAGCAGTCGCAGAGCATCAGTATAGAAACTGTTGTCTGCAAAGATATCCAGAGCACCGAGCCGTTTGCCATCGAACTCAACTTCACGATAGATGAGAGACATGTCTTCACTCAACAGTGGCATCGCGGTATCAGCTTGATCGTAGCCAGTCATGGCGTTGAACAAAATCACGGCATCGGCTACAGATCGGGTCATGGGGCCAGCGGTGTCCAGACTTGCTGATATTGGCACAACACCACTGCGACTGAGACTTCCAGTGGATGGCTTGAGACCCACCAGGGAATTGGCACTGGAGGGTGAAAGAATCGATCCTGAAGTTTCTGATCCCACCGCGACTGCGGCATAGTTGGCTGCAATCGTTGCACCGCTGCCCGCACTGGATCCGCCAGTATTAAACTCAAAACGCCCGTAGGGATTGAGCGTCTGACCACCCATGGCACTGTAACCCGATGGACAATCGTCGCAGAAGAAGTAAGCCCATTCACTGAGATTGGCTTTACCGAGGATGATCGCGCCTTTCTCCTTTAGACGTTCTGTAATAAACGCATCACCGGTGAAATTGTTTTGCAGTGCTATCGCACCGGCGGTAGTGGCCATGCCTTCCGCATTGACATTGTCCTTAAGCAAGACAGGTATGCCATAGATTGGATCGCGATCCATTTCCAGCGCGCTGGCCCTGGCACGATCAAGTTCACGGGCCCGCTCGATGGCTTGTGGATTTAGTGCGATCAAGCCATTCAGGTACGCACCGTCATCACTCTCAATGTCACGAATTCGATAGAGATAAAAGGTGGTGAGTTCTTCATAACTCAAATCCCCAACTGCCACCGCAGCCTGCAATTCAGCAATACCGGCTTCCAGAATCAAAGGTTTCAGTTCCTGATAACGTGCTGCCCCGAAGCTATTGAGTTCATCTGCAAATCCCTCCCACAAGGTATTCTTGTCCAACACCTTGGAATTGAGCAGGATGTAGTGCATGCCCTCGTTTTCATGCGCGGCCAGAGTCGCCAGGTCCCTGGACTCGTCGTAGCGCTGCCAGCGCACATCTTCAGCAGCTAACAGTTGGCCTGCAACCAAACCAGACGCAAATAGTGCAATGAATGACTTTGTCACGCGATTCATGAGCATGCTCGACTGGCGATGAACGACCGGCCAAGGATGGCCGGGCTGGTGCCGCCTACGACTCTGCTGTTCAGGCATGGATGCCTACACCGATTCCTATTCATGTCTAAGTGCTTCTACTGGATCCATATCCGCCGCACGCATGCTGGGATAAATGCCAAAGATTACACCGATCAGGGCGGAGATTGAAAACGCCAGGATTGGCGCTACAGGGGTAACGATAGTAGTCATGCCCCAGAACAGCGAAATAAAGAAAGGGATAGTGACCCCCAGTACCACACCGATGAGGCCGCCTACCCCCGACAGAATGACCGCCTCGATAAGAAACTGTGTGATGATATCCCGCTTCTTGGCACCCAGTGCACGACGAATACCGATTTCCCGGGTACGCTCGGTCACGCTGGCCAACATGATATTCATAATGCCGATACCACCAACCAACAGCGAAATACCAGCGATAGCTCCAGCTACGATCTGATCTCGAAGCGCACTCTGTTCTGCTTGCCGGAGTAGCGCCAGAGGCACCTCGATGGCGTAGTCCACATCGCGATGTCGTCGCTCCAGAATTTGTTCGATCACTTCCCCAACCTGAATAACTGTTTCCTGATCTTCTACCTGGATGATCGCCTCATGCAATTCGACGGTTTCTGACTCCATGCCACCTGCAGTCTGTCGCGTGGTGGTTTCACCAAATCGACTGCGGGAAGACGTGATGGGAATGAATATCCGACTTGGTGCCGCATTGGAACTTCCCGCCTGGTTCTGCCCCAGGTTGGAAAATCCTTCCGACTCCATAATTCCCACTACATTGTAGTAGTCACTGTCGATTCGAATGGTTTTTCCTAACGGGTTGTCTATGGGAAAGAGAACACTGGCCACCTCGTCACTTAGTACGACAACATTGGCGTGATCCCGGACTTCAGTTTGGGTAAAGAACCGACCTGACCTCAGGTTATAGTTTCTGGAGATGGGATAGTCGATGGTGGTGCCCACCACATCTGTATTCATATTCAGGCCAAGATTCCACACATTCTTTTTCACGATGCGGGAAGCGATTACGTTGTTCACACCCGGAATCGTATCTTGAATCGTTCGAATGTCTGCGTTTGTCAAACCATAGACAATGGCCTGGGGCGGTCCAAATCCTTGCCGGGAAGTTTCTTCGACTTCCGCCGGTTTTACGCTTTTCAACAGTATGTTGCTCGCCCCCAGATCGCGAAACTGCTGTTGCGCCTCGAAGCTGGCACCCTCACTCACCGCAAGCATAGCAATCACAGCGGCGACCCCGATAACAATACCCAGCACTGTTAACAGCGAGCGCAGACCATGGCTATAAATACTCTTGATACCAACCTGCGTAATCTTTTTAAAACGCAGCAGATTGAAGCGTGACTGTTGTCGACCACGCTGATTCGCCAGTGACGCTTCCAAACTAAGGTCGCTCATCACTCTCTACCAGACCATCATGTAGACGGATTCTGCGGCTAGAGCGCTCCGCCAACTCATCGGAGTGCGTCACCATGATCAAGGTTTTACCCTGGCTGTGCAGCTCATCAAAGAGATTCAGAATCTCGGCACCCGACTTCGAATCCAGATTACCGGTAGGCTCGTCCGCCAGAATAATCAGTGGATCGACTGACAGTGCCCGGGCGATCGCCACCCGTTGTTGCTGTCCACCGGAAAGCTCAAAAGGCTTGTGATCGACTCGATCCGCAAGACCTACCCTTTCAGCTAGCTGCAAGGCGATCTCGTGACTCTCGGACTCTCCATAACCCTGGTAAAACAAAGGCATTTCGATGTTTTCCAGCACATTGAGCTGTTGAATTAAGTTGTAGGATTGAAAGATAAAACCAAGACGCGCGCCGCGTATTTGCGAAAGATCATCATCGTTCATTTGCGAGGTGTCTTCGTCACCCAAAAAGTAAGTGCCGGTGGTAGGTTGATCGAGACAGCCGAGGATATTCATCAATGTAGATTTACCGCAACCAGACGGCCCCATGATGGTGATGTAATCTCCTGACTCGAAATCCAAGCTTATTCCATGCAGAACTTCCACCGACATCGTCCCCATGTCGTAGCTTTTACGAATGTCTTGCAGACGCGCAACAGTATTGCCAGAGCTTCCACCCATAGTGGGAGGTAACTTTGACCCTGAAGGGTAAGCGTTTGATTCCAAATTGGACATGGGATGAAGAAAGTAGTCAGCAACTCAGTTGGCTGACAGACTGGTGGCTTGTTGTTGCGGTGGTAGCAGCAGAACTTCTTCCCCTGCCCTCAGACCTGAAGTAATCTCGATAAACGAATCGGAGAAGGTACCAGTTTCGACTTCGCGCATTTGAGGCTCACCGGCGCGAGGAAGATAGACGACTCGTCTATCATCAAAATAGGACACAGCCTGCAGCGGCACATAGACAATATCTTGCAGACGTTGCACAAGAATTTCCACCTCCGCGCTCATGCCTGGACGCAACCAATCATGCTCTCCATCGATCTTGATGGTGGTGGGATACACTTTGAGATCAGGATTCATGAAAGAATTCGCCGAATCCGCCACCACTGCAACCTTAGTGACTACCCCGTCCAATCTTGCGTCCGGAAAAGCATCGATGGTTACACTCGCTCGCTGCCCAACCGCCACTCTCTGCACTGCTGATTCATGAATATTAACTTTGACCGCCATCTCCCGCATGTCAGGAATAGTCAGGATGGCTTGTCTTTCACGAACAGTGGCACCTTCCTGGATTGCCTCCTCGGTAGAGCGGCGGAAACGGGAAGCGTTTTGATCAGCGGCCCCATAGACTACCAGGCCCGGTCGTTCCGCCCGGATAGTAGCCATTTCAATCTGCTCATTCACATCAGCCAGTTTCACCCGCTCAAGATTGAATTTGCGTTCTGCTGAGCGAAAGCGCGCTCGCTGCTGCGCTTCCTCGGCGATGTTATCGATAAGTTGGCGTTGGAAACCCATCACTGAGTTTTCATAGTCAGACAGTTTCTCCTCAGCATCTTTGGGAAAGGTATATTGGATATAGAGTGCCAGCGCCGTCTCTTTTTCCTGTTGTTTGTTGGATGCTTTGCTGAGATTAAGTTCTTCCGCTTCCAATTCAGTGGGCGTGATAAAGCCCCGGGCTTCCAAACGTCGCTGCCCTTCGATGCGATCTTGCGCCAGCAGGTATTCCTCCTGTGCCACCTGTAATTCATCCAGCAGTGCCCGCAGTTGCTGTTTCGCTTCACCATCTTCCAGTTGCTCAATATCCGCGTATTGGGTGAAGTCGAGTTGGCTGCGGATAGCCATATAACTGTCATCCATAA
Source organism: Pseudomonadales bacterium (assembly GCA_028281635.1). Lineage (GTDB taxonomy): Bacteria > Pseudomonadota > Gammaproteobacteria > Pseudomonadales > Pseudohongiellaceae > UBA9145. The sequence continues at coordinate 9,529 of JANQJM010000028.1, read as the reverse complement.
GCAGGGTTGTACTTTCTTCAATAGGATCACTGTTGATTGGCTGCAGGGTCAGCGCCTCAGGTTCGGGAGCCGCTTCGACATCTGCCAGTTCAGTGGCAGGCGATGGCGCTTCCGGACGCGGTCGGCGCGGGCCACCGGTTGGTCTGCCCTGACCCGGCGTGAATTCACCAGAGGCAATGCGCTGCATGCGCTCCAGCATCTCGGGAGGTAATTCGCCATTGTTTTCAGCCAGCATCTGCCGCACCCGATCTTGGACCGGCGCCGGAAGAGAATCGATATCCAGTTCAAAGTCAGACTCAGGTGCAGGCTCTTCAATCTGTGGCGCAGAGGTACTCAGCGCAGCTTGTTGATTCGCTTGCTGTGCTTTTTCCGCCGCCGCCAGACGTTCTTCGATTTCCAACTGTGAGATGATGTCATTCACTATGTTGGCACCCAAAAACTTTTCAAAATCGAGACGAGCAAAGCGCATCGTCTGTCGTGCATCATTCAACTCCGTCAAATTTTGATTGAGTTGTATTTCATATTGAGCTTTCTGTTCTATGTAACTCGCTTCTGCGGTTTCAACTGCAATCTCCTGATTAAGTTGCTCATCAATCAAAGCAGCAGTATCTAACTCCACCAGAATTTTCTCCGCCGCTACATCTTCAGGGGTAACCCGATATCCTTCTTCCACGATGCTGAGAATCTTGACCCCTTCTCGCCCTCTGACGCGAGAGCGTATTTCCTGAGACTGCAGCGCTTCCAGGGCACCTCCTTCCAGCACGGTAATGTCCAGATCACCCTGCCTTGCAGTAAAAGTCAGGACTTCAGAGTTACTGCTATTGGAACTACCAATCCCAAACACGATGATGAGCGCGAAAGCTGCCGAGCCGCCGGCAATCAGATATTGAGTGGATTTTTGTGCAGCCAAAAACTGTTCACGAACCCTCAGTATAGACTGCTGCAAGGACTGAGGAAGACGTGCCCACAAAGCTAACGCAATTTCCAAAGCTCTGACCCTGAGGCTATCGGCTTTTGATTGCTCATTAGAGCTCATCTACGCCCTCCACCCATTGACCGCTGTCATCTACATAGAGCAGGCCCACGTCGCGCCAGAATTCCAGCTTGGCAATATTGTGCTGCACAATGGCTCTCACCAATTCTGTTTGGGCAGCGGTCAGATCATTCTGCGAGTCTACCGTGTCCTGAATATCACCAAGACCCAACTCAGCTCGGAGTTCCGCCTCTTCTACTCGGCGCTCATTAATCTCCACACTGGTCACGCTAATTTGATAACGCTTGCGCGCCTCGTTCATGCGCCGCCAACTATCCACCACGTCTAGCTGTATGTTATCGGCCGCTAGCAGATAGTTCCGCGCTGCTGCCGCATAATTAACAATGGTTCGACGATAGTTGTTGCGGTTTAGTTTTGTATCCAGAGGTAAATCCAAATCAAAGCCAGCGGTATACACCGCATTTTCGAAATCCAGCTCGGCAATTGCCTGCGTGGTGGAGTTGGGAACAGAAACCGCAAACGAAAAATCCAGGGCAGGCTCCAGCACATTTGCAGCCACATTTACTTTCCGCGCCGCATCCTGGACCTGATCCAACAGATTGTACAAGTCCAGTCTGGACTGCACTGCCATTTCGGTAGCCAGCTCCAGACTAATGTCGGGGCTGTCCATTCCTGTTGCAGCAATCAACACCATCTCGTTTTCATCAAGCATGATGATATCTTCGGCGGTCAGACCCAGCAGTATCTTGAAATCATCCAGACTTCGCTTGTAACGGGTAATGGACGAGGTCCAACCCAGATCCAGTTGTTGTGATGACTGTTCGAGTCGACCCACCTGCAGCAGTGTAGACAGCCCTTCAGACTGAAATGCCCGCTCCCTTTCCAGGGAGAGATTGGTTGCCAACAAACCCTCATAGTTGTTGCGGGCTGTCTCGCGATTAAGCAGTACCGAGAAATAGGCACTGGCCACGCGGACAGCAAATTGTTTTCTAAAGCGTGTGAAATTGCGCAATCGATACAGCAGGTCTCGCTCCGCCTGGATGAGATTTTCCGTTTCGATGTCTCTGCCGAAATCTCTCAGCAATGGCTGCGTAAATGATCCTATCAAGGCACCAGTGCCAAACTCGCCGACATCACCGGTCAGAAAGCGTGTGAAATTACTGGTGAGATTGAGGGCGATAGCACCGCCGCTGCGCAACAGATAGCGGGCACCGAGGCTGGTGTTGGTGAAAGTCGATTCATTAGTGCTGATCAATGCACTGGCAGGTGTGGTGTCGATGCCTGTCAGCGCTTCCATATCCTGTACAAACTGGTCCTGGGCATCCCATTGATAGTCGGCAGACGTAATGGAAGTGAATATAGGTACATAGCGGTAACGATCAAAAGTCAGCGACAGCGCTTCCAGGTATAACAGTTCCTTTTGGGTCTGGTATTCCTGGCTATGCAAAAAGGCCAGATCCAGGGCCGCATTTAGGCTCAATACCCGGGCACCAACCTCGCTGTTTGCTTCGTTATCCAGAAAATCGAAAGCGTCGCTATTTAACGGGTATGGTGTGAGATCGATAGTTTTTTCCTCATCGATCACCACCTCCGAACTCATGCCAGGGACCAGTGGCGTCTTTTCTTCAATCAGCCCATAAGTTTCCGTATCTGCTGAGCGTTTGTAATGAGCACTGGAACAGCCTAGCAATAGCGTGGCAAAAGCTATAAATAACAATGGCTTGACAGGGAAACTCATGACTGGTGGCGGGCGTAATCCCAAATATCGATACGCTTTGATTATACGCGCTGGGCAGCAAAACCCTTCACTGTTTCGCGATTAATTGCCCGCCTGGCGAGTGGGATAACAATATGATTTTTGTTCCTTTTTCCTTACCATAGACAGCTTTTGACAACGCAGAATCAGCATGGGCAAAGGAAGCATAATCGCCGCTTGCGCGGCAGTCTCACTGGCGGTTTTTTCGGCATGGCTGGTCATGGAAAACCACCAGCTGCAGGCTGACCTGACGGTCAGCCGCGCGCAGCAGGCAGGGCTTGCCGCCCAGGTTGAAAGCCTCGAAAACAATCTGCGTTCGGCCCGGATGCAGTTAGAGCGATTCTCCAGTTCATTGCAAGAAGTACGGGAACAGTTAAATTCAGAATCTAATCTACGGACCACTAACGATCTGAGCTCGCAATTATTCGGCAAACAACCGCCTGCGACTTCCGTTGCTCCACCCCCGGGCTATCAGAGCAACCGACCTCCCGGCTCCGCCATGGATATGGCCAGACAAATGGCCGAAATGCAGGCCAATGTGCGCTATGGCGAATTCGTGGACAGCTTGAACCTGAACGACAACCAGGAAGCGCCGATTCGCTCCGCCATTACCGATGTTTTTGTTGAACGGGTTGCAGCCTCACGCTTGCGCTCCACCGGCACCAGTAGCAACCTCGATCTGGAGCAGATTACCTCATCGGCGTATTTGCGCGAGCGCCTAAGCGCTGTACTGAATACTGAGCAATTGATCACCTTTGATAATTACGAAGCCGGCTTCCTGCAAATGCAGTTACGTAACACCTTCGCCCAGGATGTTTCCCGCCATGCACCAGAACTCACTGACTCCAATCGAGAATTGGTTTTGGATACCGTAGTGAAGCATCTGGGGGGCAATCTTCAAGAAGGACTCAATCCACAGGCCGATGCGATCTCGGAAACACAACGTCAACTGATGGCGCTCACCATGGCGCGCCGGGAACTGCTGGATGTGCTTGATGAAGAGCAGATGATGGAGGCCAGTAAATTCCTGAATCAGGTGCAATCAGGAATGGTGCAGAGCCAAACCATGAATGAGGGAGCCGACTCTCATTGATCAACTGATATCTGGACATTTACAAGAGTCCGCACAGACCCTGGAATAACTTACACTCACGCTACGCTATAGAAGTAGCCAGCAATCGAATTTTTTGGAGAAGACATGAAAACTCTACACGCTACCTGGCAGCAGTTCTTACTACTGATCGGAGCAACACTGTTAGTTGCTGCCTGCAGCGAGTCCCCTGCCAGCAGCGAGCAAACTGCCACGCCAGAACCCGTTGTCGAAACTTCACCAGGTTACCGCCGTATCAACGAGCCGAATCCCGATGACCCTTTGGATGCGGCGATCTATGAATTGGATAACGGCCTCAGGGTCTATCTGACCGAGAATCACGAAGAGCCCCGGTTCTATGCCGAGATCGCAGTACGTGCCGGCAGTAAACACGATCCAGCGGATGCCACTGGTTTGGCGCACTACCTCGAACACCTGTTGTTCAAAGGCAACCAAAACCTGGGTACCCTCGACTATGCGGCAGAAAAGCCGCACCTGGATCGCATTATTGAATTGTATGAAGAGCATTTCCAGGAAACCGATGATGTGCGTCGCGCCGAGATTTATGCCGAAATCAATAGCGAATCACAACTCGCTGCAGCCTACGCGGTGCCCAATGAAATTGACAAGGTTTACAACAGCATGGGTGGCACAGGACTGAATGCCCATACCTGGTATGAAGAAACGGTTTACAAGATTGGCTTGCCATCCAACCGATTGGAGCAGTGGGCTGAAATCGAATCTGATCGCTTCGTCAATCCGGTCTTTCGCTTATTCCACACCGAATTAGAAACCGTTTACGAAGAAAAGAATCGTACGCTGGACAATGCTGGTCGCATTATTGGTACCGCCATAGATGAGCTGTTATACAAGGTACATCCCTATGGACAGCAGCCTACTATCGGTACCGTCGATCACCTCAAGAATCCTTCACTTGTTTATATTCAAAATTACTTCGATACCTACTATGTACCCAACAACATGGGCATCTTCATGAGCGGGGACATCGATACCGAAAGTACCATCGCGCTGATTGCCGAGAAGTTTGGCCATTGGGAACCTAAAGAAATCCCGGAAGTCGGCCCCTGGGACGAACCCCCACTGCAGGGTGCCGAGCGTCGAACCGTGCAATACCCAGGTGAAGAACAGGTACAGATCGCCTTCCGCACAGCACCCAATGGATCCTCAGATAAAGAAGCGCTGATCCTGTTGGATATGATTCTGGACAATCGCACCGCCGGTTTGATCAATCTGAATCTGAACCAACAGCAGTTGGTTTCAGAAGCGGGCTCCTCACCATTGTTTCTGAATGATTTCGGTTCACAAAATCTCTATGGCGTGCCCAAGCAGGACCAAACTCTGGAAGAAGTTGAACAACTACTCTTAGAACAGGTTGAGATCATCAAGGCTGGCGAATTTGAAGAATGGATCATCGCTGCCATCGTCAATGACTTTCTAAAAAATGAAAAAGCCAGTCTGGAATTCAACACCGCTCGGGTCGCCATGATGCGCCAATCCTTTATCGAGGGTGCGGACTGGGACTATCACATCGCTGAAATTGACCGCATGGAACAGCTCACCAAGCAAGACGTGGTGAATGTAGCGAACAAGTATTTCGGTGATGACTATGTGTCGGTATATCGCATCGATGAACAGAATGTATTACCGGAAGTAGAGAAACCACAAATCGATCCGGTTAGTATTGACCCAACCCGTCAGTCAGAATTCGCTGCCCGAATTCTGACCATGGAAGTGGATGAGATAGAACCTGCTTTCGTAGAGACGGATCAGGACTACCGTGTCATCGAATTCGCACCCGGTGTCGAGCTTTACTATGCACCTAACCCGCTCAACGACTTGTTCACCTTTTCCATAGGCATAGAAGTCGGTACCGAAGAGAGTCGCACACTTGGTATGTCTACCAGCCTGATCAACGTGGCCGGTACCGAATCCATGAGCAACGAAGAGCTGCAGAAAGAGTGGTACCGCATGGGCACCGAATTCCGCTTTGGTGCGGGCGAAAACTCCTCAGCATTTTCCATTACCGGTTTGGATGACCAGTTCGAAAACTCCATCGCATTGATGATGGAGCTCATCAAGACTCCTACCAGCGATGAAGAAACCCTGAATCAACTCAAGGGTATCGTGTTGAAGACGCGGGAAGATAGAAAAAGCTCGCCACCGGCCATCGCCCAGGCGCTGTACATGTACAACCGATATGGCCAGGAGTCCCCTTTACTTGAGGCCCTGACTTCCGATGAGATTCTTCAGACTCAGGCGGACGAACTGCTAAGTCTGCCAGCAGAACTGCTTAACTATAAACACACCATCGCCTACACCGGCTCGCTACCATTAGAACAACTGGTCGAAGTGTTGCGCCGCCATCACAATATAGAAGGCGAACTGCAGGACACACCGGATTTTCGTTTTCGTCGTGCACGTCAGGTGGACGCAACTGAACTCATGGTAGTCGACCAACAGACTGCTCAGGCTCAGGTGCGAATCGAGTTTGCTGATGGTGAGTTCGCACCGGAAGACAGCGTCTTATCGTCCATCTACACCAATTACTTCGGCAGTGGCATGTCCAGCGTCGTGTTCCAGGAATTGCGGGAAGCTCGCGCCCTGGCCTATTCTGCATCTGCCCGCTACATGCAGGGCAGCCGGCTCGATGCTGAGAACCTGATGATGGGCGCCATTGGCACACAAACTGACAAGACCGTTGATGCCCTGTCGGCGTTTCTCGACCTCATCGATAATATGCCCTCCTCTTCCGAGCGCTTTGATGAGTCGGTAAATTCATTGATCAACCGCTACCGCACCTCTAAGTTAAACTTCCGGGAAGTAATTGGAGCAGTACGTAGCTGGGAACGGCAGGGATTTGAAGGTGACCCACGTCGAGCCCGTTTCCTGGAGTTACAGCAAGCCAGCCTGCAGGACCTGGAAGCGTTTCAGCAGGAACATGTAAAAGATCGCGCCAAACTGATTTCCATTGTGGGTGATTTATCCATCATCGATACAGCGGAACTGGAACAGTTCGGCGAAGTCCAACAAGTTCAGGTCGAAGACTTGTTTGTAGACTAATTCTGACAACGCGGTGGTGGTGTATAAACCACCACTGTCGTTTCATTTCCCACTGAAGTGATTCAGTAAAATTATCGCCGTTGGTATGAATACTTCTTCCATCGAGTCCGTGCTACGGATTTCCAATCTGCGCAAGAACTATGGCAAGTTCGAAGTTATTCGCGGTTTACAACTGGAAGTGGCCCGGGGCGCTATTCACGGGCTGGTTGGACTCAATGGATCGGGCAAGACCACTACTTTGGAATGTGTGCTTGGCTTGCAAGCCAATGACGGTGGCGAAATCTCTATTCTTGATCGGCGGCCTCATCAGATTCACCTAAATCACGGGCGTGTGGTAGCGATATTCGACACACCCAGCCTCAATCCCAACCTATCGGTTTACCAGACTCTGGCCCATGCAGCCATGCTGTGCGAAGAAAACTCCAGGCGTATTGACGAGGTAATTCACTTACTGGGTATCGAGGCCTTCACTGACTTTAAAATTAAAAACCTCTCCCTGGGTAACAAGCGGCGTGCTTCCATTGCCCAGGGCTTGATCGGCAATCCTGAACTGGTTCTTCTGGACGAACCGTTCAATGGACTGGATGCAGGTGGTGTTGACGATGTCCTGCGACTCATCACGACCCTGAATCACGAACAGGGCACGACATTTCTGCTGTCGAGTCATCAGCTTCCCTATCTGGAACAGATCTGCAGCCACATTGCCATCTTGCATCAGGGACAAATTGCCTTAAGCGGGAGTAAAGCGGAGCTACTCAACGAGGCAAACACGATTTTGCAGGTGCGGGTGTCAGACAAAGAGTTGACTCGCGAGCTTGCCACGAATAATAACCTGTCCTGGATTGAAAACTCAGACCCGGAACTTGTGTCTCTGGATATTGGAGAGGTAAATCCCGCTGAAGTGAATTCTTTATTGGTGACCAATGGCATCGCTGTGTCTGAACTCATTCAGCAACGCGCCTCGCTGGAATCTCTGTTCCGCCAAATCACCAGCGGTGAAGCAGCATGAATGGCTTTGTCGTCGCATTAAAGAGTGAGCTATTTGTCTCGCTAAGAACATTGGGTAGCAAGCTGGTGGTGCTGATGCCTTCGCTGTTTGTGGTTGCACAATATCTTTTGACCAAACTGCGGGATACCGGTGCCGCTGCCAGAGACAGTTTGCTCGGCGGATCAGACTTCGATGCGGCGATGGCAAACAACGCCTATGGACATTTTGTCGATGGTTTGGACACCGGACTTACTCTCCTCGCATTACTGTTGGTCGCCCAAGCAGCTTATAGTTTTAGTAGCGACCGCGACAGTGGCGCTGTTCGTCATTTACTGATTCGTGCCAGTAGCCGTCGTGCCATTATGCTCGCGAAGCTGCTGCACTTACACCTGCTCGCTCTTCTTTCTTTATTAGTGTTAGTGATCAGCAGTTACGTCTTGAGTGGCATGCTGTGGGAGTTTGGAGCGGTGGTTGAAGACGGTTTCGAATTGATTGGCGAAGACGAGATCCAACAGGAAATTGCGCTTGGCCTGCGGCTGGCGCTTCTACCACTGCCTGCAGTTATTGCCCTGGGACTACTCGTTTCCGTCGTCGCTAATACGTCAACCCAGGCCGTGGTGACAGCTTTGGGATTGACGCTGGTACTGGATATTTTCAAATCCACGCTGGGCGACTACGGGCTGTATTTGTATGCGACTTATTTGCCGTCGCTGCTGGATCAATCCTATTTGCAAGATGTCGGTCGCCTGGTGCGCGGCTTCTCAGATGTTCTGATCGATCAACGCTTTCTGGATCTGAATAATTGGGTACCGCTGCCCAGCTTGGTAATCTTGGTGATCATGATGCTAGTCCTGGTGCAGCGCCGCAGAATATGAACCTTTCTTTAGACAACACAATCCGTACAGCAAGATCGTTCGCACTCATTGCTCTGCTTGCGGCAACGACTGCATGCATCAGCTATGAACCTGCGCAGCTGGTACCTGCGGTGACGCTCTCAGCGGAAGAGGTCAACCTGATTGCCTCACCTGCAGCCGCCGCCCAGGTGGATTTTGGTGTGGACGTCGCTGTCAACGAGAGCGACTCATTGTTTAATGTGGAAGTATTACCCGGTGTTCGTGTGCGTTCGATCACCGCCAACGGGCCTGCGGCAAACGCTGGTATTCAAGTCGGTGACACCATTCTCAGTATCGATGACACTGAGACCAATCATCCAGATGCTTTGACCCTGCTGGCCCAGTCAAGCCGATCAGATGGCCGATATCTGTTTACTGTGCAGCGCAATACACTTGTGTTTGAAGCCACAGTGATTGCCAGAGCTCTGGAGAGTAACCCCCCACCCCTGAGCCTGTATCGAGTAGACCCACTGGCAACAAGAGCCGGCTATCGTTCGCAGTTGGTAGAGATCGGCGCAGACAGCATTGCCGCTGTCCAGGTGGTTGAGATTCTTCCTCGCAGCCCACTCCCTGCCGCCGGTATCGATGTTGGCGATTTACTGCTCGCTCTCAATGGCGTGTACCTCAATTCTGCACAGGATCTGATAACGCGCCTCAATCGAGAGCACGAATTGGGTGATGCTGTGCGTGTTACCCGTTATCGGGATGGCAACCTCGCAGACATCGA
>JANQJM010000166.1 GCA_028281635.1 Pseudomonadales bacterium | reverse complement strand
CTCCAGAGTAACCGGTGCTTCCAATTGTTGATTGTCGGGCAGCACTGCTGCCGGTGGTAACAACTCGTCCACCAGGGCGAGCTCGGTGGTCGCCTCTGCTATTGCCGGTGGCGGCGTGGGTTTTTCTGGTTCTGGTTCCGGCACCGATTCACTGCCAACCACTACACCATCGGCAAACTGCACTGTGGTGGGCGGTGCCGGCCTTAGATTGGCGTCGATTACCGCTACCTGCTCTCCCTCAGGCTCGTAACCAGGCAGTGTGATTTGTTGCCCCGGATAAATACGATTGCGATCCTGAATGCCATTCACCGACAGTAAGTCCTGTTCGGTGACACCATAGCGCGCCGCGATAAGAGAAACCGTGTCGCCTCGCCGCACGGTGTATTGCCCATCACTCGGCACAGCCGTAGCAACCGCCAATTGATTGGCATTATTATCCTGGGGCAGCAACAGGCGTTGGCCGATTTGAATTCGATGTCTGCTTGGCAACTGATTCAAGGCTACCAGACTGGACACGGTGGTGTTGAAGCGACGGGCTATCACGGACAGACTATCGCCTCGCTCCACTACATAGGCCACGTCGGGAGTCTGCACTGCAAACTTGTAGTCGGCAGGAATCATCGCCAACAAATCACCACCAACTACTGCGCCTTCCCGTACTTTGATTGGAAAACCTTCAGGGATGCGTTTATTGCCTTCCCACACTGCTGGTCGCAACGCAGGATTATCGGTTCGCAGGCTCTCCAGAGTGACCCCAACTGACTGCGCAAACACTTCAGCATCAATATAGGCATCGGTTTCAACAGTGCGGAAACTTGGCGCCGGATTGAGGCGCACATCACCAAAGTACTGCCGCGCGTTATTCTCGACATCCAACACGGCTAAAAATTGCGCATAGAAATTACGCGAAGCAAAACCAAAAGCACGTCCGCGATAATTGGCAACAATGGTCTCGATATCGGTGGTGCCCGTCTCCCGCACTGCTCGGGCTATGCCCCCCGCACCATGATTGTAGGCAGTCAGCGCCAGTGGCCAGGTGCCTAACACTGAGTAGTTATATTCCAGCAGACTCATCGCCGCATTGGTGGCGATATAAGGATCCATGCGTTCATCGACGATGTGATCGATGCGCATGAAGCGACGACCGGTGGCACGACCGAATTGCCACATACCAGCGGCAGCAGCGCTGGAATAGGCATTAGGATTAAAGGAAGACTCAACGTGGGGCAATACCGCAAGCTCAATCGGCAGGTTCTTCTCCCGGATGACCTGGTTGATGTGGGCGCGGTATGCACCGGAACGTTGCAAGCCGCCGAGGAAACGATCGGATTGACCTAGTTGCCAGCGCACATTGGATGCAGCATTGCGCAGAGTTTCGTTGCTGACCCCTTGTGGCCATAGCGCCAGGATTTCGGTCTGGCTGCGGGTAAGATTGTCTCGCTTGCCGCCACCCAGTATGCGCAGGTCTTCACGAATACGCGTACGACGGTTCTCAATCTGGGTACGATCCAGAGGCAGTCGGGCATAGATTACCGAGAGGTTTCGGGAATCATGCAGGAAACCGCTACGGGTATCGACTTCGGTATAGACCTTGGTCCAGAACTGCACTGCAGATTCCAGCTCAGGTGGACGTGGAAATTCCGCGCTGGATTGCGCCAATGCCGTTGTTGATAGCCAGGCGACACTCAGCAGTAGCCAAATCCGAACCGATGCGAACGCCACATTGTTGCGCTTAACAGACAGAAAAACCAAAGGAATTCAGCCTCTTATCCATGATGCCCGAGAGACGGGCTAAACGATATCAGCATTAGAGTAGGACGCCAAGTCTTGCCAGCTCATTACTAGAGTTATCGCCATGAGATGTGGAGGCTTTATGACTGTCAGCGATGGTTCTGTAGCGGCCAAGCGCACAAGATTTACGCTTAGGGCATGTCGTCCAGCTCAGCACCTTCCTTCACTGGCACCATCAGGTCTTCCCGGGTCACGTTCATATAAATAATGACATTGGATGCAATGTAGATTGAGGAATAAGTACCAATTACCACACCAATGATAAGGGCAATGGCAAAACCCTGGGTTGCTTCACCACCAATCAACAAAATCGAAAACAAAACCAGCAAAGTGGTAAAGGACGTGATCAGGGTTCGACTCAGGGTTTGATTCAGCGACGTATTCACCATCTCGGTCGGTGTGCCTTTGCGCATGCGACGAAAGTTTTCCCGAATGCGATCAGAGACCACGATGGTGTCGTTGAGCGAGTAACCGATAATCGCCAGCATGGCAGCGAGGGTGTTTAGATTAAACTCCAGGCCAAACACCGAGAAAATTCCCAGAGTAATTAGCAAGTCATGAGCCAGCGCTACCACAGCACCTACCGAAAACTTGAACTGAAAGCGCACGGCGATATACACCATGATAATGCCGAGCGCGACCAACATGCCGAGCCCACCCTGTTCCGCTAACTCGTCACCGACTTTCGCGCTGACGAAATCTGAACCAATCAGAATCACTTCGCCACCAATACTCCGTTCCAGCATTTGCGCGATGGATTCACCCACGGCCAGGGCCTGTTCCGCTTGCTCCGACTCCGCCGTCTCTTCATCTACAGGCAGCAGCACTCTGATATCGCGATCAGTTCCGAACTGCACCACCACCGCCGTGTCGTAACCGTTTTCAGCCAACACATCATTTACGTCCTGAATCACCACACTGTCGGTGAAATTCAGACGTACCGAAGTACCACTGGTGAAGTCGAGACCAAAGTTAAGAGAATTAACAGCCAGGGAAACGATAGATACCACAACCAGCAACGCCGACAACATCGCTGCCAGCTTGCGCTTGCCCATAAAATCAATTTCTCGATTAAGAATCATCTGGCGTTCTACCTGCGGTACTAAGACGCGCCAGCCATGCCGGGATCTGGTTTCGCATATTTACCAATGGAGAGCTTCTCCACCGTACGGCCACCATAGATGATATTGATCAGTGCGCGGGTGCCGACGATCGCTGTAAACATGGACGTCACAATACCGATCATCAGAGTCACAGAAAAACCTCGCACGGGACCGGTCCCGATAGTCATGAGCACCAGGGCCACCAGGAAGGTAGTCAGGTTGGCATCGAGAATGGTTGTAAAAGCTCGGTTATATCCCGCATCGATTGCCTTCTGCGGCGGCATGCCGTTGCTCAGCTCTTCCCGTATGCGGGTGAAAATCAACACGTTGGCATCCACGGCCATACCAACAGTGAGCACAATCCCCACGATGCCAGGCAGGGTTAGCGTTGCACCTATCGCCGACATCACGGTAAAGATCAAAAGAATATTAAGGATCAGGGCGGCGTTCGCAGCCAAACCAAACACGCGGTAGTAGGCAATCATGAACAAGACGACCAGTACCGCCGCCACCTGCACAGCAAAGAAACCAGCCTCCAGATTCTCAGCACCCAGACTGGGGCCGATAACTGATTGCTCTACAATTGTCATGGGCGCGGACAGAGAACCGGCGCGAATCAGGAGTGCCGTGTCGTTGGCTTCCCGCGGTGTCAGACCGGTAATGCGGAACTGACGACCCAGAGCGGTTTGAATACGAGCATGACTAATGAGACGTTTCTCTTCATAGAATTCTGTCTCTTCCACTTCCTGTCCATTCTCATCAATGACCAGCGTATTACGCGACTTGGTTTCGATTAGCAGGATGTCCATGAACCAACCCACGTTGTCACGAGTCACCCGGTTAATCTGATTTCCGCCCTGGGCATCCAGAGTAATTGATACCTGGGGCTGGCCATATTCATCCAAAGCAGAAATTGCATTACTAATGCGATCTCCCTGCAGGATGACGTCATTATTCACATCAACCAGTTGCGCACCATCAGGCGTCACGTACTCGTAGGTTTCGAAGCTGGAACGGGGCGCCCCTGGCTCAGCGGTGAGATGGAACTGCAAAGTCGCAATTCGCTGCAATATGCGGATTGCCTGCGCTGGGTCTTGCACACCCGGCAATTCGACAACGATTCGATCAGCACCCTGCTGTTGCACAGTCGGTTCGGCAACACCTAACTCATCTACCCGATTCATTAACGTGGTGCGATTTGCTTGCAAGGTATCTCTTTGCAATTGCAGAACTGAGTCCGCGGTGAGACTCATATCAAGAATGAAGCTGTCATCTACTTCACGATTTTGAAACTGGATTTCCGGAAAGCTGTCGATGAGCTCAGAACGAGCCTGCGAGCGATCGGCGGCACTGGTAAACACGACTTCCAATCGGCTCTCATCGGCGATGCGCAGACCCCGGGTTCGGATACGCAGTTCGCGCAGCACCGAACGCACAGTGCTGAGATTGTCCTGCATACGCCGCTCCAACGCGGCATCCATGTCCACTTCCATCAGGAAATGCACACCACCCTGCAGATCCAAACCGCGGGCCATCTTCTTGGCGCCAATGGATTGCATCCATGCAGGCGTGGTCGGAGCCAGATTCAAGGCGACGATGTAATCACTGGTAAACGCATCTTCCAGTGCAGTTTTTGCTCGCAGCTGATCATCCACAGTGTCAACGCGAAACAACAAATTGCCATCACCCAATTCCATTCCGAAGAAATCCACCTGCGCTGCTTCCAGCGCGGTGGTAGCTATATTCATATCGGTTTCGGTGACTTCGATGCTCTCATTACTTAGAAGAATCGCTTCATCGTCTTCGTAGAGATTGGGAATCGAATAGACGAAGCCAAACAACGCCACCAGTAAGATGAGGACGTTTTTCCAGATGGGATATTTATTCAGCATGGTTGCGCTTCGTTTACAGGATTAAAGGAAAAACGATCCAACTCAGATTTGAGAGATCGTGCCCTTGGGCAGGGCAGCCAGAATCGAAGATTTCTGCAATTTAATCTCCGTGTCTTTAGCAATTTCAATCGCTATGTATTCGTCGTTGACCTTGGTCACTTTGCCAAGAATGCCACCGGCGGTCATCACCTCGTCGCCTTTAGAAATACTATCCACCAATTCCTTGTGCTCTTTATTCTTCTTCGCTTGAGGTCGCCACAAGATCAGGTAAAACAGCACAATCATGCCGCCGAACAACACCAGGTTGTAGATCAGTGACGGTTGCGCTGGCTGTCCAGCCTCCTGGGCGAAGGCAGTTGGGAATAACAGATTCATGGTCTTGATGCTCTCTCGTCTGGTTTATCGAAGCTGTTTCCCGGTCATGCTGTGCTGACTCGGGTACTTTCTACTAGCAGCCTTTTTCTTCTGGTTTCGATGAATCTTGGGCTTAATCAGTCAAATTCAAGCTTTTGCCGGGTGCGGACACGAAACACTCTCAGAAACTTTTGCTTATTCTTCGGCTAGTTGCTGCTGATCTTCGGTAAACTGGGCCAAAAAGGCGCTCAATCTACCCTGTTCTATAGCCTCACGCAAACTCGCCATCAACTGTTGATAATAGTGCAAATTGTGAATGGTATTGAGCTGTGAACCCAGTATTTCCTTACATTTGTCCAGATGATGCAAATAGGCCCGGGAGAAATTCTGGCAGGTATAACAGTCACAATTCTCATCAATGGGACGGGTATCGTCCCGATAGCGCGCATTGCGTAGTTTGAGCAATCCTTTGGACGTAAACAAATAGCCGTTGCGCGCATTCCGAGTCGGCATCACGCAATCAAACATATCGACGCCCTGGGCCACTGCATTCACTATGTCCTGCGGTGTACCAACACCCATCAGATAGCGTGGTTTGTCCTGCGGCATCCGGGGGACGATGTGGCCGATGATAGTTGCCATTTCGTTCTTGGGTTCGCCAACTGACAAACCGCCAATGGCATAACCCGGATAGTCCTGGTCCAAAAGGCCAGCCAATGACTGCTCACGCAAAGTGGGATACATGCCGCCCTGAATGATGCCGAACAATGCCGAGGGGTGATCACCATGTGCAGCCTTGCAGCGCGCTGCCCAGCGCAAAGACAACTCCATTGATTCACGAGCTTGTTGTTCTGTTGCCGGATAGGGAGTGCACTCATCAAATACCATAATGATGTCCGACCCCAGGCGATGCTGAATGTCGATTGATGATTCAGGACCAAGAAACACCTCGGCACCGTCCACCGGAGACCTAAACTTCACTCCTTCTTCGGAGATTTTGCGCATGTCACCCAGACTGAACACCTGGAAGCCGCCAGAATCGGTCAGTATGGGTTTCTCCCATCCCATGAAATCATGCAGGTCACCGTGTTGACTGACGATCTCCGTGCCCGGACGCAACATAAGATGAAAAGTGTTACCAAGGACGATGTCGGCACCAGTACGCAGAAGTTGTTCCGGGGTCATGCCCTTGACTGTGCCGTAGGTACCACAGGGCATGAAGGCCGGAGTTCTAACCTCGCCACGCAGAAACTGAAGGCTGCCAGTTCGAGCGGCACCGTCCTGTGCTGTTAATTGAAATTGCATGCTACTTATGAAACTCAGTGCTCTCTGGTGGAGCGGAAGTCGATGTCGGGCCATCGCTCTTCCATGAGATTTAAGTTAACACGAGTGGGAGCGAGATAGGTGAGATAGCCACCACCATCGATGGCCAAATTCTCTTGTGCCTTCTTTTTGAACTCTTCCAACTTGCTACTGTCATCGGACTCAACCCAACGAGCGACATGGATAGTGACCGGCTCGTAAATACAGTCCACCTTGTATTCATCCTGCAAACGATAGGCTACCACTTCAAACTGCAATACACCCACCGCACCGACCACCAGATCATTATTGCGCAGCGGCATGAACACCTGAGTCGAACCCTCTTCCGATAATTGGGTCAAACCTTTCTGCAGCTGTTTCAATTTCAGTGGATCTTTGAGACGGATACGACGAAACAGCTCCGGGGCGAAATGAGGGATACCACGAAATTTCAAATCTTCGCCGGTGGTAAAAGTATCACCGATCTGAATAGTGCCGTGATTATGCAGCCCAATAATATCTCCGGACACCGCCTGCTCTGCCCGCGCCCGATCGCCAGCAAGGAAAGTGACAGCGTCGGCCACTTTGACGTCTTTCCCGATGCGGCAATGACGCATCTTCATGCCCTGCTCATACTGCCCGGAGCATACCCGCATAAAGGCAATACGATCACGGTGTTTAGGATCCATATTAGCCTGGATCTTGAACACAAATCCGGAGAACTTTTCCTCTTTGGAGTCGATTACTCTGGATTCCGTCTCTCGAGATTGCGGCGCTGGTGCCCATTGCACAAAGTCATTGAGCATTTCGCGCACCCCAAAATTACCCAGGGCAGTTCCGAAATAAACAGGGGTCCGTTCTCCTTTTAAATAGGCATCGAGATCAAATTCATTGCTGGCACCTTTCACCAATTCGATCTCGTCACGAAAATCGTCGTAGTACTCACCCAGCAATTCGGCTGCTTCGGTAGAGTCCAAGCCCTGAATCTGCACGTCTTCAGAAACCTGGTGTCCCTGGCCCTGCTGATAAACATGAATGCAGTCATTCACCAGGTTGTAGACACCCTTAAACTCTTTGCCCATCCCCAGTGGCCAGTTGATTGGCGCGCAATTTATTTTTAGTACGGTTTCGATCTCATCGAGTATTTCAATGGGATCCCGAATGTCTCGGTCCAGTTTGTTAACGAAAGTGAAGATTGGCGTATCCCGCAAGCGACACACATCCATTAACTTGATAGTACGCTCCTCTACCCCTTTAGCACCATCTACCACCATCAGCGCAGAATCCACTGCGGTCAGCACACGATAGGTGTCTTCTGAGAAGTCTTCGTGCCCGGGCGTATCCAGAAGGTTCACCATGCGGTCGGCGTAGGGAAACTGCATGACTGAAGAGGTGACAGAAATACCGCGTTCCTGCTCCATGGTCATCCAGTCAGACGTGGCGTGGCGATCCGATTTCTTTCCTTTCACTGTACCGGCAACCTGAATCAGGTTCCCAAACAACAGCAGCTTTTCGGTAATGGTGGTCTTGCCAGCATCGGGGTGGGAAATGATAGCCAGGACTCGGCGACGATCGATTTCTTCCTGGAGCTGTTCTTGAGACATGATGAATTGCGGACCTTGCTGGCCCGGCGCGACAAAAAAAGCGGCGATTATAGCAGCAACGCCTGCCTGCGACAGCCGACTCCGATTTTTCGTCGCACATGGATTGCACTACAATGAGCGGCTTTTTTGCTTTATGGCTAATTTAACCCATAACCCGGGATTTACGATGGATTTCACCCTTTCACCAGAACAACAGGCTTTGCAGGACTCGGTGCGCAAGTTTGCCCAGAATGAACTACCTGAGATTGCCCGGCAGATCGAAGATAGCGACGAACCAGCCAGCCTGGAACTCCGTAAACGCTACGGCGAGTTAGGCTATCTGGGAGTTAACCTGCCCGACGAATACGGTGGTGGCGGCTTGAGCCATCTGGACGCTGTCATCGTGCTGGAAGAGATAGCCAAGATTTCCATCGCCGTGGCCTTTCCTGTCTTTGAATCCTGTTTCGGGCCGTGTCTGGCTATAGCCCATTTTGGCAGTGACAGCATGAAGCAATCTGTGCTGCCCAAAGTCTGTTCCGGGGAGACTATTGTTGCCGTTTCCATGTCAGAGCCAGATGCCGGCTCTGCTCTCACCGATCTTACAACCCGGGCCGATGTTGGCACGGACAAGATTATAATTAACGGAACCAAACGCTGGTGCTCCGGCGCCGGCCATTCAGAAAACTATGTGGTTTATTGCCGACTGTCCGAAGATCCAGGTGCCAAAGGCATTGGTGCAGTCCTGGTAGAAAAAGACAGGCCAGGGTTTAGCTTTGGCAAACTCGATCATCACATGGGTTTCCGCGGAGTAAGTAGTGCTGACATGTTTTTCGACAACGTCGAAGTACCCATAGAGAATTTGTTAGTGCCTGCCGGCGGTTTCAGCAAGCTGATGGATGCCTTTGATCTGGAACGCTGCGGAAACACTACCATGTCACTGGCTGTCGCACAGTCGGCCTTCGACTTCGTCCTGAACTATGTTCAGGAGCGCAAACAGTTCGATAAAGCACTAGTCGACTTTCAAGCGGTGCAGATACACCTGGCAGAAATGAAAATGAAACTGGAAGCGGCACGCTTGCTGCTCTATCGCGCAGTAGTCAACGCAGAACAGGGACTGCCTTCAGTTGGAGAAAGCTCCATCGCCAAATGTTTCGCCAACGAAACCGTGCGTGAGGTGACAGGCAAGGCCATGCAACTCATGGGCGGCTATGGCTACTCGAGAGAATTTCCTATAGAACAAAAAATGCGTGATGCCTGGGGCTGGGGTATTGCTGGCGGTGCTATCGACATTCAGAAAGTGAATATCAGTTCAGCCCTGGTGGGACGTCGCTTCAACCAGCGCGCAAAGTAACACGCCTAATAGAAACAGTAAGAAACAGAGTATGAGTAAAGACACAGCCGATCCCATGCGCTTTCTGGTTCGCAAGGTTGACTCCGCGAACCGGGTAGACGGCATACTGCTCAGCGGCTGCATCAAACATGGCGACAGCGTCATAACTGTGCCCTCCGGTCAACAGACTTCTGTGATGGGGCTGGAGCAGAATGGCAATAAAATCACCGGGGCGGAAGCAGAAGCCAATCTGTCAATTGATCTTACCTATTCGGTAAAGCTGCTTGCAGGCGACATCATCGCCTGCGCAGAAAATGCCGCAGAATATACCGATCAATTTGAAGCCAGCATCGACTGGTTAGCCAATGAAGAGCTACTGCCAGGTCGTAGCTACCGCCTGCAAACCATTACCGGCAGTGTGGATGCTGTAGTCAGTAGACTGAAATACCGCTTACAAAACAAACAACAAATTGCAGCCAATACTCTGCAGTGTAATGAACGTGGAGTTGGCAATATCGCCCTGACGACCCCTATCGTTTTTGATCCCGTACTCACCTGCGGCAAGCTTGGCCGTTTTCAATTGCTGGACAAAACCAGCGGTGAATGTCTGGCCGAAGGAGAGATACGTCATGGGTTGCGGCGGGCAAGTAATATCCATTGGCAGGCCTTGGATGTAGATAAAGAAAGCCGGGCTGCCATTAAGAACCAAACCCCCCGCATTATCTGGATGACGGGTCTCTCCGGTTCTGGCAAATCGACTATAGCCAATCTGCTGGAAAAGAAGTTGTTGGCCCAGTCGCGGCACTCCTATCTGTTGGATGGTGACAACGTCAGACATGGGCTGAACAAAGATCTCGGCTTCACTGCCGCCGATCGAGTAGAAAACATTCGACGCGTTGCGGAAACGGCAAAGCTGATGTTGGATGCCGGGCTAATCGTGATCACCAGCTTCATTTCACCCTTTAGAGCCGAACGGGACATGGCCCGGACCCTGTTTGCTCAGGGCGAATTTGTTGAAGTGTTTATCGACACCTCATTGGATGTGTGCGAACAACGCGATCCCAAGGGTTTGTATAGCAAAGCCCGCTCGGGCGAACTCAGAAACTTCACTGGTATCGATAGCCCTTATGAACCACCGGAAAACCCCGAACTGGTGCTGGATACGGTGGCCCTCAGCGTCGAGGAAGCGGCCGATCGCATCATCGATTACCTGCAAAAACAGCCTACTTAAGCTGCAGTAAATTTAAATGGGAATTAGTGGAGTGTACTGCCACCTGGACGTACTCGCGCCTCCGCAAACTCGGGATGCAAGATGTCCATGCGCTTAACCAGCAACAGGTCATGTCGGGAGAGGCGGTCCAGATCCAGTTCATCGGAAGCCACATCGATGTCATCCAGTAGCACGCACACCACATCATCGTCTTCGACGTCCACCACTACACAGGGTTTGAAACCTTTCACCGTATTCAAGGACGCGGTGGAACCCACATCGAAAGCATGTATAGGAAATGTGCCATCGGCATGGTTTAACAACCCATAGGAAGTAAATGCCACGCCGAATCCAGCCGCGGCCACGACATTGATGATGTCGATAATGTCTGGATCGGAGAGATCCACTCTTACAGTTTCTTCCATGGGTTGATTTATCTGCAAACGCCGCTGATTAATCAACTTCAAAAACAGATCTATATCTTCCTGATTCCATTCCAGAGTTTCTTCTTTTTCCGAGCGTGTACTATCCGAGGAAAGACTCTGCACACTGGTTTCGATTGTGAAGTCTTTTACCTGGGTTTCGGGTGGACAGGGTACAACCATGGAGACTGAACAGTAGCCTTCGCTACTTTCAGCACTGAGTCGCCACAAAAATGGCACTTCGCTGGTAAACTCGATCATCTACTCGTTCTGCACCGGGCAGTCAAAGCAACTGCGTCAGGAGCCCCTCTATTAACATTCTGATCAACATTTTCTCTGAGTTGACCCAGGCAAACTGTGATCCAGGCTCTTATAAATCGGGTCGGCAGAATGATTGACAATATTAGCTGTCGCGGCAACTTTTTTTTCATGACAATTTGGCGAAGTTAGCGAACATTGC
This sequence comes from Pseudomonadales bacterium, assembly GCA_028281635.1. GTDB lineage: Bacteria > Pseudomonadota > Gammaproteobacteria > Pseudomonadales > Pseudohongiellaceae > UBA9145. Next base: position 14,936 of record JANQJM010000166.1, on the reverse strand, counting down.
TCATTACTGAATTCAGCACTTCCAAGTAAGCCCTTGAGGTCACTGAAAATTCCTACAGAAAGTATATCCTGAACTTTTTCCACAGAATCTGTGGATAACTCAGTGGGTAATTCTTAGAGATAAGTCTCAAGCCTCGAAATTTCAAGCCATGGACACATTTTGGGCAAAATTTAGTCAATCAGAATTTTTCACTAAAATCAATAAGTTAAAGGTTTTTGACGGGTCGAGCAAAAATAAAACCCGCTGTTTTTTAGCATTTTGTGACGCCTCAGAAATTTTTGTGCATAAAAAATCGGGATAAGCGTCAATATACAAACTAAACATTACTTTTGTTACTGTTTTTATTGAAGTTTTTCCCTCTATAATACCGTTCGTTCTTAAAGCCCATTTCTAGCCAGCTATGTCAGTTTCGCGTTCCAGGTTCATTCCCGTTGTATTGGGCCTGCTATTTCTAATTCTGGGTGTGTTTGCCTGGAGCGCGTACCGAAAAATCCAGCTGGATGACAGTAGCAGTGACCTCATCATCCAGGTCTTGCAGAGCACGCTCAGCTCAGGCTCGGCAGAACCTGTTACAAGTATGGCCCATCCGGATTGGCTTAGCCTAATGTCGGCCCAATCCATTGCCAGCTACATCGAGGCTAGCCATCTTCGACTTGGCCCATTGCAATCGATGTCCAGTATCTCCGGTGAGGCAGAGGTGGCAATCATTTCACTGCCAGGTACGGCAGTAGATGCGAACTACTCCATTGAACTGCAGATGGGCACAAACCCGGTAACCGTCGTGGCAGAGATGAGGTATGAGGACGGCCAATGGTGGCTACTCAATTTGGTGCTTAATTCACCGTTCTTGATGGAGTAGGGCCCTTATTTGAAGACCATGCTGTAAGCACTTGGCACCAGGATGATGGCACACACTACGGCCAACAGCACATCCTGATCCAAGTTGTAAGCGACCAGAGTTGCCTCTGGCAAATTCATCACAATCACGCCAAAGGTGACAAGGCCGATGATGAAGAGATTTCTGATGAGTAAAAGAACTGCCACTGTGAACGCAAGAGAGAACAGCACAACATAGTTGTCTTGCATACCGAAACGGGTCAGCGCCTCATTGGCAAGGGAAACCCCCAAGGTAAGGAACAGGAAGCCCCCAAATAGAAAAAACTTAAGTAAACCCCAATCTTTGGCTTCGCCCTGTGGTTTGGAATGGCTGCTTGACTGTTGCACGATCCGTCTCCGCTGGCTCCTGTTAAAGCCAGATGAAGTAATTCATGGGTTAACTATAGAACAGCAGAATTCGTGCCTGCGACAGCAATTACGAGGACTTTGAACCAGTTCAAGCTCGATTTGTGGTGCAGCCGACAATTGATGATTAAAGCGCTGGCCAATCCCGTTGAAGGAGCGGGAAGAATTGGGGCGTATATTTGGGGCTTAGGTTTGCCGCCAGAGATTATTCGGAAACTACACGCAGCAATTGTGCGTAGTCGGTGAACCCATTAAAGATCTTGTAGATACCGTCCTGCTTCATGGTACGCATGCCGTCCTTCATGGCTTGCTCACGAATATCATCCAGTGAGGCCTTGTTATAGATCATGCCCTGCAGGGTAGGTGTGCCCACGAGCAATTCGTGGATACCGGTACGGCCCTTGTAACCCGTGCCACCGCAATCGGAGCACCCTTCCGGATTGGCAGCCATATATTCCACGTTGTCGAAATCGTAATCCGGCATATCCTGTTTTAGCAGATCGATGCCACCATAGGAATCAACCAGATGATCTAGTTCTTTCTGATCGGGTTTGAAAGGCTCTTTACACTTCGGGCATAGGGTACGCATCAAGCGTTGCGCCAATACACCTAATAAAGCATCAGAGAAGTTCACCGGATCCAATCCCAGGTCTAAAAGACGGGTAATTGTTTCCGGTGCCGAGTTGGTATGCAAAGTGGACAATACAAGGTGACCCGTGAGCGAGGCTTCCACACCGATACTGGCTGTTTCATGGTCTCGCATCTCACCGATGAGAATCACGTCCGGGTCAGCACGCAGGAATGCGCGCATTGCCGTGGCGAAAGTAAAATCGATCTTGGGAATCATCTGTACCTGTTGCAGACCGGGTTGAGTAATTTCCACCGGGTCCTCAGCAGTCCAGATTTTTCGTTCGGGTTTATTGATATGACCCAATACCGCATGCAAGGTTGTGGTTTTACCAGAACCTGTTGGTCCCACCACCAGGAAAAGCCCTAAAGGATGAGCAGAGAGCTCGATCACCTTCTGATGGTTCTGTGGCGTCATATTGAGTTTTTCCAGCGGCATTGCAGCACCAGCCGCCAAGATACGTAGAACAGCACTCTCACCTTGCACAGTGGGTACTGTTGCAACACGTAGTTCCAACTTCTTGCCACGAACCTTGAGCTTACACTTACCGTCTTGTGGCAGGCGCTTCTCAGCAATATTGAGTCGCGACATAACTTTGATACGGGCAATCAATGCCGCACAGTGTTCTTTGGGTACTTTAATAATCTCTCGACACAACCCATCAACACGAATACGCACGCCTCCAGGCGCGCTATCTTTGCCGGGTTCAATATGTATGTCTGAAGCACCCAGCCGATCTGATTCAGTAATGATTCGATTTACCAGCTGAATGATCGCAGAGGTCGCCGCAAGACCTTCATCTTCATCGTCGTCGTCGCTTTCTTCGAGCTCAACGCCTCCCTCATCGTCCATCGACGAAAAAATGTCATCGAACCCTTCCTCATAGTCTCCGCCATCATCGCCACGCAGGAATTGGATGATGTGTTCCGGCAATCCGACCCGGAATACATAGTTCCTGGCATTAACAACGCCTTGAATCTCCATGATGCGCTGATAGTCCGATGGATCATCGATCAGAATGACTGCTTCATCTTTATCACCCGCTACCGGCAACCATAAGTTGCTGCGCAGATAACTGATTCCGATGTTTTCCAAAAGATCGGTGGGCAGTTCATGTTCTGAGTCGTACTTCATATACGGCACCCGGTAGTAATACTCGAGTGACTTACCAATCAAGTCGGCTTCGATGCTGTACTCTTCCATTAAGACACGAGAAACCGAGCCACCATAGAGCGAGGCTTTGTTTGACACGTCTTCGAGTTCAACGCTGGAAATCTTGCCCTTCTGCACCAGATAGTCATAAGGACCCTGAGTACTTTGCAGTGAAGAGCGGAATTGCTTGGCCAGCATCTGGCTGACCATCATGGCGTGTTTTAAATCTTCTTTGGTGAAGTCGCGGTCACCCTCAAAGTTGATCAACTGCATAACACCCAGCAGGATTTCATCCTTAATGGGCACTACGATCTGCGATTTTACTTTCCAGCCTTTGGAATCGGTGAAGCTGCTATCGAACTGCAGACGGGGGTGAATGTCAGTGAGCTCTTCACTGTCTTTGACATTCCTTATAACCAGAGCACGTTGACTGAGGGCAACATAGCCGGCGAGAGAAGTGGTGCTGAATGGGACTCGAATTTCTACCGAGTCGTCATCATCGGGATCACCACCCTTGAAGGTTGCAAGAATTTCCTTTCCGTTATCAACGGACTGCCAGATAGTAAACAGGCGCACCCCAAGCAGGTCCAAAAGCTCCTGCTCGGTTTCTTTCATCGCTACCTTAAGCTTCTTACTATATTTTAGCTTTTGGTAGATTTTCGAGAGTCGGGTGACAAACTCGTCTTTCGGCTGTCCCGAGTCGGTATCGTCCTGGGGAGGCGCCTCGACTTCTACTTCTTCTGTGGTCGCTGTTTCTGCCATAAAAACCGTTGTTTTCGCGAACTTAGCCGACTAATTCTATAACACTGGGCAATTAGATTTGTGATTGAATTCGTGACAGTGTGCACTGATCTGAGATCATCCTGTCTCAATCCAGGCAAATGTTCTGAAAGCCCCGTACTACGGCCTATGGCGCAGATTGTGGTCTGTCGCGGGTGTCATGTCCATTACTTTGTTTACAAGCCAAAAATGCCAGCAAATTCAGCCTTATTCAACAGATTTTTCCTTGTTCTGACAGCTAGTTACGTGTTTATTAGCCCTGCTCTCGGACAATTGGCGGGGTTTTCCCAAGCCCATTATCAGTGGTTAGGACAACAGGTATTCGCCAATGAATGCAATCGCCAACTGGCCTGCCTAACCCATTGGAATGACGGTGAGGACTTTCCTTCCCTGGGAATTGGCCATTTCATTTGGTACCGGCAGGGCCAAACCGAAGTCTTTGAGGAAACTTTTCCAAAGCTCCTGGAATACCTGCAACAGCAGGGTGTAGTCTTACCTGCCTGGCTGGATGATCCAATCAACGCCGACAACCCATGGCCTGACCAGGCATCATTTGAGGCTGCCAGTGAGAGTCAATCCATGCAGCAACTGAGAGTTCTCCTCCAGTCCACCATGGATCTACAGGCGGCTTTCATTGTGGCCAGGCTCGAACACACGGCGGCCGATCTCATCGCCAGTGTCCCGCCGCAACAGCGAGAACCAATGCAGCAAGTGTTCCGCAAAATCGCCACAAGTAATCCACCTATGGGAGCTTATGCGCTAATCGACTACTTACACTTCAAGGGCAGTGGCTTGAACACCAACGAACGCTACCAACAACAAGGATGGGGACTAAAGCAGGTACTCTTGCGACTGCATCAGGACTCGGCAGATCTGCAAAATTTCGTTGCGGCTGCTACTGACATATTGAGTGAACGCGTGGCCAACGCGCCACCGGAACGCAACGAGCAACGCTGGTTACAAGGCTGGCACAATCGCCTGCAAACCTATCTGCCCTGAGCTTGCTACTCTTCGCCAATCCCATTAGGCTTCTGCGCTGCGCTAATCCATCGCAGCAGTTTACCTATCCATGAATTTCGAACGTCCTAATATCGCCCGTATGGCCGGATACACTCCCGGTGAACAACTCACCGGCGACCATGTCATCAAGTTAAATACCAATGAGAATCCCTATCCACCGAGCCCTGCGGTTGCAGCAGCTTTGCAGTCGACCGAGGTTGCTGCGCTGCGACGGTATCCTCCACCCATCGCCACCGCTTTTCGCGAGGCTGCGGCTACACTGCATGACGTCTTGCCCCAGAATCTCATTCCAACCAATGGCGGAGATGAGCTACTACGCCTGGTGCTAACGACGTTCGTCGATGCCGGTGAAACTGTAGTGACGACAAAGCCCAGCTATTCACTGTATCCCGTATTAACGGATATTCAAGACTGCAAATTACTCGAGATTCCACTGCAGGACGACTGGAGTATGCCTGCTGCTTTCGTCGAGCAACTCAAGGCATCAGATTGTAAACTTTGTATCCTGGTGAATCCCCATGCTCCTACCGGGCAGCTGCTTTCTGTGGAACACCTCGCTGCCGTTGCTGACGGTTTCGATGGCATTCTATTGGTCGATGAGGCCTATGTGGATTTCATCGATCCACAGCTTTTTTATAACAGTGTTCCTATGGCTATTGAGCGCAGCAATGTCATACTGCTTCGTACGCTGTCCAAAGGCTATTCTCTAGCCGGCTTACGTTTTGGTTACGGGATTGCCTGTCCCGAACTCATCGAACCCATGCTGAACAAGACCAGGGACAGTTACAATACAGATCTTATCGCTCAACGCCTGGCCACTGCGGCAATCGAATCTGTAGACCACGCTCAGGGGTCCTGGTCGCGAGTGAGGCAGCAACGAGAACGACTGACAGCTGCCTTACAAGAGCTTGGTTTTAGTGTCGCCCCCAGCCAAACCAACTTTTTGCTCTGTCAGGTACCAGCCCAGCAAACAGCGCCTGGCCTGTATAAGGCATTAAAAGAGCACAACATCCTGGTCCGCTATTTCGATCAGGACCGACTGCGCGACAAATTGCGCATCAGCATCGGCACAGAAGATGAGAATGCTGCCTTGCTCAATGCATTAAGAGCATTGCTTTAGTTAGTCACTCCCATTAGCAAAGAGCCCGGGTTTGACAGAACTTTCTGTCAGCGTTAGAACTGACCATTCTCTCCTCGATTGGCGCCTGGAATATGGTCGATTCAGACCCTCGTGATTCTTCACAAGAAAACAGTGATGACTCGATTTCGCGGGTGCACTATTGCCCCGAATGCAAGAAACCCTTGCGCAGGATAGAAGGTAAAATGGGTCCATTCTGGGGATGTACCGGATTTCCAAAATGTCACGCCACACTCAACGATCTGGATGGCAAACCCAGTACAGAGATCAACCAGCATTTCCGCTGCCCGCTCTGCACCCGGCGCATGGTAAAAGCGGATGCCGATAGAGGAAAATACTGGTTTTGTAGCGGCTATTCCAAAGGCTGTAAGGTGACACTACGGGATGACAATGGCCGGCCAGAAACAGCTTTTCGCTGCCCTGATTGCGGCAACGTACTCATAAAAAGACAGGGCAAAAATGGTGAATTCTGGGGCTGTAAAAGTTATCCTGACTGCACCACCAGCTTTAACGACTTGCAGGAACCACCGTGATCTTTTCCTTTCTTAAGATTCGTAAGAAAACCGCAGGAATATTCGTCGGTATCCTGGTAGGAGCGCTTTGCCTCTGGGCCATCGCCTCCTGGCAAGATCTCACCTGGGAAGACATGCTTAACGTGCTACTGGGCACGGTACTTATGCTGGGTGGCATCATGCTTGTGGCCTTCCTGCTAATCGCTGCCTTCAAGCTGTCAACTCGCCTGTTTGCCCGTGCTACCGGTGCCGAAACTGGCGAAGGTTGAAGCTTAAGGTATCGGTAGGCTGCGGGACATGATCAATGCATCTTCCCGCGCTTCTTTGCCGGGATAGTAATTCTTGCGTTCACCAATCTGCGTAAAGCCAAGGGATCGATAAAGTTCGATGGCACCCGTGTTTGATGCACGCACTTCCAAAAAACACTCCCTGGCATCCTGTTTCTGCGCTCTATCCAATAACAGCAGAAACATTTTGCGACCATAGCCCAGACGCTGGTAGTCGGGGTGCACACAGAGGGTCAGCAAATGACATTCTCCAATCGCCACTGACATCACACCATGAGCAACAATTTTCTGTTTGTTTGCTAACACCCAGCATTGATAGCCTGCCCGCAGGCAATCAATAAAGATACGTTTGGTCCAGGGATGCTCATAGGCCGCCACTTCGTTTTGCACTACCAAATCGATATCGCTGCTGCGCATGGTGCGAGCAAAGAACTGGGTGGCAACGGAAAGCTGACGATCCATGGGAGTGAGTTCGGTTGGTTTAGCTTTGTAATCGCTTACGCAGTGCTTGCAAATGTAACCAACAATCTCGCTTTAGAATGGAGTGAGCGAGCATTGAATGCAGACTGTGGGTGAACGTGACCTGACACTGCAAACTATCTAACTGCTTGTCACCTGCAAGCTCTTCATCATCATTGCCTGCGAGTAACTGTGGCAACTGAGTTGTGAAGATTAACAGATTTGCAAACCCGTCCTGAGCCTGGCGTTGATTGATAAACCCCTGCAGTGCCAAAACGGCAGCTCTGCGAGGGTCATCATTGCCGATTCCTTCGGCCAATGGCCAGTTAAACGCTTCACCCCGAAGCTCTGGATCACTTTCTCCGAAATTCGGGACCAGAGCACGCAATATGGCTGTTAGCAATCCAGTACTGTCCCGGCTCTGTTTTCCTCTTAGCTGATGAGGGGTCTCGCTGATCACAGCTAACTGCGAATTTATTCTGTAGTACTGCAAATTGAATCGTAATTGATCGCTTGCTGGCCCCACATCATCAGGCTGCACGACTTCACTTGCTGCTCCCTCCCGGACTGCCTGCCTACTCTCCCTAAGCACAGTTGGCTTCGCTCGCTTGGCAGGGATGTGAATGGCTGGCCTACCCTGACTGACCGCCTGTACTTTTGCAGTGGGCTCGGAGGTTACTGACTGCTGCTCCGGGAGCGCGGGATCAACCCGCTCAGGCAACTGATAGTTTGGTGATGCTTTGGCCCCGGGTAGAACAAAGCGCGGATAATATGCCTGATACCCCATCTGACGGAGATAACTCAGGCGCTGCTCTTCATTCATTTATGGCTAACTTCTGGGGGTGATTTAGTGAAGGACACAATATACTGCTTTGCCTATCCGGCAACAACAGAACCACTCTGCGGACGTTTGATGTCGGGCCTTTTTCGTGATTGAATCCCGCTTCCTTTAGCAGTGAGTAGCCTTGGAATCACAATGAAAGCTGTCCTTTGCAAAGCCTACGGACCACCCGAAGATTTGGTCATGGAGGAAGTCCCTGACCCGGAGCCTGGCGAAGGCGAAGCCGTTATCGAAGTGCATGCTGCCTCTCTGAACTTTCCCGATGGCTTGCAGATTCAAGGCAAATACCAGTTCCAGCCGCCCATGCCCTTCACTCCAGGCTCAGAGGTTGGTGGCATCATAAAATCACTTGGTCCGGGCTTCGAAGGATTCAGTGTCGGCGACCGTGTGATGGCAATACCCGGCATCGGAGGACTGGCAGAACAAGTGCTGGTCAAACCCGACAGTGTGCACCGCATTCCAGACAATATGGATTTCAAAACTGCTGCCGGCTTTGCCATGGTATATACCACTTCTTACCACGCACTTAAGCAACGAGCTCAGCTGAAACCCGGCGAAACCCTATTGGTACTTGGCGCCAGCGGCGGAGTCGGAATCACTGCCGTAGAACTGGGCAAAGTCATGGGCGCCCGAGTCATTGCAGCAGCCAGCACAGAGGAAAAACTGGATTTCGTCAGACAGTTTAATCCTGATGAAACCATCAACTACGGTGATGGGGAACTCAAGGAGAAGGTCAAGGAACTGACTGACGGCCGCGGTGCAGATGTAATTTACGATCCAGTCGGTGGCGATCTTTTCGATCAATGTTGTCGCTGCATTAACTGGAACGGTCGTCTGCTGGTGATTGGTTTCACCAGCGGTCGTATTCCCGAATACAAGGCTAATCTTGCCTTACTTAAAGGTTCCTCGATGGTTGGTGTTTTCCTTGGCAGGTTTCGTAAAGAAGAGCCGGCAGAGTATGAAAAGAACTTCGATGAGTTGCTCGCCATGTATGAACAGGGAAAGTTGAATCCATTAGTGACTCAGGTGTTTTCCAGTGACCAGTTTGTCGATGCCTTTAATGTATTCACCCAACGTCGCGCCATGGGTAAAGTCACGGTAGAGTTCAAGTCCGAGTAATCCCTTGCATGCTGAGTGACGAAGAAATTCGCCAGGATCTGGCGAAACTAAAAGACATTGTCGCCGCTCATAAGGCGCCAGATGCCCCACTCGCCGTTGGCACAGCCACCATAGACGGTCACCAGCTGCCAGTTTTCACCAAGATTCCACAGAATCTGGGTCAGCTCTATGAGCTTAGCCTGGAGCATCGCAATCTACCTTTTCTCGTCTATCAGGATGAACGCTACAGTTACACAGAGAGCCTGGACATGGCCCGCCGACTGGCTCGGGTACTATTGGAGCGGTACGGTATTCAGACTGGCGAGCGGGTAGCAGTCTGCGCACGCAATTCCCCGGAATGGTGTCTGACGTACATGGCAGTCACCCTGATCGGCGGAATTATCGTACCAATGAACTCCTGGTGGCGCAGTTCAGAACTGGAATATGGACTTCGAGACAGTGGCAGCCGTCTGGTATTCGCCGATTCACCACGTTACCAGGCAATCGCACCCCATCTGGAGAAGCTGGGCGTTGCAGCCGTATTGATTAAGCCTGGCCCTGGCGATCCTGAATCCTTGCCGGAGTTCTATACACTGCTGCAGGCGGTGGAACCATTAAGCGACGAAGAGGTGAGTGCTTTAGGCGTCACTCCGGAGCACAACGCCTCCATCATGTATACCTCTGGTTCCACTGGCGAACCCAAGGGAGTGTTGTCCACCCATCGCGGCATCATCACCGCCCTTTATACCTGGAAGTTCGTTAAAGAGATCAATGAAATTCTGCGCCCCGAACTGTTGGAACCCAATCCCGAGTACCAGCCTGCTCTGCTTGCCAACGTTCCGCTGTTTCATGTCACCGGTAGCCATGCCCAATTCCTCGCCTGCTTCATCTACGGCCGCAAGTTCGTGATGATGTACAAATGGGATGCGGATACTGCGCTGGAGATAATCGAGCGTGAACGTATCTCGATTTTGCATGGAGTACCTACTATGACCTGGGAAGTCATGCAGTCAGATAAATTTGCCACCACCGATCTAAGCAGCCTACGTACCGTGGCGAGCGGCGGTGCACCCCGGCCACCGGAGCATCTGAGCATGATGCTGGAAAAATTTCCCGAGAAGGCGTTGCCCGGTCTTGGCTACGGACTTACCGAGACCAATGCGATAGGCGCCATCATCTCGGGCAAGTTTTATATCTCCAGACCCAACAGCACCGGCCGCCCAATCCCACCGGTTACAGAAGTGAAAATCGTTGGCGAAGATGGCAGCACACTGGACAACGAACAGGTGGGCGAGATCTGCATCAAGGGCCCTTCCATCATGAAGGGCTATTGGAATAAGCCTGAAGCAACCGCCGAAGTACTCAAGGACGGTTGGTTCCACACCGGCGATATCGGCCGACTCGACTCCCTGGGTTTCCTGATCATCATGGATCGTGCCAAAGATATCGTGATTCGAGGCGGTGAGAACATTGCCTGTGCCGAGGTGGAATATGCTATCTGCGAACACGGGGCTGTCAGTGAGGTTTCCGTTTATGGCATTCCCGACGAGCGTCTGGGAGAAATCCCTTGCGCAACGGTGATGCTGAAACCACGGCAACAACTCTCCCAGACGGAGCTACAGGCATTTTTAAGGGACAAAATTGCCGCCTTCAAAATCCCGGAACGCATCGAATTTCAGTATGGGCAACTACCGCGTATCGCGTCAGGCAAGATCGCCAAGAAATTGTTGCGTCAGCAAACCATCGATTCCCTCTGACAACATTCACTATCACCCTCTCTTCTGCTATTCGATTCAGCGGTGACTGCAATTGCCAAGACTGTCATGTTCCTGCAATTTTTCTGGGGCAGATTAGTCAATCTGCAAAATTGCGTTAAAACCTTAAGTAACTTCGTTATAGCAACGATATATCGATTAACAGAGACCTGTTTCGTTGATGTCCGCTTTAACAGAGGTGTGCTATGAAAGAACAGAAATGGGAAGAGAACTCGGAAGACACCAGAGAAATAATCGAAGTGCCTGCCGAACTTACTGATGAGCCGGAAGTCGTTGCTGAAGCCAGCAGCAACAATCCCAAGACTCACTTGACCGAACTGCGTCGTCGAATCGAAGAGCGCCTGGACTCCAAGCGTATTGCTTCCGAATTCGAATGGGACGATTTCGACGACCTATCTGAAAGCTATCAGTAAAACTGATAGCCCGCGTTACGTACCGCCAGAAGCCCGGCGTTTAGCTTCTGCACGACCTGCTCAACCGGGCTGCACCCTTCGAAATTCCTGACCTGCAGCCGAATTCAAATAAACCCTTTGATCATGGGGTTATACTTAGTATGATGCAGCGCTGAAGTTAGTTGCAGGATTTGCATGACCTACTGTGTAGCCGTATCCGTTGACGCCGGCATGGTGTTTTGTTCGGACTCTCTCACCAATGCTGGTATCGATCAGGTATCGACCTACAGCAAGATGTTTCGCTTCGGCATCGATGGCGAAAAACAGTTTGTCATCCTGACCGCAGGCAATCTTGCCACCTCGCAGGCAACCATCGCTAAAGTTAAGAGTGATATCAAACAAAATGCCGACCCTAACTTGCTTACCATGGCGAGTGTGGAAGAAGCGGCGGACTATATTGGCGACATCAGTCGCGAACAACAGGAAAAACGCGCCGTCGAAGGCAAAAACTTCGAAGCCAGTTTTATTATCGGTGGTCAGATTGGTAACAACCATCACGAGATCATCATGATCTATCCCGAAGGTAACCACATCACCACGTCTAAGGACACCAACTATTTACAGATTGGCGAGAGTAAATACGGCAAACCTATCCTGGATCGCATACTGGCACCCGACCTGAATCTGGATACCTGTGCCATGTGTGCGCTGGTATCGATGGATTCCACCATGCGCAGTAATCTCAGCGTCGGCCCTCCAGTGGAGTTACTGATCATTCAAAAGGATGACCTGACTGCCAATGATCCCATCCGTTTCGAAGAAGGTAGCGATTTTCTGCGTGATCTTAAACGCAATTGGGATGAACGCCTGAAAGAAGCCTTCAGGCAGATGCCACCACTAGCCTGGGCAGCTAACTGGGATAAATCAGACCGTGAACAAAGCGGAGCTTCTTGAGCGAAGCTTCCGATAAGGTAAACGGGTAAGCGTCTTCCAACCCCATGCTGCGATTGAGTGCGTTCAGCATCATCGACAGTTCCGACCATTTCACCAGTAACTCGTCAATATCATCCCAGTGAGTGGAGCCTTGCTGCATGTTGTAGTGGCTGGCGGTATCCAGTGTGTCCACCATGTGCAAATAGTGCGACCACACTTCCGCCCAGTCTTCCAGGGGATGGGCCTGGGCATAGTGACTGATCAAATCTGGGTCCTTGGTCATGGTTGCTTTATTGGCATAGTAGTTTTCCAAAGCCACAGCGTAATCCTGTCGCTCGTCACCAAACAGTTCCCTGAATTCCTTCAATCGCCCCTGCCCTTCAATAAGACGATGAAAGTAGTAATGGCCACTTTCATGCCGAAAGTGACCAAGCAAGGTTCGGTACAACTCACCGGTGTACTGCCTGGTGATCTCTCTGCTTACTTCATCGGCTTCGGCAATATTGATTGTGATGAGGCCGTTGTGATGGCCGGTGCTCACATGTTCTTCGAAGACGCTGGGATTGGTACGTTTATCTTCTATAAATTGGAAGGCCAGGCCATCTTCACTCGCCCGTTTACTTACTATGGGCAGGCCCAGGGATAGCAATGAGTAAATTAAGCGTCGTTTGGCAAGTTCCAGATTCTTCCACCAACGGCGGCGGTTTGGTTCCAGCAGGTTGGGAATGGTTTGATTAAGGCTACAGGAAATACAGTAGTCTGAACCCGGTTCAGTCACTAACCAATTGCAGACATCGTATTCGACACCGTTTCGACACAGTTGGCGGTCGCCGATAGGTCCCATGGTAAACGTGACGGGATCAAAGCCGACTTTGCCACCGCACTGCAGGCACAGAGTGTTCTCGAAGAACAAAGTCTGTCCGCGGTTGCACTGAAAGTTTCTCATGACTTACTTGTTTGGCAGGAACCAGGTGTCAGCGATCTTGAAATGCACCTTGGCAATTTCTTTTTGCACGTTGTCCAGATAACGCAGCAGTCCGCGTCGCAGCAGCCGATCGATGTCGGCGTCCCGAACCAGTCTTCTTACTTTGTCAGTTTGCCATTTCACTTTGGAGCTGTGCGGCAGCTTGTGCAGTACCTTGGTTACTGTTGTTAGATTATGAGCCGTCGCTCTGGGGAATTCTTCATTCTGTAGAAGAAAACGCACCACTTCTTCCGCCTTGACTCGCTCTCTGACGTGCTGACGATACATCTGATAGGCACTTTGGGAGCGTAGTACATTCATCCAGAGAATGTTCTCATAGGGCTCCCGCGAACCAGCATCCGCCGCTTCCACTTCCAGTTCCGGCAATAGCTTACTGGAACCCACATCAACGATACGAGTGGTCATATCGGCACGCTCCAAACCGCGACCCATCCGCACAAAACTATAAGCAGAGTCGCGACTCATAGTCCCGGCCAGCAAGCCCCAGATCTGTTGGCAGTCAGCTACGATACCATCGAGTAGCTCATGACGCTTTCCTCTATCGACACCGGGTTCAGCCTGCTCCCTGGCTTTGTAATAGAGATTATTGATCAACTCGAAAGCTTCGGTGGGCATGATTTCGCGCGTGGTCCTGGCATTCTCGCGGGTATAGGCCAGCATATTGAGAATGGACGCGCCATTGTCTTCTGCTAACAGATAGCGAATGACATGTCGTTCCTGCGCCTGCTTGAAACGTTCATTAAAGCCTTTTTCGTTGCCGGTAATCTGAATCAGCGAATGCCAACCCAGTTTGGTCCCTTGGGGTAAATCCATAAGCAGTGCAGAAAACACACTGAGTAGCCGCGCAGTATTCTCAGCTCGCTCTAGATAGCGAGCTTGCCAATAAACACGTTCAGCGACTCTGGATAACAGCATACTCATTCAGGGCACTCTAAAAATCCTCGATGATCCAGGTGTCTTTACTGCCACCGCCCTGAGAGGAATTCACCACATAGGAACCCTTCACCATCGCAACGCGGGACAGCCCACCAGGTGTTACGTAAGTGTTTGCGCCCTGCAGGATAAATGGCCGTAAATCTACATGCCGAGGTTCAACAGATCGTTCTCCCAATATCGGAACCGTGGAAAGCGAGATGAGCGGCTGCGCCATGTAGTTGCGCGGATCGGCTTTGATTCTGCGTCGGAACTCGGCCAGCTCTTTCTTACTGGCCTGAGGACCGATCAACATTCCGTAACCGCCCGATTCGTTAGCCGGCTTTACTACGAGTTTTTCCAGGTTCTTCAACACGTAATCCCGCTCTTTCTTGTCGATACACATGAAGCTCGGCACATTGGGCAGAATGGGTTCCTCATCAAGGTAATATTTGATGATCTTTGGCACATAGGTGTAGATGATTTTGTCATCTGCTACACCGGCCCCGGGAGCATTCGCTAGAGCCACGTTACCTTGCACCCAGGCATTGAATAGGCCGGATACCCCTAACACTGAGTCCTTGTTGAACACCGATGGATCGAGAAACAGATCGTCGATGCGACGATAAATCACATCCACTGGTGCCAGACCATCGACGGTGCGCATAAACACTTTGCCGTCTTCAACGACAAGATCTCCGCCTTCGACCAATTCAGCTCCCATTCGTTGCGCAAGGAAGGAGTGTTCGAAATAGGCAGAGTTGTAAATACCCGGCGTCAAT
>JANQJM010000256.1 GCA_028281635.1 Pseudomonadales bacterium | reverse complement strand
CTTCGTTGCGTCGCCTGTCGGTGGCGAGCAAGGAAAAATGTCTTAGGAATTCATTGCCTACTTTATAGCCATGCTCTTTGACAATCTCGTCCATATTTTCAACTTCGATAGTTAGCATGGATACTGGTTTGGAGTAGCGCAGAGCGATACCCATAACTCGCTGGCCCACCTCCAAAAAGCTGCGATGATTGAGGATGGTGGTAATCGGATCGTAGATCGCGTTTTCCTTATGTTCTACGCTCAGCTCTTCCATGGTCATGATGATTATGGCGAATGAGAACACCACCATGGTGAATATACCGCCGAGTAATAAAAGGGAGGTGCCTTGATCCGGCGCATTGAGCGAGACACCTGCCCGCAGAAACATCAGAATAAATTCAGCTACCGTGTTAAAGCTGAACAGCATAAGGGCCAGGAAAGCACCAAAATTGGAAGTCGTGGTCATCACTGGTCGCAATTTGCGCTCGATGCGCAGTCCATTGGCAATGAGATAGATGTTGCAGAGCGAGAAAATTACTGCCAATGGCGTGTAAGATCTGATGCGCCAGGTTATGTTGTCTTCAATCAGAGCGAAATAACTTAGTACACTGAGAGTAATCAGGAAGAGTACGAAGCAAATCGCAGGCAATCTTGATTTTTCCTGATTCCAAAAGGCAGCCAATCCAGCAACTATCGGAATGCGACCAGCCATGATGAGCCCGTTGGAGGTCACAACAGAAATAATGGGGGGCAGGCTGCCCTGGGTTGCCAACAGCAATATACCCACGCTAGTGCAGGCAAAACCTGAGGCGATCAGGAATAAGCCGGGTATATGCCTGTTACCGGCCCAGTTCACGAACAGCGCAACACTGGACACTATCGAGACCAGTGTAAGCGCAATAACGAGGGTTTGGTTTTCCATTCTGATTAGACTGCGTTTGCCGCCTTTAGGTTTGCGATTTCCTCATCGCTGAACCCCCATTCAGCCAGTACTTCTTCCGTATGTTCTCCAACCATTGCGGCGCTGCGTTGAATTTCACCTGGTGTACGGCTAAATCGAGGTGCCGGTGCGGGTTGTATAACGCCTTCGAAATCGACAAACGTGTTTCTCGCCTGGTTATGTGGGTGAGCTGGCGCTTCTGACAGGTTTAAAACCGGGGCGAAACAGACATCAGTGCCTTCCATGATGTCACACCACTGTTGTTGAGTTTTGCTTCTAAAGAGTTCGACCAGTATCTCTCGTTTGCGAGGCCAGTTTTCCTGATCCAACTGATTTTCAAAATCCGGATCATCAATACCGGCTTTCTCTAGTAGCAGCGCATAGAACTGTGGTTCAAGCGAGCCAATAGAAATGTATTTACCATCACTGCATTCGTAACTGCCATAATAATAGGCACCGCCATCGAGGCGATTGCTAAAACGATCGGTTGTCCAGAGTCCCATCGCCATCAAACCGTAAAATGGAGTGAGCAGGCTGGCAGTGCCATCAGTCATTGCCGCATCAATAATCTGACCGGTGCCGGAGTGACTTCTTTCCACCAGGGCGGCCAGTATTCCGGCCAGCAGGTACATGGCACCACCTCCGAAGTCTCCTACCAGATTCAAAGGGGGAGCTGGAGGGCGGTCGGCGTAACCCATGGCGCCCAAGGCACCACCGATGGAAATATAGTTGATGTCATGACCTGCCGCCTGCGAAAGCGGGCCAGATTGTCCCCAGCCGGTCATGCGACCAAATACCAGCCGCGGGTTTCTTTTCAGGCATACCTCAGGACCAAGTCCAAGCCTTTCCATAACTCCCGGTCGAAATCCCTCGACCACCACATCGGCCTGATCAATCAGTCGTAAGGCAGTTGTCACGCCCTGTTCGTTTTTCAGATCGAGGCCTATTGATTTACGTCCACGATTCAATACGTTTGCGCGGTGACCAGTACCTTGTTGCGCCAGTCGATCCACGCGAATGACTTCTGCGCCCATGTCAGAGAGCATCATGGCAGTGAAAGGGCCCGGTCCAATCCCGGCCATTTCCACTACTCGAATACCCGCTAGCGGTCCTTTTGCTGTGTTGCTTGGATTAGAGTCAGTCATAGCCCGTGAATCATATGAGAACTGACTTATAAAAGCACTCTGTCCTTCTCGTGAATGGCCGATTTATCCAGGGGCAGGAATGGGCGCCCAGAATCAAAACCAGCTACGCCACTCAGCAAAGAATCCATCAGCCAAGCCTCCGCTTTTGGCCAAAGGCCTGCAGAAACCCCGAAATTCCCGAATTTTCCTTTTAACCGGCGATGGATTATTCTTGCGCGGCAGTTTTGCGGACATTACTGCGCAAGGGGGAACGAAAAGCACTATGGATTTACAGGATAAAACCGCCTTTATTACTGGCGGCGCGTCAGGACTGGGCTTGGCTACGGCCAAGAACTTCGTGCAGTCCGGAGCAAACGTCTTCTTATTTGATCTCAATGCCGAAGCGCTGGAGCAAGCGGCGTCAGAACTTGGCTCGGCAGCAGCCTGGCATGCTGGTGATGTATCCGATGAGGGTGCAGTTACCGCAGCTATCGAGAAAGCCAAATCCAGTTTCGGCACTCTCCACATCAACGTCAACTCCGCCGGAATCGGCGGTGCCGCGCGCACCGTTGGCAAAGATGGGGCTATGCCATTGGCTAAATTTGAGCACATCGTGCGGGTCAATTTGATCGGTACATTTAATGTGTTGCGTCTGTGTGCCGAAGTGATGCAGCTTAATGAGCCACAGACAGAAGATCAGGAGCGGGGCGTTATTATCAACGTGGCCTCTATCGCCGCTTTCGATGGGCAAACTGGTCAGGCCGGTTACGCGGCTAGCAAGGGAGGTATCGTCGCCATGACACTCCCGATTGCCAGGGATCTGGCCAAGCGTGGGATTCGTATCATGACAGTAGCGCCAGGTGTGTTTGAAACACCACTGCTGGCAGCGGCTCCCGATGAGGTTAAAGAGCCGCTAATAGCGATCACTCAGTTTCCGAAGCGGCTTGGGAATCCGGATGAGTTTGCAGAAGAGGTGGCCCATATTGTGCGTTGCTCCTATCTCAATGGAGAAACGATTCGCCTGGATGCCGGTATTCGAATGCCAGCAATATAGAACCTGGCAATAGCTTCTTCGTTAAACGTATTCTTTAAGAAGTTGCTGTGATCAGAAAGCAGGCCAGAAGTACTTTCTTTATTTCATTTATAGAGTTATCGATTAAAACAAAGAGGAATTCCAAATGGCAGACGCCTATATCGTTGGCGCCGTGCGTACCGCAACCGGCAGAAAGAATGGTCGCTTAAGCAAGACTCATCCAGTGGACATGGGTGCCATGGTGGTGGACGAGCTGGTGGATAGGACGGGCATTCCTAATGATCAGGTGGATGACGTGATCTTTGGTGTGGTCATGCAGATCGGCGCTCAGGCCAGCAATTTAGGTCGCAATGTATCGATGTCCTCCAAGTTAGCACTGGAAGTCCCGGGTACCACCGTGGACAGGCAGTGCGGGTCTTCCTTGCAAGCAATCCAATTCGCCGCGCAGGCAGTGATGTCTGGTACGCAAGATGTGGTGATTGCCGGTGGTGTTGAAGCCATGAGCACCGTCGAGATTGGCTCTAATGTGCGTGACGGTTTGGAAAAAGGCCGCGGCAAGCCAAAAGGCGAAAGGCTGGAAATGCAGTATCCGGGCATTCAGTTCAGCCAATTCGATGGTGCTGAGTTGCTGGCAGAGAAATATGAAATTACTCGTGAAGATCTGGATGCTTTCGGTCTGCTTAGTCATCAGCGAGCTGCCGAGGCCACCAACAATGGCTACTTCAAGAAGGAAGTGGTGCCATTACCTATTAAGCTGGAAGACGGCAGCGATGACTTGCATGAGATCGACGAAGGTATTCGTTTCGAAGCCACGCTTGAAGGTATGCAGGGATTGAATCCATTGCGCGAAGATGGGGTGATCACCGCAGGTACTGCCAGTCAGATTAGTGATGGCTCAGCAGCTATAATGGTCGCCAATGAAGAGGCTGTGAAGAAATACAATCTACCTGTGCGCGCCAAAATACACTCTCTGGCAGTGGTAGGGTCGGATCCGGTCATCATGTTGGAAGGTCCTATTCCGGCAACTGAAAAAGTGCTGGATAAAGCGGGATTAAGCATCGATGACATCGACTTGTACGAAGTCAATGAGGCCTTCGGGTCTGTACCGCTGGCCTGGGCCAAAGCGGTGGGTGCAGACATGGATAAACTCAATGTGAATGGCGGGGCGCAAGCACTTGGTCATCCGCTTGGTGGTACCGGGGCAAAGCTTATGACCACGCTGGTACATGAGCTTGAGCGACAGGAGAAACAATACGGATTGTTGGCTATCTGTGAAGGAGGTGGTACCGCGAATGCCATGATTATTGAACGTATGGATTCGCTTCCAAACTAAACGAGCACTTATGTCACTGTTAGAAAACTACCAATCACCATGGATGGATGAAGAACTCGGCATTTTGAGAGATGCCGTGAAGAAATTTGTCGAACGTGAATTTGCACCCCATGCAAGCAGATGGGACAAGCAAGGGTTTGTTGATAGAGATGCATGGAACAAAGCTGGTGAAGCCGGTTTGCTGTGCGCGTCTATCTCAGAGCAATGGGGCGGCGGTGGCGGCGACTTTCGCCACGAGATGGTGTTGGTGGAAGAACTGAACAAGGCCAATGTGACCGGCTTTGGAAACGGCGTGCACTCCGGCATCGTCGCGCACTATATCTCTGCCTATGGAACAGAGGAACAGAAGCAACGTTGGTTGCCAAAGATGGCCAGCGGTGAACTGGTTTCTGCTATTGCCATGTCCGAACCGGGTACAGGTTCCGACCTGCAGGCTGTGGGTACGACGGCAATAAAAGAGGGTGATGACTACCTCATTAACGGCCAAAAGACATTCATTACCAATGGTATGACTGCCAACCTGGTGTGTGTGGTAGCCAAAACCGATCCCAGTGAAAAGGCCAAAGGAATTTCGCTGGTAATGGTTGAAACCGACGAGGTGGAAGGTGAAGGAGGATTTACCCGCGGTCGCAATCTTGAAAAGTTGGGTCTGAAAGCGCAGGACACCGCTGAGTTGTTCTTCGATGATGTGAGAGTGCCTGCCTCTTTTTTGTTGGGTCCTGTTGAAGGCAAGGGCTTTGTCCAGTTGATGGAGCAGCTACCCCAGGAACGTCTGATAATCGCTGTCGGTGCAGTTGCTGCAATGGAAACCGCGCTGCGCTTGACTGCTGACTATGTCAAAGAGCGTAAAGCCTTCGGTAAGCGCATTCTGGATTTCCAAAACACTCAGTTCAAACTAGCCGAGTGTATGACTGAAGCTCGCATCGCTCGAACCTTCGTGGACGATTGCGCGATTAAATTGATGGAAGGTAAGTTAGATACTGCTACAGCTTCTATGGCGAAATGGTGGACCGCACAGAAGCAGTGCGAAATTGTCGATACCTGCCTGCAGTTTTTCGGTGGCTATGGTTACATGATGGAATACCCCATCGCGAAGATGTTTGCAGATAGTCGCGTGCAGAAAATTTATGGCGGCAGTAATGAAATCATGAAGTTGTTAATCGCTAGAGAGATTTAGTCAATGACTTTGTTTGAAGAACGACTTGATAGAAGCTCGTGGATAGCAAGAAGAATAAAGTAGATATTGTCATTCCAGTTTATGCTGGAACTAATGAAACCCTTGCTTGTATTGAGAGTGTATGTGAATCCCTTCCCAGACTCACCACTCGTGCAGAAGTAGTCGTAATCTTTGACGCCGGGCCTGATCTGTTGCTGCGAGATCGGCTGCTTGAACTTGCCAGCCAGAAAAAAATTACCCTTATCATTAACGACACCAACCTTGGGTTCGTGCGTTGCATAAACCGCGGAATTCAACGCAATAACAGGGATGTGTTGCTTCTCAATAGCGATACTCTGGTGGCCAATGATTGGCTGGATAGGATTGTCAAACACGCTTATACCAGCTCTAACATCGCAACGGTTACGCCTTTCTCAAACAACGCAGAGATCTGTAGCTGGCCGAACATTTGTGAATCGAACGACGCTTATAAGGATTTTGCAGTAGCGACTATAGACGATGCGTTCGCTGTATTAGATTCACCAGCGATCCAGATTCCTACGGCGGTCGGTTTCTGTATGTTTATCAAACGCGAATGTATAGATCGCATTGGTATGTTCGACGCGGAAACTTATGGCCGTGGCTATGGTGAGGAGAACGATTTTTGTAGGCGGGCTTCTGCGCTTAACTTCACCCATCTGTTGGCAACTAATGTCTACGTCCATCATCACGGTGCGGTGTCTTTTGGCGAAGAAAAACAGGCCCTGGTGCGACAGGCGATGGTGATCCTGGATCGCAAGTATCCCAGCTATCATGCCGAAGTAGCTCAACACATCGCAGACGATCCTGCCAGATGCTGGCGCTTCGCTGCCGAGTTAATATTGAGGAGCAAGCAAGGCACGCCCATGGTGTTACATATAAGCCATGGTATTGGTGGAGGGACCGATAAACATGTTGTGGAGTTATCTGCGTTTAGCAGTGGTCGTCAACAACATGCGATGCTGGTTCCGCAAGCGAACTGCATGCGACTCGTGTTTCCAAATGTTGCGGCGGGTGGTCTGTTTGAGTTTCCTTTTGAGGAGCTACATGCGCTGAAGAACTTCCTCTTCTCCCTCTCCCTGGCCCGCATTCACATTCATCATGTGAAAGGTTGGGAAGACCGCATCTATGACTTGCTTAGACTGCTTGATGTCCCCTATGACATTACCCTGCACGACTATTATTTCCTGCATGTAAATCCAGCGCTGGCGGACAAGCGCGGCTATTTCTGTGCAGAACGGCGTAGCCGTGATGCGATGAGTGCCGATGCCATTCCCTTTCCTAAAGGCATCGATGCAGAACAATGGCGAGAGCGATGGAAAAGTCTGCTAAAGCGTGCCAAGCGAGTTATCGCGCCGAGCAATGCCGCTGCTGCCATCTACAATCAGTATCACCCCTCGTTGGAGATTACCTGCGCATTCCATCCTGACAATGAGCTGATGGGCTCCTATCCTCCGGTACACCCGCGGGTTAGGGAGGGTGATGAACCTATGCATGTAGTTGTGATGGGGGCACTCGGTGTTATCAAAGGCGCAAATATGTTGGAACGAGTTTCCCAACTCGCCGCCAGACAAAAACGACCGCTTAAGTTTACGCTTATCGGATACGCATACAAAAAGCTGGCCAATACTGTGCACACCACAGGTGCGTACAAAGATGAAGATGTGAAAGCACTGTTACGGCAAGCCAAGCCGGACCTCATTTGGTTTCCCTGCACCTGGCCGGAAACCTATAGTTATACATTGAGCAATGCGCTGGAAAGTGGATTGCCAGTGGCTTGTCCCAACATCGGCTCCTTCGCGGAGAGATTGCATAATCGGCCGCACACCTGGATCGAAGATTGGGATATGGATGCGGAGCAATGGTTGGCCAGGCTGGAATCAATAAGACATGAACTCATATTGCATAACGAGTCCAGATCCTGGTTGAGTCAACCCAGTACGCTGTTTTCCTATCGCGAGGACTATATACACCCCGGAATCATTCCTGAGTTTGAGAGGGTAGATGCCAAACACTTGATGAGCCACTGGCTTATGGAGTTACCTGAAGCCTCTACGGTAAATCGTCGTTTCTATCGTGCACTGGTCTGGCTAAATAGCCATCGCCTGTTCGGGCACATCGCCAATCTTATTCCCATGTGGATAAGACGCAATGTAAAACGTAAGCTGTCCACCAGACCGCTGCACGAGTAACTTTCAACACGCCTGCAGAGTGTGTGAGGAAACAGCGCTATGCTGTTCGGTTTCGAAACAATCCAATGAGTTGTATCCCATTTTTCATTGTTGGTAGTGTGCGATCCGGCACTACACTGTTGCGCGATCTTCTTAGACAACATCCTAATCTTGACTGTCCTGAAGAAACGCATTTTTTTCGCTGGTCCGACCCTTTCGGTACCGATGTCTATGAAAAGAACTACGCCCGCAAAGCGCTGTTCAAAAAGCATCGACAACTGGATGGGGTTGAGAACTTCGATTTCTTTTACACCATGCACAACGCAGCCAACAGGCGTGAGTTGATGGACCACTATGCCCGTTTGTTTCTTGAGGCGAGGGGCAAGGGGGCTAACCGTTGGTTCGATAAAACTCCGCAGAATGTTTATGGTATTTTGCTGATTTCTGCTGCCTATCCTGAATCCAGGTTCATTCATATTCATCGCCACCCCTATAATGTTGTTGCCAGTTTGAAAGCGGGCAGAATGATGAACTCACAGGAAATTAGGGGTGCTGTAAATTTCTGGACAGAGAGTCTGTCCATCGTGCAACAGTTTAAGCAGGGTTTCCCAGATCGCTTGATTGAAATCGGCTATGAAGATCTGGTTGAGCAACCTCAACAGAAAGTCGATAAGTTACTCTCCTACCTGGAAGAAAAACCGCTTGTGCTTGATTTGAAATCTCTGCCGGTTCATGAAGAAAAGAATCGCTACAAGGATTTACTTTCCCTTGATGATCTGGAATTTATTCATAAGCAATGCGGTGACTTGATGAAGGTCTATGGCTACCAGTTCCAGACAAGTTGAAAATTGTCGGCTGAGTCTTATTGCTAAAGTTGCTCTTGGGCGGAACCTTGAAACCAGTTGTTTTGAATTGCTACAGAGCTATTTTGAGGCGAGTGATTCTGACTTTGAGCTGGTGATTGTTGCGAATGAGGAGCAGCACCAGGAATTTGAGCGCGAGCTTGCTGGTTTTTCATTCATTAGCTGGTCAGTTTTTTCAGATGCTGACAGTTCTTATTCCGAACAGATCGAAACAGCGCTCGCCCTGAGCCAAGGATCGATCATCGGTCTGTTACCAACAACAGAGTGTTTTCTCTCTCCAGGGGTGATTCCCGATGCGATCAGAGTGCTTGAGGCTTTCCCGGAGGCAGCCGTAATCGTTCCGAGTTATGTTTCGAATTCAAAATCGACTCCACAACTTATTGAAAAATATAATTTTTTTCAGGACGAAAGTTTACAACCAGCAGCTTGGACCAGGTTCCAGGAGCTGCCTCAGACTTTGGCCCCAGTCTTTTTCAGCAAACACAGTTTGCAAACGGCAATCATAGATTCTGGAGACTTAAGCGAGCTGGAGCAGTTGCAGTTTTATGATCACGTGCGTCAACACTTCCAGCGGCAGCGTGCGGTGTTTCTGTTGCCAGCCGAAGCTGCTGTGGCGAGAGATTGGCAGATTCACGGGACGTTAACATCGGCATCCACAGTCCCACGTCTGTTCGGTCAATTCGGACGACAGGTTCACAGCTCGTTATACAAGATCATTAGCAACACTGCAGACACTGATTTGCCTTACGCACTCGAGCAAACTTCTGGCTCGCTTCTTGATGCAAACAAGCCGAAGCTAAGTTTGCTGGTAGTCGCCTATGATATGCAGCAACAGTTGCCTAACACGATTGCCAGTTTGAGCGCCGACTATCAGTTGGGCGTAAAGCAATCGGACTACGAAGTGCTGCTAATTGAAAATGACTCAGATCGCCCACTGGATAGTGAAACGCGGAGAAGTCTGCCTGGTAATTTTCGTTACTTCCTGAGAGAGGAACTTTCTCAAAGCCCGGCGGCGGCCATTAATTTTGGATTGGCTGAGGCGAAAGGTGAATATATTGGTTTGATGGTCGATGCGGCTCATATGCTGACGCCGGGTGTGCTGCACACTGCCATGATTGCCTTGCGACTTTCTGAGCGACCATTCGTCACCGTACCTACTTACCATCTAGGTCCGGACGAACAGCATCTCAGTACTCAGCAGGGTTACAACGAAGAGCAGCAGCAAGCGCTATTAGACGACATTGACTGGCAATCGAATGGTTATGCACTGTTTTCTATCTCGTCGCTGTGCGGGGCAAATCCCCGCGGCTTCCTGGCGCCGATTATGGAGTCGAACTGCTACTTCGCAAGCCAAGAGCTTTTCACAGCGATTGGCGGCGCCGATGAACGTTATCAGCAAGCGGGTGCGGGTTCGCTCAATTTGGATTTAGTGCGCAAGTTAGGTATCTATCCAGAAGTTGACTATCTGTGTTTACTGGGCGAGGGAAGTTTTCATCAGTTTCATGGAGGTGTCACCTCTAACAAGACGCGAGCGGAGTTTACCAGCGATTTCAAGGAGGAACTGCATGAGCGTTGGAATCAGAGCTATCACTTTTTGGAGCGTAATCCACTGGTAATCGGATCGATCACCAGGCACTCCCGCAAATACCTTGAGTTCTCTTCCTATAGAATGCTAAAACGGTTCGACAATTTTAAGGACAGACTGGATCAAGTCTGGTCAGACGATAAGTAACAGCATGCCCGTATACCTTCCTCTATCTTTGGATTTCGAAGCCAGGCACATCGTTCTGAGTACCTGGATAGACCATATGCCGTTTGGCTATGACATCGTTGCAGCAATCCGACCACGATTAATTGTCGAGTTAGGAACTTATTCTGGCCTTTCATTTTTCACTTTCTGCCAGGCAGTGCAGGAGCATGGCATCGAGTCTACCGCCTATGCAGTGGATACCTGGGAAGGAGACGAGCACACTGGGGCTTATGATGAAGAGATTTTCAGCAAAGTAAGAGACCACGCCCGGGAGCATTACCGCGGTTTCACCTATCTATTACGCATGCGCTTCGATGATGCGGTGGCTCAATACGATGACGAATCGATAGAACTACTGCATATAGATGGCTTGCATACTTACCAGGCAGTGAAGCACGATTTTGACACCTGGTATCCCAAACTGGCGCCTGGTGGCATTCTGTTGTTTCACGATATAGAGGCAAGACTCCCGGACTATGGTGTACGCAATTTGTGGGACGAACTGCAACAGCAGCATGATACTTTCACTTTTCGCCACGGTTATGGTCTTGGCGTATTGCGGAAGCCGGGAGGAAGATCGCTAACCG
Source organism: Pseudomonadales bacterium (assembly GCA_028281635.1). Lineage (GTDB taxonomy): Bacteria > Pseudomonadota > Gammaproteobacteria > Pseudomonadales > Pseudohongiellaceae > UBA9145. The sequence continues at coordinate 25,460 of JANQJM010000256.1, read as the reverse complement.
AACTCGAGCAGTTGCTGTTTGAAGGCAACGATGAAACGTCCGAGCGATTGCGCAGGCTCTATGTGCACTTGAGCAAGAGCCATGAAGCGGTGAGGCGGGATAAAAGGCTGCGTAAAGAGTTAGAGCTCAGGCAGGCGCAGGATCAGGGTTAAGAGCCCATCGCTATTCCTGGTCTTTAGTATCCGGCTGGATTTCGCCTCGTTTGTAGCGGGAAAACTGAGCCGAGTGGTGTACGAATTTAAGCAGTGACGGGTGCACTTCCCCCAGCAGAGTTGCAGTTTTCTGTGGTGGCGAATAGGAATCGCCGCGAATTTCCCGATACTGAGCAAAATGCTCGTTCATGGTCCTGTCTCGTTGCTCTCCGGTCTCTCTGCCTGTGGTGACCCCGCCATGAAACTGATGAAACGATCCCTCTCCCATTAGCATTACTAGATTGGTTTCCGGAAGCTCGACCACACGCTTGTAAAAATCAAGATTGCACTGGCCACCTCCGGTCTCGGTGAAGCGAGTATCGAATCCGCCCGCAGCGTCGAACAGGGATCTGGGTACAGTAAGTGTGTTGCTCTCACCCATGGGTTCAAAATAGCCATTGCGACTGGTGCCGCTAAGGCAGCTGATATCGAACAAGCGGTAGCCATCTTCCCGCCAGGGAACGCTGGCGAGTAATTCTTGCTCAACCGATTCATTGTAGCCATCGCTAACTGCCTCCTGTTGCAGTTTCTCTCCAAGGTGGTAGCCCGGAACAGAGATTACCGCTTGTGGATACAGCCTGGCTGCTATCATGCTGAAGTGAATAAGCCTGGGACTCACCATGCGTGCGCCATCAACCATGATACAGACCTGTTTACCCAGGGCCTGTTCGACACCAAAATTGATTGCATTCACCGGTGTAGGCAATGTTTCATCGCGCAGAAAATAGCGAAAGTTGCCTTTCAGCTCTGTCAGAGCGTCCTGATCAATCGGATTGTCTGATCTGTTTTCAACAGCGATAACTTCGTAATCATCTGGTCCTACCTCTTGTTGGAAGTCTGTGCTGAGAGTGAACAAGGTATTGAGCGCCTGTTTTGGCATGTCGTAAAAAACGACAATGACAGACAGTTTCGGGTTGTTGATCTTCTTCCTGAACATGCTCGCACCTACCTGTACACCGGGTACGCCGTAAAGGCATCTATCCCCTGGCTTAACAACGGGTCGTTGCTTTCTCTCAACCTTTGCATGAGCAAGGAATCCAACTCATCAAGCAAGCCCTGTTGTTCTGATTCGCTCGCCAGATTCGACAGTTGAAAGGGATCTTCGGGCAGATAGTAGAGTTCCTGGGAGGGACGTTTAGACGTTGCCAGCGAGCGAAATTCCGGTGAATTCAGTACCGCATTCTTACTCGGCGAGGTGTTGTCGATATCAACAAATCGTGGTGCTGCGCCTGCTGGCCAGCGATCTGATGCAAAGTTCTTTATGTAGACCGTGTCAGCGGTATGTAGCGCGCGCACGGGATAGGTTCTGTTGCCCTCTCTGGCATCAAAGATGTGCCGTTCGAAGCCGGTCACAGTAGAGCTGAACTCCTGTAGATTGGCTTCGCTTTCTGGCGCCAGTAATAGAGGGAGAAGATTGCGACCATTCATACTGTTCGGAGCCTCCACGCGAGCAGCTGCGAGCAGAGTTGGCGCCAAATCAGCCAGGTTCACAATTGCTTTGCTGGTTTGATTTGCTTGGATCTTAATTGGCCAGCTAATCGCCAATGGCACTCTAACGCCATACTCGTAATTGGTGGCTTTGGCGCGCGGGAATGGCATGCCATTGTCAGACGTGACAATGAGCAGCGTGTTATCCAATTCTCCTGCTTGTTCTAGCGCATCTATTATCTCAAGCAGTTCGGCGTCTTGTTGTTCGATAGCGTGAAAATAGTCAGCCAGATCTTCGCGGACAATAGGGTTGTCTGGAAGAAACTGAGGCGGTTCTATCAATGAAAGAGGTTTGCCGGCAGCGACACCACTGCCTCTGCTAAAAGGCCGATGAGGTTCGGTCGGAGTAAGAATGAATGAAAAAGGCTGATCGGAGGGTTTCTGACTCAGGAACTCCAGAAAATTAGCACTATAGTCGTTTGTGCCTGTAGCCTCAGACTGAGAGTTGTATGCTGGTCCCACTGGCGATTCGCCATCTGCAAGACCTGGCCCCCAGCCCTTGCCTGAGAATCCGACATGGTATCCCGCGTCAGCAAGTATGCGTTGATAGCTAGGCATTGCTCGCTGAAATCTGCCTTGTAAAACCGCAGCTGTGCTCAGTCGCCAAAAATCCTGGCCAGCCAGGACGGCGGAACGTGAGGCCGTGCAAGTTGGAGCAGACGCATAAGCCTGTGGAAAGTAAACGCCTGACTCGGCCACGCGATCGAAGCCTGGTGTGGACAAAGCTTGAGTGCCGGAGAATGAGGTGTGGATCCAGGATTGGTCATCACTGATAACGAGCAGGAAGTTTGGTGCATCTGCGGGTAATCGCTTACAGGCTGTCAGAACCAGACAACAAATCAGCAGGTAAATTTTCAACATGTTGAGTTTCATGGGCAGAGCAATGAGGCGAGTCTTTCTGCGCCGGGCTGAGAATTAATCGCGTTTGGGTAGACTCGATGATTGTAAAAAACAGGTTCTGATAGCTGACCGTCAAACACGTTTTGTTGCGTGGCTGAAGGTCTATAGCCGATATAGGTTGGCGCCTCCAGATCGGCATTTTTTGGCAGTTCTCTCCCATCAATTACTTCACTTACTACTTCTCCATCAATCAGTAGCTGAATCGGCGATTGCATGTCTAGATTGCTGAGCAGCCATGAGATGCGGGCTTCAAATTGCGCAGTCAGGATAATGCTATGGCACTGTTCATCCGCAGGAAAAGGTGCTGAGAAAGTGGCATCCTGGACGGTGATGTTGAGAAGGCCATTTTCTAAATGTACGTCAAGCAAGTCACTTTGGTAAGCAATCTGCTGGATAGTGTTGCTTGTACTCTCCACTGCTTCCACTCCGATGCCGAAGGTAAAGCCGCCATGGCCTGGGCTGCGTTGCAAGGCATCTCCCGAGAGAATCGCTAGCCCGCTTTCATTTATTGCTTGGTATTCAATTCTCAGTGCATGAGTCTCTTCGCGCCATTGCAGATAATCACTTCTGAGCTGACTGACTACGCCAGGGTCTTCAACTAAGCTATCAGGCTTGCCGAACTCGTTTCGTTCAAGATCCATGAGTACATCGCTACCGAGAAGCCCTTCGCTATAGCGGTAACGGTGTGTTTCGTCCAGTACACTAAAGAAGTAATTGTCATTTCCGAAGGATTCCCAATAAAGAGGTCGCCTTAGCTCCACATTCTCTTCAACGTAAGGCAATAAGTTTTCACCATCCAGGTCTTCGTGTGCACCTTTCACACCGCTAGCGGCCAGAAGAGTCGGATACAAGTCCATAAGGCTTACTGGATGGCCATAGCTTGAGCCACTGAAGCTTCCGTCTGGCCATCGAATCATTAAGGGGGTTCTCACACCGCCTTCCGTGTAGGTTGCTTTTATGCCGAAGTAGGGTGAGTTACTTGGGTAACGTTGCTCAGTGCCGCCGTTATCGCTGACAATTACAACCAGTGTGTTGTCTGCTAGTGCGGCGTCTTCAAGGGCTCGAAGAATTCTACCAATGTTTCCATCGAGTTGTTCCAGCAAGGCCAGATAAGCGCCTTGCTGAGTGTCTGGATAGTTTTCCAGATATCTCGGTGCTGCCTCTACCGGTTCATGGGGAGCGAAATAGGAAACCTGTAAAAACCACGGTTCATTGGATTCCTCTTTGGCTTCGATAAACTCCACAGCCTCCGTTGTTAAAATGTCTGTAAGATACCCCTGGTGCTGCGTTGTTTTTCCTGACTCATCCATTAGCCAGGGATCAATATAGGTGGGGCGCGTAAGGTTGTTAGTTTCCATTGAATAGGAATCCCTCAGCATCCACTGGTTCAGAAAGCCAAGCCAGGTGTCAAATCCCTGATGTTCGGGATGTGCCAGTTCGGTGGTGTGTCCAAGATGCCATTTGCCGATAAAATGAGTCTGATAGCCTGCATTGCTAAACGCTTCTGGCAAGGTGGTGATATCAGGAGGTAATCCCCGTCCGTTCGCCGTAAATCCAAAGCGGGAAGGGTAGCGACCACTCAGCAGCGCTGCTCGGCTTGGAGAGCAAGTGCTTTCTGTGTAATGTCGTGTGAAGACGAGACTCTCACTATGAAATTGATTCAGGTTTGGAGTTGATGCCGGTATCGCTGTGTCATTGGCCGGTCGATTAATTGCCAGATCACCGTAACCGAAGTCATCCAGGAACAATATCAGAACATTACTTGGCGATTCTGATGCACAACCCATCAGCAAGAAACAGAACAGAGCAATCAGACTGAAACTGGTTGGGTGGGTTTTCATTGTGGTTCAGGTTTTTCTGTTTCCGGCAATTGCTGCCAATCTGTTTGAAAGGTGTGCTCTACCTGCGTGCCTTCACGCCCAATCGTGTAATAGTAAAGTGCAATCGATTTGCGCGTCACCTCTTCAGGACAGTTAAGAGGTACTGGATGACCGTGAAAAGATTTGGCGTCTGTGTTGAAAATTACGCAGCGTCCAAAGTTTGGTCTTAATCTTTTTTCACAACGGCTGACGTCAGTAGTCCACAGTTCTAAATGCCCCTCCCACTCGTCCTGCCAATCATGGTTTAGATAGAGCAACAAGTTGACTCGTCTATCGAATCCATATATGCGATGTTCAGTAAAGTCAGCATGCACGCCGAGTAGGCCACCATTTACAACCTGGTGTATTCCGCCGCCGCGAGTTCGCGGGTCGGGCAACAACTTTTCAATACCCGTAAGTCTTTCCAGAAAATGTAGAAAGGGACCGGAGTTGAGTTCGTGAATGAGTCGCCGTATAGAGTCTGGCCATTCCAATTCTTCTGCCAGCCCCAGTTTGTTGAATTGCATATCCTGCCCAAATCGTTGGGCGTGGATCGTGCGCCAGTTTTTTTGTTCTTCAGGACGCGGAAAATCAGCCAGGACTATTTCAAGTACTTCCTGATTGAAGAGATCTTCTATAACGCAATGCGGAAAAGGGGGGTCCTGCTCGTAGCCAATACTCAGATCATCTGCAAGCTGATAGATCGTTGAGTAGTCTTCAATAAGGCGCACAGAATTTTCAATTGAGCCACAGTGAAGCAATACTGTTGCTGCGATTTGGATTTACACAACGAAAGCCGGTATGGTTTGTTGCTGTCGCCGGGTCGGCAGGCATACGCGCACTCACACGAAATCCACGACAATAGTTTTCACTACAGAGAAATGAACCGCCACGAATGCTGCGTTTGGCTAATCCGGGTTCATTGGGATCGAAACTATCTTCGCGTTTAACTCCAGTAGGATTGCGATTGCTATCCAGCTCATATGAGCGCGGGTGGTACCAGTCCGAAACCCATTCCCATACATTGCCAGAGATATCGTAAAGACCGAAATCATTGGCAGGAAAACTACCTACGGGTGCAGTGGACTCAAAGCCGTCTTCATTATCGTTGTGCAATGGAAACTCACCCTGCCAGTGATTGGTATGAGCATGTTCGTGAGTAATAGGCTGATTGCCCCAACTGTATTGATTACCTTCTTTTCCGCCGCGGGCGGCGAACTCGAACTGCGCTTCTGTAGGAAGTGTTTTATCCAGCCAATTGCAATAAGCCAGTGCATCGGCATAACTGACTTGTACTACCGGGTGATCTTGTTTGGCGGATATGGAATCTTGTGGGCCCTCCGGGTGGCGCCAATCGGCATCGCCTACAAGCTTCCACCAACTAAGAGGCACCAACTCCTGTAAGGAGGATGCAGCGACTTTACTGAACACCAGAGAGTCGCCGTAGCGTTCGGCTTCTGTGATGTAATCCGTATCTTCAATAAAGGTCTGGAACTCGGTATTAGTAACTTCGTGGGTATCAATCCAGAAGCCGGACATCTCAACCGGGCGGGCGGGGCGCTCGTCAGGCATTCCGCGATCTGATCCCATAGTGAACGTACCCGGTTCTATCCACACCATATCTTCGGGGGCTGCGTCTTGCTCCACCAGAATAAAGCCATCAATCAGGATGATGCTTCCAACAAACAATACTCCTGCGAGATTTCGCCGGTTACTTTCCATATAGATTCTACTTCCTATCGATCAGCCGCAAGGCAAGTCTACCAATAATTGAGGCCTGCAGTCTTTTATAGAGTCCAGAAAGGCGTCTTTCCATCTCGTCACGCTGTTCCCGGGCTTCAGATAACACAGTAGCAGCTTCTTTTAGCTGCTGGTCTCTCTCTAATACGACGTTTTCCGCATGTTGGAGCAGTTTACCTTGATCTTTTAAGGACGAATTAGCTGCTGAAAGTTCCAGATCTCGTTGCTGAACAATCTTCTGGGCATAAGAGTGCAATTCGCCAATTTCAACCTGTTTACCTGAGCTGCGAACCAGATCCATTGCCATGTTGCTTAGCAATTGAGTGTAATCTTCAGCGTCCAGAGCCGACACGCTTTCCCAATCAACGTTGTTACCTTGCAGTTGTTGTTGATAGCAGTCGACTACCCGCTTGGCTATTGAGCCTGCTGCTTCGGAATTCGCCTTGCAGTGCTGCAAGCTCACATCTGCTATAGCGAGATCGATAGCCTTGATAGGCGGATTTCCTGGTAAGGACTGCAGGGCAGTATTAATCGTGCCTACAAGATCTTGTAGTGCGGCATCGTACTCGATCAATGCTGAATCGAACTTGCTGCTGTATTTCGCCAGTTCTCTTTGATATTTAAGCCATAGCAGTAAGGAGTAGTCCTGTGGCAGTTGGTCGCGGCGTGCTAAGGAAGCGGCGATTGCCAGGGGGTGCCGACTAACAATGAGTGCTGAGACATTGAAGCCAAGTTCAGCAAACAACGGCAGCCAGAAGGGTAACAATATGGAGAGCCGGGGATCTTTAATCACTGCGGTCTCAGCTGCGCCGTACTCCTTGTGTAAATGAGACTTTGCGCGTTCTCGCAAAGAATCAAGTTCGGGGGATTTCCAGAAATTTTCCGCTAGTGGCTGCAAGTCAAACCAGCTACTTTGCAGACTTGCGAACAGGTCTTCGTTGATCGCAACCAGCTCCTCATCTTCCCAGTAACCTCGAGCATTGATCTGCGGATCAGCAGCTATCAACTTGCTTGCAACATGCAGGCCGCCGCTTGCCAGTGCTTCGGCAATCATGGAAGTGCCGCTGCGGTGCATGCCTAAAACCAGGACTATGTGTTTTTCTTCTGGCATGGAATTAGTTGCGCATCGGCCCCGCTGTGCCCTGAGCAGGAGAGCTCATTACCTTCAGATGATCGCGATATTCGGCCAGAACTTCGTCCGGGTTTCCCAGTGCTCGGGTTTCGCCGTTTTCTATCCAGGCGACACGATTACATAGCTGGCTTATCACTTGTTCGTTGTGAGCAACCAGTACTACTGTCTTGTCCGATTGCATGCGTTGGCGTAACGCGGCTGAAGACTTCTGCCGGAAACTGGCATCACCTACCGCCAGCATCTCATCGATCAACAAGATTTCCGGGTCTATTTGCATCGCTATTGAAAATCCAAGCCTTGCTACCATACCAGTAGAATAGGTGCCAATTGGCACTTTATGCTGTTCCTCTAATTCTGCGAAGCTAAGTATTTCAGGGATTTTAGCCTCTATTTCTGCTCTGCTTAAGCCAAGCAGCATTCCAGCCATAGTAGCATTTTCTCTGGCATCGAGATGGTTGAGAAAACCTACTCTCAGCGACAGCAGAGTGCTCCTGCAAGCAACACGCTCTATCTGTCCGCGATCTGGTTGAATAATGTCCGCCAAAATCTTCAGCAGAGTCGACTTCCCCACGCCATTGCGGCCAATTACGCCCAGTGTCTCGCCCTTGTGTAAATCGAGGTTCACCTGTCGCAGTGCCCAGGATTCTTTGCGTGTGTGCAGTAAGTGATGTGAGCGGTAGCAGACACCTACGTCTTTTAGTGAGATTAGTGTGTCTACCATCGGTTAAGAGCTTAATAGATTAGTCGCGGATAGACGCGATCGAAACGGTGGAGTAGATAGCTGGCAATCATCAGCAATATCAGCGCAAGCATCAACACATAGACGAGTGGGAGTAATGCCGGTATTTCCTGAAGCACTAACAGTGTTCGGTAGCTTTCTATAAGAGCGAACAAGGGGTTGGCAAGGAAGATCCCCCTGAAGGACTCTGGAATGGAATCGGCAGTAAAGAATATTCCAGAAAGGAAAAAAAGCAGAGTCATCAACTTGTCGAAGACCATGCGCAGGTCCGGAATAAATGGCGTAATTGCTGCCACCAGGCAGGCACCGGCCATCACCAGAGCAAAGTGGATACCCAGCAGCACCGGAAGAAACAGCAAACTCGCAGGGTTGATTCCAGCTATAGCGATATTCGCCAGCGAGAACAACAGGAACACAACGGCAAATTTTATACCGTTGCTAACTACATTGACTGCCGGAAAAACAATCTTTGGCAAATATACTTTGTCAATCAGGCCTGCGTTCTGTTGAATCACGTCCATCGATGAGCGCACGGCACTGTCAAACCATTTAAAAACCACCAGCCCAATTAGCAGGACGCGTACATAGTTTTCGTCGCCGCGATTGAGAACCAGGGCAAACACCAGATAAAAAACCAGAAGATAAAGGGCGGGTTCCAGCACCCACCAGAGATAGCCCAGGTAGGCTCGTGAAGATTCGCTGCGCAGTTGTGCAAGTGATCGATACCAGATGAAATCTAGATACTTGAATGGCAGGCGGAAAAACATCTAGCGTTTACAAGGTCTCTGGGGATCGATTAGCATGCCGTGCGGCTAAAAGCGGAGCGTGGATGATTATACCCAGCCTGAAAAAGTGGCTGCAACGACGGAATTTCCAAGGTTTGAACACTCAATCCAGCAAAGCTTCGACTGGAGAGAAAAGCAGAGTGATCTGCATATTGGGAATGCATCGCAGCGGCACTAGTTACTTGACCGGTTCACTGCAGCAAGCTGGGCTGGAATTGCATCGGGTGCATGAGGCCAATCCCCACAACAAAAAAGGCAATCGAGAGAATCCGCAGATTATGCAGCTCAATGATTGGGTGCTGGATTCCAATCAAGGTAGCTGGCATCAACCTCCGGAACAAATTGTCTGGAGTGAGGCGCAGCTGCAACAGGGTAGGGACATTGTTGCGCAATATGCTGACTTTTCTTGTTGGGGTTTCAAAGATCCCCGGGTCTTGATAACGCTTGAGGGCTGGCAGCAACTCCTGCCTCAGCTTGAGTTTGTCGGGATTTTTCGACATCCGGCTCTGGTGGCGCGGTCAATCAATGCGCGTAATGAGAATCTGTCATTTGAGGCGGGATTGAGTCTGTGGGTGGACTACAACACAAGACTTCTGAGTTTATTGAAGCAAGCCCCATTTCCGCTGCTGCATTTCGCTCCCGCTGAAATCGATATGCTGCACAGTGTTCGCAATCTGGCTCAATCTCTGGATCTGCCGCAACCTGAGCGAATTGACTTTTACGATGCAGCGCTGGTGAACCAGGACGACCTGGGGCAGCTGGCCTTAAGTCCCGAGGTAGATGAGCTCTACACAGCACTAAAAGAGTTGGCGCAGTAGTCTCCGCCAGCGCAGTGATGTCATAATGCTCATAATCCGCAATCAAACTCAACGGACTCTCATGTCAGGAGTACGAAGTGAACAATAGAAAACTGGCCGCCCTGCTATTGCTATGTTTAAGCCAGGTCGTGCAGGCGGCAGACAATGGCTATATCACGCCACGTACCGAATCTGGCGCACCTGATCTGCAGGGTATCTGGTCAATTGCCACTCAGACGAATCTGGAGCGAGCAGATCAATTCGAAGGTAAATTAATCATCACTGAAGAAGAAGCGCTGCAGATTGAGGCACGATACCGAGCTTTCATCGATGCCAGCAGTCAGTCCAGTGACCCCAATCGCGAAGCCCCTGCCGCTGGACGCAACGTGGGTGGCTACAATACGTTTTGGATGGATCCGGGTGAGCGTCTGGCTATGGTGAACGGAGAAATGAGGACGTCCATTCTCATCGAGCCGCAAGATGGCAAGCTACCTTATAGTGAGCAAGGCCGCGCAAACTACGCTGCCGCGATGCGCCGAAGAAACTCCTACGATGGTCCTGAGGTTCGACCATTGGGCGAGCGCTGTGTGGTGGGATTCGGTTCTACTGGTGGACCACCTAAACTACCCGTGCTCTACAACAACATGACGCAGATCGTGCAAACTGAAGACTATGTGATGTTGATGGCCGAAATGAATCATGATGTACGCGTCGTTAGGCTCGACAGTGAATTTCAGGATCCACCCCAATACAAATGGATGGGTGATTCCATTGGCTACTATGAGGATGACACGCTAGTGGTGGTTACTACAGATTTTCATCCGCAGCAGAGTTTGCGTTCGTCGCTGGATCATCGTTTCTACGGTTCCCAGCAAATGAAAGTCACTGAACGTTTCACTCGCGTTAGTGAGGATGCCATTCTTTATCAGTTTACTGTCGAAGATCCGCAAAATTACTCGCAGGCCTGGAGTGGTGAGCTGCCCATGAATCGTAGTAGCGAACAGATGTTTGAATATGCCTGTCATGAAGGTAACTATGCCTTGCCTGGCATTCTGGCGGGAGCCCGCACGGCAGACGTTGAGGGTGTTGACTACGCTCCGACCGATCCCAACTAGTGAATGATGAGTTGTTCTAATCCGCCAGATTGACAACTTCATCTGTGCACAATTCGCGACATATAGCAGGCCTGGATGGCCTGCGGGGCGTCGCGATTCTTTCCGTTCTCGTCTACCACCTGTTTTTCTATTTCTTCACTGACTACCTGCCTCTGGTTGCTGGTGGTTTTCTGGGTGTCGATCTCTTCTTCGTGCTAAGCGGGTTTCTTATTACTTACTTGAGCCTGCAGGAATTCGAGGCGCGGCAATCATTGCACATTGGAAAATTTTACTTGCGGCGAGCGTTGCGCCTGATTCCAGCCCTGGCAGTTTTTCTTATGGTTATGGCATTTGTATTCGCAGTTACCGGCGAGTTGCAGGGCAGTGGTCGTTTCTTTTTCTCGGTGCTTTTCTATTTCCATAACTGGATGGTTTATTTCACCTTACAGACCCCAGAAGCCTTTGGGCATTTGTGGTCGCTGTCTATCGAAGAGCAATTCTATATTTTTTGGCCCTTCGTTTTGTTAGTAATTCTGCGTTTGCTCTCTCCAAAACTAGCAGTAATTTTGCTATTGCTTATTGTCTTTAGTGTTGCCTTATTGCGATTAAAGCTATGGGAAGGTGTGGATAGCTGGTTGCAGCTCTATCTGCGCACCGATATGCGCATCGACGGATTCTGTGCTGGTAGCTTGGCTGCATTTCTTTGGCGCTATAAGCAGATTGATTTTAAAGCCCGTGCATCAACAGTCAGATTAGCAACACTGTTTGCCTACTTGCTGTTGATTTATATGCTGGATGCAAGGCAGGGCTTTTATTATCAGTACGGTACCCTGATGTTAAATGTCCTGGCTGTGCTTTGGATAACGACTTGTATGCAACAGGACTCGACCCAGCAATCGTGGCTGGAATGGCATTGGTTACGCTATCTGGGAACGCGATCCTATGGTATGTACCTCTGGCACCTTCCAGTGTTTTTGTATTTTTCACAGTGGCTTGAGAGTTTACCAACACTGCTTTCTGCAGCGATTGCATTGGTTGCCATTTTATTTGTGACTGAGTTGTCTTTTCGCTTTGTGGAAATGCCGTTCAACCGAATTCGAAAAACCAAAGCCCAGGTGGGCTATGCGGCTGCTGTTAGTTGAGGAGAAGTTCTTTGGCAACAAAAAAAGGGAGCCTGCTGCCCCCTTTTCTATATTATTGCATTTAACGCAGAACTAACGAAGATCAGGTAGCTTGTAGCCGTCCTTCTCGAAGTTAGCGCGGATAGTTTTCTTCTCAATCTTACCAGTTGGTCCGATAGGCATAGAGTCAACAGCAATCACTTCGTCAGGCAATTGCCATTTGGCAAAAATCTTACTGCAGTGGTCGATGACTGCAGCTTGATTCAACTCCTTACCTTCAGCCATGGTTACCACCGCTACCGGGCGCTCATCCCATTTCGGATGGGGCTGGGCAACAACGGCTGCCTGAGCAATTTCCGGCAGGGCAACTATATGGTTTTCCAGATCCACTGATGATATCCATTCCCCGCCAGACTTGATCATGTCTTTGGAGCGGTCACAGATAATGATGTATTGCTCCGGGTCGATCTTGGCAACGTCACCGGTGACTAACCAACCGTCGTGAAATTTTTCCGGTTGTGGATCGTTGTAATACTCGGAAGCGATCCATGGTCCACGAATGCATAGTTCACCAATGGCTTCGCCATCGTGAGGCAAGGGATTCCACTCTTCATCGAAAATTTCGATTTCCAGACCTGGCATGGCCAGGCCTGCTTTGGCTATGTTTTCGAATTGCTGGTCTTCGGAAATTCCAACATGGGAACGTTTGGCCACTTTTCGTGACAGGGTACCCAGTGGATTGGTTTCTGTCATACCCCAGCCCTGCAACATTTCAATGTTGTAGGTTTCCCAATACCAACGCAGCATCTCAACCGGTGGAGCAGACCCACCACAAGTGCAACGACCGAGTTTAGACAGATCCCAAGTGTCTGGTTTCGCTTCCAGTGTGGCGCGCACCCCCTGCCAAATTGTCGGTACGCCCGCAGAAATCGTCACTTCTTCATTCTGTATCAGATTGAGAAAAGAATCCGGGGTCATGAAGCGGTGCGGCATAACTTGTTTGGTACCCAGCATGGAGGCTGCAAACGGCAAGCCCCAACCCATGGCGTGGAACATCGGCACGATTCCCAGCAGGGAATCCAGTGATGACAAACCGATGGAATCGGTAAGGGATTCGGTCAGCGTATGCAGATAAGTGGAACGGTTGGTGTACATCACCCCTTTGGGGTTACCGGTTGTTCCCGAGGTGTAACAGAGCCCCATGGGAGCGGTTTCTGGAATATCCGGCCAGTCATAGGAAGGCTCGTGGCCAGCGATGAAGTCTTCGTAATCGATTTGATTTTCGAAGCTACTCTCGCCACCTTCGCCATGTCGGCAAATGACGAGAAGCTCAACACAGGGGATTTTTCCCCACAGTGGCTCAAGCAGTGGTAACAAATCTTCGTCGGCAAAAATAACCCTATCACCTGCATGGTTGATGATGTATTCGAGGTCTGCAGGGGAGAGTCTGATGTTCAGGGTGTGCAATACCGCGCCCATGCTGGGAACCCCTTGATAGAGTTCCAGGTGGCGGTAGTTATTCCACATAAAGCTGGCGACCCGATCTCCAATTTGAATGCCATGGGCATTCAGAGCATTGGCAAGCTGCTGTGCTCGCTCCCAGGTTTGTTTCAATGTCTGCCGATGTGTGCCATCTGCTTGTGCAGTGACAACTTCAACATCTGGATCGAGCTCAGCGCCTCGGCCGAGAATTCTGGACATCAGCAGAGGTGTATTTTGCATAGTCATTCGGTAAATCCCCCGTATGTTTTCTTCCGACTGGATGCAATGCGGAAGTGGAGCATAGCTGATTACGGCTAAGCAGTTCAATTGACCTGAGGTGGTTCTCGTCACATTGAATCAGTCAGGCTGGGAGGTTATGCTGCCGCTCACTTTAGCCAGGGGGCCAACAGGGGCCAGGGGGAGAAAGTCACATGCTAAGCGCCAAAGAACTGCCGAAAAAAACCATCAACGTGAAGGGTAAGACCATGGCCTATGTGGAAATGGGTGAAGGTGATCCCATCATTTTTCAACATGGCAATCCAACGTCATCTTATCTGTGGCGCAACATCATGCCTCATTTGCAGAATCAGGGTCGTTGTATTGCGGTTGACCTGATTGGCATGGGGGATTCAGACAAGCTGGAAGACTCCGGACCTGACCGCTACACCTTTGTCGAGCATCGGGAGTATCTGGACGCTGCCTGGGATGCGCTGGGTGTGAAAGACAATGTGACATTGGTTATTCACGATTGGGGTTCGGCGCTAGGGTTTGACTGGGCGAATCGACATCGCGATTCAGTAATGGGTATCGCCTACATGGAAGGCATCGTCTGTCCAGTGTCCTGGGACGATTGGCCGGAGGCGGCTCGCGGTGTGTTTCAGGGGTTTCGATCACCGGCCGGTGAAGAAATGGTGCTGGAAAAAAATGTATTCGTGGAAAGGGTGTTGCCAGGTTCAATCTTGCGCGAATTGAGTGAGGAGAAGATGGCGATCTATCGAAGGCCATTTGCCGAGGCGGGAGAAGATCGTAGACCAACTCTTACCTGGCCGCGACAAATCCCCATCGAAGGTGAACCGCAAGAGGTTGTCGATATCGTCCGGTCCTATGCAGATTGGTTGGTTGAATCTGATTTGCCAAAACTGTTTATCAACGCGGATCCTGGTGCCATTTTGATTGGTCCACAGCGAGAGTTTTGTCGTAGTTGGCCTAATCAGCAGGAGATTACTGTGAGTGGTAATCATTTTTTGCAGGAAGACTCGCCCGATGAGATTGGACAAGCTATTGCTACCTGGCGCAGCAGTTTGCTGTAAAGCTTTCACAAATCCCCAGCCCGTGAAATAACTGGCATTAATTTATGGTCAGTGACGCGCAGGAGCGGAAACGACTGGAAGCTAATTTGCGCCGGTTCACGCTGTTTCGGCTGTTATACACAGCACGTTTCTACTATCCCATTTTCACGATTTTGTTCCTCGACTTCGGTCTGACGCTGGAACAGTTCGCAATTCTCAATATCGTTTGGGCAATCAGCATAGTGCTTGCCGAAGTGCCATCCGGTGCTATGGCCGATGTGGTCGGTCGAAAACAGCTATTAGTCTACGCCGCGGTGTTGATGGTTATCGAGATGGCGTTGATTGTGTTTGCGCCAATAGGCGCATCCAATCTGCTGTTCCTGATGTTTTTGGGCAACCGAATTTGTTCTGGCTTGTCGGAAGCTGCAGCGAGCGGCGCTGACGAAGCGCTTGCCTATGATTCCTTGAAGGCGCTGGGCAGGGAAGACGAGTGGGCTAAAATCCTGGAACGTACCACCTTTGTGGTCTCAATTGGCTTCTTCGTCACCATGATTCTTGGCGCCTTCGCCTATGATCCCTCGGTGGTGAACGGCGTGCTGGCCATACTCAATCCCGACTGGCGGCTGCAGCAAGATCTAGTGATTCGTTTGCCGGTTATTCTCACCCTCATTACTGCCTGCTGCGTACTTGTCACAACTTTGGGTATGCATGAGCTGGATGATGACGCGCCAAACAGAACCTCGAGTTCTGGTTCCGGTCTGCGTTCATTATTTGAACCTTTTAAACAGATCTTTACCGCAGCGCGTTGGACCCTCAACCACCGTTTTGTGCTGTTTGTTATCCTGGCCGCTCTCGCTCTGGATTCGGTAGGCAGACAGTTTGCGGTGCTGGCCAGTGAGTATTATCGAATAATCGATATACCGGTTTCATGGTTTGGTTTTGTGGGTGCCGGTATGTCCTTGATCGGTATCGCTAACGCCAAGTTCTCGCGTTATTTAGTGAGTACCCATTCGCCATTCTTTAACTTCGTTGTTTTATCGTCGATTCTGATGTTGGGGTTAATTGGAATCAGTTTTGCTATTCCGATTTACGGTGTGCTGTTCGCCGTTGGCGCATTCGCTATGATGGGTATGGTGCAGTTTCAGGCGAGTTACTACATCAATCGTGAGGTGGGTTCGGATATCCGCGCCACCGTGCTCAGCTTCAAGGGCCTGGCACTCAATCTGGGTTTGGGAGCGGCCAGTCTTTTCTATACCGTGCTGGTTGCTACTCTGAGGGAACGTGAGGCCGGGGAGTTGCAGGGGGATGCGCTTAATGAGTCGGTTTTTATCGAATCAATGTCCGCCTTTCCCCTGTACTACCTGGTATTGTTTGTGCTTTTGGTGATCGCAGCTCGCATGACGATTCGTCAATGCAGTGTCTTTTTCCAGCGTCCGTAGTTCAAAGTACTCACTCGTTGTCTTGACTAGGGCTCTGGAAACTACCAATCTAGGCTTATGAGAGTTTTACCTTCCGTTTTCTATCTCCTGGCGCTGTGTTTGCTGGCGAACGTCAGCACCGCACAGTCCGCAGATATTCGTGCGAGTATCGTGGGCCGATGGGTTATTAATGATGAGTTGAGTGATAACACTGACGATCAGGTCGAGGAAGCCATCGAAGCCGGAGGCGGAAAAGGCGGGCGTAGCCTTTTCAATCGACGCGAAGACTTCTATCGAGGCGGCCCACCGGAACATGAACTGTATGATCGCATCTCTTATGACGATGTGCTGGAGATCCAGTTCACTGACTCGGAATTCACATTCCGCTATGAGGATGGTTTTCAGCGCATCTTCCACACCGACGGACGTCGCCGTCGAGTCTCGGCGAACTCCTTCTACACCGAAGGTGGGGAAGATTGGTCCGAAGGCCTATTCGAAGACAATAGCCTGGTGGTGGAAGCCCGACCGCGGGATGGTGGTTTTACTATCGAGATTTACACCCTGGAACAGGAAGGTCAGCGGCTGCGCATAGAAATGACAATCCAGCCGGACTCCTTCCGGGAACCTATCGAACTGGTCCGCTACTTTGATCGCGCTGGTTAATCTGATTTAGCGCTGCGCCAGAATCTCTTCTTCCAGGTCACGCAATCGATCTTTGCCGAAAAACATCTCGTCCCCAACGAAAAAAGTTGGAGATCCAAAGCTGCCGCGATCCACTGATGCCGTGGTGTTGTCGATAAGCTGCTGTTTGATGTCCTGATTCTGAGTGGCAGTCAGGATTTCTTCAGCCGGGAGTCCGGCTTCTGTAAAATGTTTTGCGGCCACTTCCACTTCAGACATGTTGAGGCCAAGTTCCCACATGCCGCAATACGCGGCTTCAATGTAGTTTGCATAGTAGTCTTTATCGCTAGCGTAGATGGCGCCTCGCATCAGCAAAAGTGTGTTAACCGGAAAGTTGGGATTAAACTGAAACTTGTCGATGCTGTTTTTGGCGATAAAGCGTTCAGTTTCTCTCGCATTGTATTCCTTCTTGTTTTTCACCTCAGCGAACTGCTCTATCGGCGATTTGTTGTTAGTCGCTCGGAAAATTCCACCCAGTAGCACTGGAAAATAGTTGAACTTGGCACCAGTGCGCTGCTCTATGAGCGGAATGACGCGATGACAGAAGTAAGTGTTGGGGCTGCCAAAATCATAATGAAAATCTACGGTTATGCTCATTTAACTGTTGCCTCAAAAAGAGAGAAGTTATTTAGTTTGTGCACTGTAAATTATGAATTTCTAAGTGCCCATACTCCTGCAATGCCGAGCAGGCTGCCACCCGCTAGATTGAATCTTTGCTGCGCTTGGGCGCTTTGAAAAAAACCACGAGCGCTGCTCGCAAAAAAACAGTACATAAAGGTATTTATCGCGGCCAGGACAACAAAGGTAGTCGAGAGTATCCAAAGCTGCACACTGGTATCAACTGTTGTATCTACAAACTGAGGTAGAAATGCAATGAAGAAAACAATTCCTTTGGGATTTAAAGCGGTGATGATATAGGTGTTTATGAACAGATTGTTACTTCCTGCCCTCATTTCCTGGTCATCGATTGGAGAGACACCTGCTCTAAACAGTTTTATGGCGAGATAGATGAGATAAACACCGCCGAGGATTTTTACCACGGAAAACCAGAAGGCAGAAGTCGACAGCAGCACACCAAGTCCCAGTAAGGAGAAAGCAAGCGCGGTGCTGTCACCGAGACAAACAGCGGCAACTAGTGACAGGCTCGCCCTGGCACCGTGGGCAATAGAATAGGAGATTACGGCTAATATTGTCGGCCCTGGTATGACCAGCAGCACCGCTGAAGCAACAGCAAAAGCTAACCAAACTTCAATAGTCATAATTTATCGGGACTCCGGGCCTGTTACCATTTCTCGCAAAAAGGGCGCAGATCCATTTCGTGAGTCCAGGCATCTGGCGTTTGCTGATGCAACATCCAATAAGCCTCGCCCACCGAGGTGGGATTCATCAGAGTATCTTCCGGTAGCTCATCAGGATTGCCCCCGCGGTCACGAATACGGTCGCGCACAAACTCGGTATCGACTCCGGCATCAATAATCAGGTGGGCAACGTGGATACCCTGGGGGCCGAGTTCGCGGGCAATACTCTGTGCTAGGCCACGTAAGGCAAATTTTGCACTGGCGAAGGCGGCAAATCCGCTGCCACCGCGCATACTGGCGGTGGCTCCAGTGAAAAAAATAGACCCGCGGCCACGGGGTACCATGTATTTGGCTGCCTCCCGTCCCGTTAGAAAGCCAGTGAAGCAAGCCATGCGCCATACTTTATAGAAGACCCGTTCAGTGGTCTCCTGGATCGGGAAATTTACATTGCCGCCGGGATTAGAGATAACCACTTCCAGCGGGCCAATATCTTTTTCAATTGCCGCAAAGCGCTCGGCTATTTGAGTTTCTTCTCTGGCGTCCAGAGAGTAAGCATAGGCTTTACCGCCATTGTTAGTGAGTTCTTCTACCAGGCTGTCAGATTTCTCTCCATTGCGGCGACCCAGGCATACCGTGTAGCCGCCGGCTGCAAACTTGCGGGCTATAGCTGCGCCGATATAGTCACCGGCGCCGACGATAAGACAAACTGGTTCAGACATCTTTTGCATTCTCCAATAAAGTGGTTAGCTTTGCATCGTTACAATCTTGCAAGTCAGCGACTGCAGCGAACGGGTCCCCGCTGAGGTTTAACAACTGAGCGATCGCCGGTTCTGTTTTGAGGCCTTTTCTCTTTAGTAATTTCACTGATTCAGTAAATCTGTTTCCACCTAACTCCACAAGTCGTTGCATGACTTGAAAATGCTGATAGGCGGCTTGTTTTTGTATGGCTTGTTCAGTGGCGAATAATTCGATGCAAAATCCATCCACAGTGAAACTGGCGACTACTCGGTCAGTGGCAACGGACAGATGAAAATCTTCATGCTGCTGGCAACAGCATCTTAAGTCTTCAACAAATCGCGCTTGAGTTGGGTAGCAGCAAATGACATCGATGTCGCTTCCTTCGATGTCCAAGCCAACTAACAGTGTGCTTACCACTGTGGGTGAGTAGTCAGATAAGCTGTCGAGGATGGCGGAGCGCCCCAGGGCCTGGAGCGCTTCATCCTTGCGGTTCACCAGATTAGTTTTCCGGTTTAACGAACTTCAATGTCATACGATCGCTCTCGCCAATTGCCGCATACCTGGCGCGATCTTCGTCACCCAGTCGATAGTTAGGGGGCAGAGTCCAAACGCCCGCCGGATGCACCGTTGGATCCTTTGGATTGGCATTGATCTCAGAAGAATCGACAAATTCGAATCCGGCCGCTGCAGCTACTTCCTTAACATAGGCCTCTGTCACATAACCGCTGGTTTCCATGACATCCATGCCAGCACCTGGTAAGGCGCGATGTTCGACCACACCAAGCACACCACCGGGTTTCAGTGCCGCGTAGAAGGCAGCGAAGAATTCATGCTCCTGGCCCGCCATAATCCAGTTATGAACATTGCGAAAAGTCAGCGCCATATCAGCACTGTTAGGAGGAGCAATAGCTACTTCATGCGGGGGGTTCAAATGTCTTACGGTAATGCGTCCATATAGCTCTGGTTCGCCACTGATTTTTTCTTCAAACCTGCGTAGATTTGGCGGCATATACGATGCGGTTGCATTGGGAGAGAAGTGTGCTGCGTAAAACTTTCCCCGGTCCCGCACATAGGGGGCAATAATTTCGGTGTACCAGCCGGTAGAAGGCAGGATTTCAATCACCGTCATATCCGGACGCAGGCCGAAAAAGTCCAGCGTCTCCACAGGATGACGAAACTCGTTACGCGCGATGTTCGTTTCACTGCGGTGTTCGCCCACGATCAAACTTTCCAGATTAGATACATCCGCAGCGTGGTTGTCGGCAAAGCTCAGTTGCCAGGAGACAAGAAAAGCTGATAAGGAAGTAATAGCTAGCAGGGATTTGTAGGACTTCATTGCTGCCTCTTTGATGGTGTTGGTTGCGAGCTCGATTTGCTAATGCATGGATTCTGGCATGAATGAATTCGGCAATCCAATCGAACGATTCTGGTTTCCGTTTTATGCTCGCTCTAGCCAATGCAAATAAGAACAATTATCATTTGCATTATTATCCAATACCCCCTACACTAGCAGAATTGGGGCTGCGACAATTTGTCACATCTCCTTAAGCTATTGATATAAAAGCTCTAATTTAGCAATGACCCAAGAAAACAAAGCTTGCGAGCCCAAGAGTAAGCAAGTGCCGGTGGTCAGCAGCGGTGAACTGCTAGGCCCCTCACGTCAATTGAAAATTGAGCACAAGGGCGAGATCTACACCTTGCGTGTAACCTCGAATGAAAAATTGATCCTGACCAAATAGCCCAGCTACTAATCTGACAATTGGTTTATTGATCCACATATTTTCCGGTTCAGAGTTCAGCCAGCCACCCGCAATCCTGCAGCAAGGCAGCAAGCCAGTGACTCTCCCAGTTTGGAGTTCTGACTATGCTTATTGCATCTACTAAATGCACCATTCCCAAAAATCTACTATGCAATCTTGCCTGGGCAGTGAGCCTGGCAACACTCGGTAGCTCGGTTGCTGCCCAAGACTCGGTATCCCGTATCGAAGAGTTAACGATTACAGCGACAAGATTGCCTCGAACCATCGAAAACATTGCAGGGACAGTGTCGGTACTTTCCGATGAAATCATCGAGCGGGAACTGGCGATCGACCTGGATGATCTCACCCGCTTTCAGCCGGGAGTCACCATGAATACGGCAAGTCGCGGCGGGAACCAGGGGTTTTCTATTCGTGGTATTGGCGGTAATCGCGTACTGACAGTTATTGATGGTGTTCGCAGCAATGACATATATGCTGCGGGCCCGTCTTCCTACGGTAGAGACAGTTTCGAAATCGACAATCTCAAGTCGGTAGAAATAATTCGTGGACCAGCCTCTGTTTTGTATGGAGCGGATGCCATGGGCGGAGCGGTAATTCTTAACAGCAAGACAGCCGAAGACTATGTGCAGTCTGATAGTGGTACCTATTTCAATGTGCTGGCTTCGGCGGCGGACGCTGATGAACAATACAAGCTGGGTGCAACTGCAGCTGTGCAGTCTGGTGATGTCGGCTTGCTGGCACGAGCCACCAGGCGCGAATTTGAAGAGCAGGAAGTGAATGGCCCAGGATCATTGAATCCCCAGGATGGTGAATCAGACAATCTATTGCTGCAGGCATTCTGGGACGTCGCGCCTGGGCACAAGCTGATCGCCAGCTATGAAACGTTCATGGAAGAGAATCTGCTTACACTGGAGTCCGATCTCTCTGCGTCAGTGACTCAATCAAACGGATTCGATGAAACCGAGCGTCAGCGGTTCGGTCTCCAATACTTGTGGCAGGGTGAAACTGCGTTAGCAGATGACCTGCAATTCATCTGGAATCTTCAGACGACGGACGCATTGCAAAATACGGTTCAGGAGAGGACAAGTTTTTCTTTTATCGATCCACGCAATCCGCGCAGCTTTGGCGGAACCCAGGCGCTTCGAGTTACAGATTTCGAGTTTAACCAGGAAACCACAGCGTTTAACTTGAACTTGAGAAAGAGTGTCGTAACTACAGGTGCAACGCATTCTTTAGCCTATGGGTTCAACTATGATGCAACCGATACCGAACGGCCTCGTAATCGTTGTGAGACTGATCTGGTTTCTAACCAGCAGACCTGTGCAATTTCTGCCTTCCCATTCGCGCCACCCGAAGTCTTTCCAAACAAAACGTTTCCAGATACAGAGACCGAGCGTTTTGGTGTCTATCTGCAGGATGAAATCGTGTTGGGTGATAGCGGTCTGACACTGATTCCTGGCGTACGCCATGACCGCTATGAAATGAATCCGAATCTCACGGATAACTTATCCGGAGTCGGCGATATTGCGAACTTTGGGGGCTTCTCGGTCACGCCGGTGGATGTGAGTCAGACCTCACTGAGTCTGGGTGCCATCTATGATCTGAATGAAACCTATTCATTGTTTGCACAATATGCAGAGGGCTATCGTCCACCCAATTTTGACGAAGCGAATCAGGCATTCGTTAACCTGGGATTTGGCTACGCCACTGTGCCCAATCCAGCATTACAGCCAGAGTCCAGCCAGGGAATCGAGGTTGGTTTCCGCGCAGACTTGGACAATGCATTCGTCAGTTTTGCAATCTACCAGAACCAATACGACGATTTTATTCAATCCAATTTTGTTGGCATGCAGGGAAACATCAACCTGTTTCAGGATACCAATATCGGGGAGGCTGAGATCCGTGGTGCTGAGTTAGTCGCAAACTATTACCTCAGCGACGAGTGGCAGCTGCGTTCTTCAGTGGCTTACTCCCGAGGTGATAACGAAGTAGACGATACACCTCTGGACTCAATCGAACCCTTGCAAGGCGTGTTCGCGCTCAGCTACTCAGCGCCTACCGGGTTTTGGGGTGGCGAGGTAATTCTTACGGCGGCCGGTGAACAAGACAGAGTTTCGGACCCGACACTGGTGACTGCCGACAGTTATGCGCTGGTTGACCTGTTGGGACATATCAACATCTCAGATGCTGGAACGCTGCGCTTGGGCATTTTCAATCTCTTTGATGAACAGTATGCGCGCTGGGCAAACATTCAAGGATTGGAAGCCACTTCAATCACGGCGATTCAAAACGCTCAGCAACCCGGAACCAATTTTAGGGTGGCATTCAGCTATGAGTTCTAATAAGCGGAGAATCTGGAGCATAGAGGCAATGAATAAACTGTTAGCTTATTCACTCGTTGTCATCCTGCTTAATGCCTGTACTTCAGTGTCTGAGCAGCTGCGAATTGCATCGGCTTCGGCAGACGCATCGAACTATGGGCTGCTTGTGATGGCTCACGGCGGTACTGAGAGCTGGGATGCCGCGGTCCTGGATTCGGTAGATGCGCTGCGCGAGCAATTTCCAGTAGAGGTGGCATTCGGTATGGCTGACGCCGGAAGCCTGGAAGAATCGGTGCGTAATCTCGAGCAACAGGGAGTCGATCATGTTGGCGTTGTGCGGCTGTTTATCTCCGGTGAAAGCTGGTTAGAACGCACGCAGCAAATTCTCGGCATGCAGGAAGGTGCACCGAGCAAAGCAGAATGGGAAGCCAATGCTGCCAATCGGCCACGCATGCGCATGCCAATGGGTTTCTGGCAGATCGAAACTGAGCTCAACTTTCACCTAAGCAATGAGGGATTGGCTGATGCCGACGAGA
The DNA here is from genome assembly GCA_028281635.1 of Pseudomonadales bacterium. Classification (GTDB taxonomy): domain Bacteria; phylum Pseudomonadota; class Gammaproteobacteria; order Pseudomonadales; family Pseudohongiellaceae; genus UBA9145. The sequence goes on along the minus strand of JANQJM010000256.1, from coordinate 2,091 downwards.
TGGATGGTGTATTGCTTAGCCGACTTACCAATTTAAGCCGCGATCCGGCGAAGGAAGTTGCTCTGGTATTAGCTCATGGTCCTGCAGACGATGACGAGGATGAGCGTTGGATCAGCAAAATCTCAGAACGAACAATTCTTGCCAAACAGCGGTTAGGTTTGCAGGACATTAAAGTCTTCACCTTGCGCGAAGACTGGGCGCCGAAACGGGAAGAGGCCGAGCGTCTAATTCGGGCTTACGTGGAAAAGGCGCAAGCCGACGGATTCAATGCGCTGGTGGTTCCTTATCGAGTGCAGGGATTTGGTCCTTATGCCGAAGTCTTGGCTGGACTCGATTACCAGGCAGACCAAATGGGTCTGTTGCCTCATGATAACGTTGATATGTGGATTCATAACCAAGCCTTACAACTCAAGGCTGAGGCGCTGGACCACCATCAGGAGCTGCTTGCCGACGCGCGCCAGTGAAAGCTCGTAAGCAATTAATAAGAGAAGGCGCTGACATACCCATGGCAGCGCTTCGTTTCTGCCCGGAATCTTTTGCCCAGATTTCTTTGGATAAAAAAATCCCTGCGGGGAGCAGGGATATAAAGGGCAATTGAGGACCGCTCGTGCGAATGCAGAGCGGGATAATCTATAAGAACGGGTAAACCAGGAAAGTCTTTCAAAGTAGACCTAATTGCAGTGCCGTCGCGTATCTATTGATTATAACATGATGTTCCCACCTCCCTAATAAAAGACAGCGAAGGGCAGAAAGGCACAGTAGCTATGACATCTGACCAGCAGGGCTCACTTGAGGCGCGTTTGCGCGAAGCCGAACAGGCAAAAACCGGCCACTATGACAAACGCACTGAGCATCTGCGAGAAGATGGCACGGCTGTGTTCATTAATCGCCTGGTGTTGGAAGACTCTCCATACTTATTGCAACACGCCCACAATCCAGTGAATTGGTATCCCTGGGGATCTGAAGCATTCGAAGCCGCGGAGCGGGAAAACAAACCGATATTCTTGTCGATAGGCTATTCCACCTGCCACTGGTGCCATGTCATGGAGGTGGAGAGTTTCGATAACGTGGACGTGGCGAAACATCTCAACCAGCATTTCATCAGCGTCAAGATGGATCGGGAGCAGTATCCGGATATCGATGACTTCTATATGACCGGTGTCCAAATCATGACCGGACATGGTGGTTGGCCTATGTCCAACTTCTTGCTCGCTGATGGCAAGCCATTCTTTGGCGCCACTTATTTCCCGCCGGCGAAGTTTATTGAGTTGCTTGAACAAATTGTAGTTGCATGGAGTGACAAAAAAGATGAACTGGCCACCAGTGCCAACAGTATTCATGCTGCAATTGATCGCCTGCTCAACACCGAAAAACAACAGCAAGCCGTAGCAGACGGAGTGCGGGATACAGTAGTGGAAGCATTGTTACAGCGAGAAGATCGGAGTCTGGGCGGCCTGGCCGGTGCGCCCAAGTTTCCGCAAGAGCCCTTGCTACTCTCATTGCTGGATCAGGTTGTGCGTCGTCGAGATTTGGCTGCCTATGGTTTTTTCAACAGGGCGCTCACCGGTATGGGACTTGGCGGAATACACGATCAGGTGGGAGGCGGCTTTCATCGCTATAGCGTCGATGAAGAATGGTTAGTGCCTCATTTTGAAAAGATGCTCTATAACCAATCGCAACTGGGATTGATTTATACAGACGCCTATCGTCTTACTGGTGAGTCATTCTACAAGCGTATTGCGACCCGACTGTTTGATTATGTGTTACGGGACATGCAGCTGGAGGAAGGAGGTTTCTACTCAGCAACCGATGCCGACAGTGAAGGCGAAGAAGGAACCTTCTTTCTATGGACTCCTGAGCAGTTGCAACAAGTCCTGGGAGAAGAAGCGCAGTTAGTCATTGACGTTTTCAAAGTCACTCAATTTGGGAATTTTGAAGGCGCCACGATTCTGAATCTGGATAAGCCGGTTGAGGATTATGCAGCGAGTCACGGTGCAGATGTCATGCAGAAAATCGATAACAGCCTGCAGCAGTTGTATGAAGCTCGAGAGCAGCGCATACATCCGCTCAGAGATGACAAGCTCATCGTAG
>JANQJM010000236.1 GCA_028281635.1 Pseudomonadales bacterium | reverse complement strand
GAGACCTCGAATAAATAGCATCTCCAGAACGCAGCTCCCTATAACTGAGATCGTTACCTCAGTTATTGAAGCGGGTCACCTGACCCGCTTCTTTTTATCTACCGGCTACTCTTTTCTTTCGTAGTGACCCATCAACATACCAGTTGCTAGGACATGGCCATCCATTGCCTCCAGCAATTGATCTTTGTTGAGGCCAGGTGCCAGATCGAGCTCGCTATCAAGCGCATACACTCGGAAGTGATAAGCGTGAAGCTGGCCATTTGCGGGCGGACGTGGACCGAAATAGCCTGGACGACGCAAACCGTTATGTCCATTGATAGCACCTTCCAATCCTGCCGCGGTGATCTGCTCATCACTTGCCAGCCCACCAGGTAATCCGGATGCAGACGCAGGAATGTTATAGACCACCCAATGCACGAATGGTTGTTCCATCATGCCGATTTCCACCACGATCGGATCATCACAAATCAAGGCCAACTGCTGAGTGCCGGCTGGCAGATTTGACCAGCTAATGTCGATGGAAGTATTCGCACCATAGGCCGAATTCTCTTCCGGCACCATACCATGATGATCGAAGATCGAGCTGGTTACGCTAATGGTTTCAGGAACATCTTGTGCGAATGACTGCAGTGCCAATACGCAGGCAAGAGCTGCCATGAGTCTAGTCGTCAGGGATTTCATGAGTTCTCCTTAAGGTTTCGCAGGTTTTGCAGGGTTAACGTTCAGTTATTTTTTAACAGCGAGCTCTACTTGCTCTGCTTTTTCTCTAAGTAAGTACTTTTGTACTTTGCCTGTGCTGGTCTTGTCGATAGGGCCAAACACGACTTTCTTTGGAATCTTGAAGCCCGCCATTTCATCACGGCAATAAGCAATCAATTCATCCACATCCATTTCTTCGCCAGTCTTGAGACTAACAAAAGCGCAGGGCACCTCTCCCCACTTTTCATCGGCACTGGCTACCACGGCAGCTTCCAGTATCTTTGGGTGTTTGAAGAGTACAGACTCCACTTCCAGCGATGAGATGTTTTCACCTCCGGAGATAATAATGTCTTTGGAACGATCCTTGATCTGGGCATAACCGTCTTCATGCCATACGGCCAAATCTCCGGAATGAAACCACCCGCCCTCGAATGACGCCTGGGTCGTCTTGGGATTTTTCAGATAGCCTTTCATGGTCATATTGCCGCGCATGAATATCTCACCCATGGTCTTGCCATCTTTAGGCACCGGTTGCAGGGTTTCCGGATCGGCTACCATCATCTCGTCCTGTAATGGGCCACGCACGCCCTGGCGGGCCAGAATTTCTGCCTTCTGATCTACTTCCAGCTCTTCCCACTCAGCCTGTGGCGCGCACACTACACATGGTCCATAAGTTTCAGTGAGACCATACACATGAGTCACGCTGAAGCCCATGTTTTCCATCCCCGCTATCACCGCTGCTGGTGGCGCTGCACCTGCGGTCATGGCACGGACTTTTTGCTCAATACCCTGCTTCATGTCGTCGGGTGCATTGATTAGTGTGTTTAAGACAACAGGCGCACCGCAGAAATGGGTCACTCCATGTTGTTTGATAGCATCGAAAATTGCTTGATCACGGACATGGCGCAGACACACATTAGTCCCGGTTACCGCAGCCAGACTCCAGGGCCAACACCAGCCATTGCAATGAAACATCGGTAAGGTCCACAGATAGACCGGGTGTGACACCATGTCCCAACTCAGGACATTGGATACGGCCGCCAGGTAGGCGCCGCGATGGTGATACACAACACCCTTGGGATCACCGGTAGTACCAGAGGTGTAGTTCAGGCTGATAGCAGACCATTCGTCTTCGATCTGAAAACAGCGGTACTCATCATCGCCCTGCGCCAGCACATCTTCATAGTTGCGATCACTCAGCAGTTCACCACCAGCAAAATACGGATCATCGATATCGATGACCACCGGTTTGTTAGGCACTAGTTCCAGCGCCTCTTTGATGGTGTCGCTGTATTCCCGATCTGTGAACAACACCTTGGTTTCGGCATGTTGCAGGATGAATGCGATGGCCTTGGCATCGAGTCGTACATTCAGCGCATTCAGCACTGCCCCTATCATAGGCACGCCAAAGTGCGCTTCGAAAGTTTCGGGGGTATTGGCTCCCATGAACGACACAGTATCGCCTTCAACTATACCCATCTTGGCTAATCCGGAGGCGAGTTTGCAGCAACGCTGATAGGTTTCGGACCAGGTATAGCGAGTATCACCATGAATAATCGAAAGGTGATTCGGATAAACACTGGCAGCACGCTCCAGAAAGGAAAGCGGTGTGAGCGGGGCGAAGTTAGCTGGATTCTTATCTAAATCCTGGTTGTAGATATTGTTGTTACTCATGTCGAACTACCAATCTTCCTTCTATCTATATATGGCTTCCAATTTTCAGTACCCACCTTTTAAGCACGCAGGAGCAGGAGCAAACAAGAGACCCTGCTTCGCGTTAGATAAAATCCATATCGCCTGCAGTGAGCCACCATTTGCCATATAGCACCTGGGAACTGGGCCCTGGATTCCAGCTGTTACAGGGTATCTCAATACCCAGGGCATTCACAGTGCAGCCCTCCAGCTGCACCAGATCAAGCCAGCCCTGGGTAATCCACATTTTCATGGGCTGCTTTGATGATTCAATACAATGAGCCGCAACAGCGGCCAGCAAAGTCTGCAATTGATCCTTTGCACACACAATATCCATTAATAATTGCTGTTGTTCATGCTCTTTGAGAACCACGAAGGCCAGGACTTCTCCCTGCTCATCCAGAATGAAGTTACTGTTTAACAATCCACGTTTAGCAAAGGGATGTTGAAAGTAGCGATAGTCGATGTACTTAGCATCACGCACACCGATAATCCCACTATTAAATCCGCCACGCATTTGTTGCCACAACCTGTCGATGGAATCACGTTGTCGCGGGTCGTCGATGTCTACTGCGACAAATTGGCAGGCCTGTTGAGTGGCCCCGGAAATCGAATGAACAACCTCGACAAAATCATCTGTCTTCTCGTACAGGCCAAGCCGGAGCGCAATATTCATTGCTTTCTGATTGGGAAAACCAAAGCCAAGTAACTGCCGAACCGTATTACCGATTTCACGCTCCAGGAAAGTAGCAGCAGTTTTAAAGAACAAACTGTTCCTACCATAATGCCGTCGGACTTCTGGCAGCACCATGACATCACAAGGTTGAATTGCCATTGAAGGCTCGCCAAAGTAGTCGATCTTGCGCGGAGCACCACCATAGTGAGAAACAATACCTCCGCCTTGCCGTTCTCGGGCTACTACACAAGTGCCTTCCCCCAGCTCATATTTCCAATGCCAGAGCTCATTATCAAAATCAACGCCGAAACTCGCCTCGAACAGCTGAGTCACTTCGCTTGGCTTGAAAGATCGAATATCACCGTAAACAGCCTGCGCGTATTCACCCGGTGGATCGGACAATTTCCTGAATTCGAACAACCGAAAACAACGACGCCGACTGGAAAATTCGTCATGGATAAAACGTAATTCCGTCAGTACATCACTCAGACGCTCTTCATTCCAGGCAAGTGATTGAACAAGTTGTTGGCCGGCAGAATCCAGGTATGAGAGCAACAGATCTACACTGCGCTTTGCACCTTCGGTGAAGTCCTGTTGCTCTAATAACTCAAACCCCAGTCGTTCAGCGAGTTGCTGTAAGGAACTCAGATTTGCCAGTTCAGATCGTTCGATTTTGGAATCGTCATCCAGATTCTCTCCGAACAGTAATAACCTTCCTTCATCCTTGATTAACTTACGCAGCCGAGTGAAC
>JANQJM010000220.1 GCA_028281635.1 Pseudomonadales bacterium | reverse complement strand
TGCATCATAGACGATGACCCAATCCGCATCCGAGTCTGAGTTCGGTACTACCCAGGCCTCACGAATATCGTGCTCGGTCGTTTCAGCCAGCAGGGAATTACTAACCGGACCCGTATTGCCATCATCCCAGGTCCAGTTAGCGGGATTGATAAACGCGGCTTCCAGTTCGGCTGCGGGCAGGCTCGTCTTGGCCGTCGTATTGATGGCTAGGTAGAGATTGGAATCTCTGGGATCAACATAGACCTTGCCATAGCCGCGGTCATGGCCAAGGTCCACGAAGGCACCCGACGGAGTCCATCCAGCGGATACACCTGCTGGCAATTCCAAAGGTCCATCGCCAGACCTGCCACCAACCAGGGCGAAGGCCTCCCACACATCATCGCCATTAGTGCTGCGTACCAACATGGTCTGGCTGGTGTTGGATTCCGCGAATGCATAGTAGGTGCCATTTAACAGAATGACGTCATGGAACCCGTAATAAACAAACCCTGTTGCCCCCGTAAGGTCGCTCGCGTTGTCAATGGTGAAGGTTGATACCTGTGTCCAGTTGCTTAGATCGTTAGAGACATAGAAAGCATGATCGCGGTTATTGCCGACCGACGCCCAGGCGCGATACGCATAGTTGGTTCCACCTACCGTGATAGGCCAATCCTTTATCACAAAGTGGGTGTCGGTGATATTCGTGGCCGTAGTATTGGCGGCGAATCCGTTGGGGCCGGTGGTAGTGGAAACGAAGGAGATTTGACCTCCTGCGTCACGATCCTCGAAGAAAACAGTGAAAGTGTTACCGCTACCAAAACCACTGATATAACGCGGTTGAAAAGAATCGGGAATGGGATTTGCCAATGGTGCCGAAACAGTCTGGTCGGTCACCGAGCTGACAAAACTATCCGCCTGCGCTTTTACGGAAAAAGCACAGCAAACTCCTAACATAATAAGGAAATTTGTTTTCAGTAATCGCACTGCATTTGTTTTCTGCTGGCGTTAAGCTCAACGATATGGCGTGGTAGATTCCCTTGATATTGTTATTTTTGCTTAAATCGCCATTGCAACTTGAACGGCTCTTTAAGTTGGGGAGTATCTATAGTTAAATTTGCTGTAGGCATTCAACGTGACATTATCTCTTGCAGTTTTCCGTTCCTATCCATCGAATTTCGACCCTATTTCGGGTGACCGCCATTAATACGTTGCATTTTTCGAGCACTAGAAATTTATAAATCCACAAGAGTTTCATTTTTGAAATTGCTTTAGTTTGGTGTTCATTTTTGTCAACCAAGCAGGTGCAAAACCAAAGGGGTCGGAGTACTTTGATTCGGTAATGATGACGCGACATAAAAAAGCCCAGCTAAGCTGGGCTTTTTCTTTGCGGCATTAATACTAACAATCTCAAACTACTGTATTTTTACTCTGACCCCATTTGTTACAGATCAAAGTACTCTGAGCCCTTGAATTGCATTGACCCATTTGTCCTTTCTACTAACATTCTCCTAACTCTAAACTCCCGCCGTTCAGATTTTTATCTAGCAGGATGTGCCGGACAAGCGCCTTTCTGTCGCCCTGGAATAATGTATCAACAAGTGAATCAATCGCTCTTTCTTTCAGAACGATTTCACTAATACAGCTATAGTAAACAAGCTGATTGCCTATTTTTTCAGCATCCAAATACCCCTTGCCTTTGAGTCGACCCAGCATTGTCGAAACGGTAGTTCGAGCGAGGTACAGATGCTTCAATTCTCTATGAATTTCGCTGCAAGAAGCTCCGTTTAGTTTGCACACGGCCAGAAGCACTTGCAGCTGACGCTTACTTAGGTTCACTAAATCTGTAACTTAAGTTTCAATGGTGTCTTATCCTCCGTCTTACCCTCCGACTTGGTATCTAATCGTGCTTCACTGTAGCGGCGGATACCCCTGATAAAATTCGAGCGCCTCCTGTTTTCGTTCGAAAATTATGGCTGCACGTGATTGGTTACTCTCAATAAACTTAATGTAACTCTGCGCAGTTTCTTGTTTATTGGTGTCGCCAGCCTCTGCACTCTTTTTTGCCGCATCGATTGCTTCCTCAAACCTATCTAATTCAAGCAAAGATCTGGCCAAGAACAATAAGGTATCTGACTCGTCACTCAAATTACCTTTTTCAATAGCATTAGAGAAAGCGATTGCCGCAGCTGCATAATCATGTAGCACATAGTGGATGTACCCTAGAGTGTCGAAGCCATCGCCTGTAGATGAGATCTCCGCCAATCTGATTGCGGGTTCTAACGCCATAGCAAAATCACTAGCAATCATGTGCATCTGAACAAGGTTAGCCAAGCTTGATTCTGATTCTTCAACATATTCAGATTCTAATCCTTCTGCCAAGACTTTTACTCCATTGTACGGCAAGCCAATACCGCCCAATGACTGAGACAAATTTAGATACTCTGGTTCTTCACTAAGAATACCGAGCATGTAAGCTAGATCTAAAGCTTGAATCCTTCTCATCTCATCATCAAGATTGTCGTAGATCGCCGTTAGGTATCGCCAATCCGAAGGATTGTTGAAGAGTACGATCATGGTTTTTGTCACTTCCAGCGAAGTCTCATAATCTTCCATTCCCAGATACAAATTATTGAGAAATACATACTTGTCTCTATCGAGACTCTCGCCTCCCTCAAGTAGTATTTTCAGATGGCCTAACCAGTAAGGAAGGGCTTCAGAAAATTGATCTAACTGATAGTGGGAATAAGCTAATCCTTGAAAAACCGATTCGTCCTCTTCTAACGAATATTCTCGCCACAATTCATAGTATCGGATGGATGCTTCAAAATTTTCCTCGGACAAATGTAATTGACCCAAAGCTCGCAAGGATCTTTGGCGGTTGCTTTCACTCAACTCTTCCAATGAAAGCATCTGTTCAAAGATTTCGATAGCCTCCGGTATTTTGTCGGTCGATAGATAGTACGTTGTGTAAAAAGTTAGGGTCGTTTCTTTCTCAAATGTGTTCATCCTTTCATAACGTCTCTCAAATAGCTGGTCCAATTCCTCTTTGGCTTGCTCATAATCCGGCTCACCATTCTCTGGCGACATAAGCTCTTGAACACTCTGAATCGCTCTAAAGACTGTCTGACTTAGCGTTCCTGCTGTTCTAGCAACCGGCGGGGCCCTTTGTTCTTCGGCTGCTCCTGCATCCAAGCTGAGAGTAATCAGCGCGCAAAATACGAAACAGAGAATGCTTGTATTTCCCAATTGAATATTCATGGAGTTCATAGTTCAGCCTATCTATGAGTAGTTATGGCTACATTTGTAACCATTATTGGCTACGTTTGTAGCCATTGTCAATAATCAACAAGAGAAACGATGCTCATAGAGAAAAATAATTCTGAACTGTCCGAATCACCGGAACCGGAAGCATGGGATCAAAGGAGGTAGGCTGCTCAAGGGCTCCTTTCACAGGACTAGATACAGTCGCACTGGGGGAGGGTCAGAGCAGTCAGACAAAGATAGTAGTTGAAATGGAAGAGATCGGAGGGATTGGATACTGCCATGGTCGGCACTTGATCAAAATCCTCCAACCCCTTTGATTAGCCAAGCCGATATTGCGTAGTATCTCCTTATGACCACCCTCCTATTCCCAGAGGACACGCTCACCACTTACCAACCCCTCGCAGCACGCATGCGCCCCAACAATGTGGACGAGTTTATTGGCCAGCAACACCTGTTGAGTCCGGGCAAGTCCATTCGCGAAGCTATCGATAAGCAGCAGCCCCATTCCATGATCCTCTGGGGGCCACCCGGTGTTGGCAAGACTACCCTGGCTCGGATCATCGCACAGGCCTGCGACTGTCACTTCGAATCACTGTCCGCGGTACTGGCTGGCGTCAAGGAGATTCGCGCTACCATTGAGCAGGCCAAATATCATCAGGCCAACAGCTCACGTAAGACGATCCTTTTTATTGACGAGGTGCATCGTTTCAACAAGGCTCAACAGGATGCTTTTCTGCCACACATCGAAGACGGTACGGTGTTGTTCATCGGTGCAACCACAGAGAACCCGTCTTTCGAACTGAACAACGCGCTGTTATCCCGCGCGCGAGTCTATTTACTAAAGCCGTTGACCGAGACAGATCTGGTCACTGTCATCGACCATGCTCTTGCAGATAAGGAGCGCGGCTTGGGCTCACTCGGTATTGAACTGAATGGCAGCCAGAAACAGATGCTGGCTCGCGCCGGTGATGGCGATGCCCGTCGCACGCTCAATTACCTGGAAGTGCTCAGTGACATGGCCGAACTGGAAGACGGTCGCCGGGTAGTAGTGGATGAACATATCGCCCAGGTTGTAGAAGAAAGCTATCGGCGTTTCGACAAGGGTGGTGACAGTTTTTACGAACAAATTTCCGCGCTGCACAAATCGGTGCGCGGTTCCTCTCCTGACGCAGCCCTGTATTGGCTGACACGTATGCTGGATGGTGGTTGCGATCCTATTTATATCGCAAGACGCCTGACACGCATGGCCAACGAAGACATAGGACTGGCTGATCCGCGCGCCCTGCAGGTGACGCTGAATTGCTGGGATACCTATACCAGACTCGGCAGCCCGGAAGGCGACCTGGCGCTGGCCCAGGCGGCTATATACCTGGCCAGTGCGCCGAAGAGCAATGCGGTTTATGAGGCATTCGGTCTGGCCCGCAAGACGGTGGCTGAACACGGCAGCCTGGAAGTGCCATTGCATCTGAGGAACGCAAGCACCTCATTGACCAAAGATCTGGGTTACGGCAAAGAGTATCGCTATGCGCATGACGAAGATAATGCCTTCGCCGCCGGTGAAAACTACTTGCCGGAATCAATCAAGGACGAACAGTTCTATTTTCCCAGGGAGAGCGGTCTGGAGAGTCGCATAAAGGAAAAGATGACACAGTTTCGCGAGCTGAATGCCAAATCCAGGAACAAGCGTTACGAATCAAAGAAGTAACCAGAGGGATGCGCCCCGGCTGGTGATCCCGTCAGCCCTCCTCCTGGGTAGCAAAATCAGACTGCAGAGTATGTACCTGTGATGAGATTTGAGAATCCACTAAAAGCTCAACAGCCTTAATAAGAGTCTTAAGTGCATGTCTGATCTCGCGGTTAGTGTTGAATTGAATTGATATGGCCGAACTATCACCCACGTCACTGCCAACATTCTTCTGCACAAGCTGATTGGAGTCGGCCAGATGATTGTCGTTTGATTGCTGCATATCGGCTAACTCTTCTAATATGAATTCTGTTGTGTGATCTACTACCAACAATGCAATTAACTTTTCGTAAGATTTTTTCTGAAACTGCTTGTGCATTTCATAAAGTTCTCGCATTGTGGGGCTGGAGCTATACCTGAACTGCTGTAGATCCTGCAGGATATCCTTTAAACACTTGTTGCTGAATACTACATGTCGTGCGATGGCCCCGAGGCGTTCCAGCTCCTCAATTTCCGCTGGTTCGAGAGGCTGTTTTTGAATCTTGGCCGAGTAAGCAATGATCTTCCCTTCCTGGTTCTTTAAATCCTCGTATCCCTTGCTGAAGTCCTGGTGAACAATTCCAACCCCTACCTCCTTCCTGCTGTTTTCCAGCATTTTTAGCTGTTCCGGCTTCAAATTAAACAAACGGAGACTATTGCAAGCAGCTTGCAGAGTTATTTGTTCAGTCTTACTTTGTAAAGCAACCAGGGCCGCATCAACCACTTCCGGCATTACCCTATCCAACAGATCAATTGGCTGTGTTCTGCCACCGAGGAATAGCCTGTCGATCAGGCTGGCAAAGAATCCCAAAAACGGAAGAAAAACGATAAGCCCTATCGCATTCATAAAACTATGGAACGCGACCAGCGTAAAAAGCGGATCATGTAATGAGATGAAACTGGTCAATGCCGGCAGAATCGGCAACAGAATTACAAACGCCGCGACATCCACGACCAGGTTGTAGCTGAAATGGGCAAGGGCAAGTTTCCTTTTTACCGAACTCCCATTGATGCTGCCCAGAGCAGTGGTGCTGGTAGTGCCCAGATCAGCTCCTATGATCAGCGCGACTGCTTCGGGCAGCGCTATTATGCCAGCGTTGAGTGCTGCCAGTGCCATCATCATCACAGCGGAGCTGGATTGCACGAGGAAGGTGATGCCAATACCGAATAAAAGGTAAAAGATCAGGTGGTGTCCTTGCAGGATTTCGACATTCCAACGTTCGGGAATTGACTCCATACTCCCTTTCATCAAATCCAAACCGAATAGCAGCAATGCGACACCGAACACGACGATAGCTATGGAGTAGATATGAGTTTCCCGCTTGCTGATCGCCAGAAAGTAAGCAGCTATACCCATAAGTGGAATCGCGACAACTTCCAGGCTCAGCTTGAAGCCAAAAATTGCCACCAGCCAACCGGTAATGGTGGTGCCCAAATTTGCGCCGAGAATAATGGCCACGGAGTTGACAAAGGGAATTAGGCCGGCACTGGCAAATGCCAGAACCAGCAAGCTCACCATGGAACTGCTTTGTAGTAGAGCAGTTGATATTGTGCCGGTTACTACGCTGCCCAGTGGGGTTCCAGTGCTGCTCCGCAACCAGAGTCTCAACCTGGAATCGCTGAGTTTGCGAATTCCGTATTCGAGCCGGGACATCCCGAGCAGGAATACGCCTAGCCCGAATACGAAATTGAGTTCTGGTATTGTGGCAATCATCTTGTTGCGCGCATCAAACCCGCGATTGTGCGGACGAGGCGCTACTAATTAGCCTGTTTGCAGTGGACCCGCAGTCTGTCAAACCAATTCTGTTTGGCAAATTCCTGGGCCTTGCGCAGCAAGGGAAATTCGAGCCTGGTTACATATATTGCGCGCACTTCATGGCCTGTTTGGTTGGCACCTTCGGTATAAACTTTTTCATGCGCAAGGCAGAGATGCACCTTTACCAGATCGGAGTGCCCCTGGATGATCATGGTCCGTTTCGACTCAAACAAAGAACCCCCTGCCAGTTCCTGAAACCAACATTGCTACACAATAATCCTCCTACTCACTGACTCGCTTGCCCAGCATTTTGGAAAAGTTCTCAATGAGCTGCATCGGCAAAGGAAACACAATGGTCGAACTCTTCTCGCCCGCGATTTCCGTAAGGGTCTGGAGATAACGCAGTTGCATTGACTCCGATTGTGTTGTGAGTTGCGCTGCTGCCTCTACCAACTTCTCAGAGGCTTCGAATTCTCCGGCTGCATGAATGACTTTCGCTCTTCTTATTCGTTCTGCCTCTGCCTGCTTGGCAATAGCACGAATCATGCTTTCATCCAGATCCACATGCTTGATCTCAACATTGGAGACTTTAATGCCCCAGCTATCAGTTGCCGCATCAAGAATCTCTTGCACGTCTGCATTGAGGCGCTCACGCTCTGCCAGCAGCTCATCCAGTTCGTGTTGTCCCAGGACAGACCGAAGTGTGGTCTGGGCCAGTTGTCCGGTTGCTTCCATGAAGTCTTCAACATTGATGATGGCTTTTTCTGCGTCAACGACACGAAAATACAATACTGCATTCACTTTCACTGAGACATTGTCGCGAGTGATGAGATCTTGTGTAGGAATATCCCAGACCAGTATTCGCAAACTGACTTTCACCATCTGCTGAATGAAAGGTATGACGATAATGAGGCCGGGTCCTTTCACTTTGTAAAATCTTCCCAGCATGAAGATCACGCCTCTCTCATACTCCCTGAGAATACGGATTGCGCTGAGTAGCAGCCCTAGAAATATTGCAATGACCGACAGTGTAAATGGTTCCATAATGTTCACTCCCGTTTTTTGACTTTAAGTGTCAAACCTTCAACACCAGTAATTTCTACTTCTTCACCTTCTGTTATTGGCTCTAAGGATTCGGCTTTCCAGTTCTCACTGAACGCGCGGACATGACCGAGCTTATCGAAGGCATGCAAGGCAACACCCGATTCACCAATCATGGCTTCCATACCACTAACGACTTTCTGGCGTCTTGCGCGAACAAGCATGCCAAGGATTAACAGGAACACGCCAACCGATGACACAGCGAACGCTGCAATGATGGCCAGTGAGATTCGAAATGCTTCCAGCTCGGTATCCATTAGAATGATCGAGCCCAACACAAAGGCAATCACGCCTCCAATGCCAAAGATCCCAAAACTTGGAGACAATGCCTCAGTGATCATGAGACCGATACCGACAATGATCAGCGCAAGACCAACATAGTTAATTGGCAACATCTGAAGCGCATAGGCACCAAGCAACAGGCAGATCACGCCTGTGATACCTGGCAGTCCGAGACCCGGGTTGTAAAACTCCAGAATCAGTCCATAGATACCAATCATTAACAAAATGTAGGCGACGTTTGGATCGGTGATGAGAGACAGAAACTCGTGGCGCCAATCAGGCTCGATTGCAATAACCGAGAAATCATCCAGGTTCAGTGTTATCTGCTCACCCTCGATCGTCGTAACACGGCCATTGAGTTGTTGTAAGAGTGTGTCCAGGTCTCCTGCGATCAGGTCAATGACATTCAGCTCCAGGGCTTCAGATGCCGTCAGGTTCGCTGCTTCAAGCACCGTTAATTCTGCCCACTCCTGATTGCGACCACGTAATTCGGCTAGGCCCTTTATATAGGCCACAGCGTCGTTCAAGACCTTTCGCTCCATAGTGCTGGCAGGATTTACCGCGTCATCGGGCGTTTCCTCTTCGCTTGCCGGCGCCGTGGGCAAAGGAAACGGATTGCCACCTATACTCACTGGCGTAGATGATCCCACATTGGTAGCCGGTGACATCGCTGCGAAATGACTGGCGTAAAGGATGTAGGTGCCTGCACTGGCAGCGCGTGCGCCATTGGGCGCTACCCAGGTAGCGACTGGAACTGGTGAAGCCAATATATGCCGGATGATATCGCGCATTGAGGCATCTAAACCCCCTGGAGTGTCCAGCTGGATAACAACCAGATCGACATTAGCGTTGGCCGCATCGTCCAGAGCTCGTGTAACGAAATCCGAACTCGCTGGCCCAATAGCACCAGTAAGTTCTACCAGCCGGACTTCCGCCGCTTCCACCCTGGACGCAGCCAGCAGAAGTAATACCAAGGCAGTGGCAGCAAACCCTATCCTGCTAATACTCATCGATCTGAGGCGAATGGTTCGCGAAGTCATGGCGGTTTTTCTCAGGACTATAAGAACCTATCATTCCACAATTCGATTAACAGTGAATTGATGCTGATCAAGGGACACTCGTACTTCCATTGCCCGACCCGATTTTCCATGCATCAATGGCAGATCCCGGGAATCATCTGACAGGTAAAACAGGGCTTTTTACTTCGATAAATACGAACTATCAAAGTCAAAAAAGCTGATTTTTTATTGCGGGCAGTTTAGGCACACTGATTACCGTCTTGAGAGCAAAGCGAATCTCAAACCGGTTACGAAGTACGGTTTTGACGAATTCCCAAGCACCCTTTGTTTTCAAGACACTAATTCCATGCAACTCTCCCCTTTAGTTGCTCCTTCCCTAAACCTGGAATAACCTTCCAGGTTTTTTTTTGCGCCTTAAAAATTACTTCGAGAAAACAAGACCAAATTGTCAGATTTATCGTATTATTCGAAATTATCAATCCTGATAAGCTTTAAGCACGTATTATCCGTAGACAACTGAATACAGCGTTGCCTCATTGAGCAACCGGAAAGATTAATTTGAGAATGCGATGCGACACTTAAACTACAGTCACCTTCAGTACTTCTGGGCCGTTGCCCGGGAAGGCAGTATCACCAAGGCTTCGGAAGTTCTGCACCTTACTCCACAGACCATCAGTGGACAACTCAAGCTGCTGGAAGAATCTGTTGGGGATGCCCTGTTCACCAGGGTTGGCCGTGGATTGGTGCTCACCGAGGCTGGCCATCTGGTGTTTCAGTACGCAGATGAGATCTTCTCATTGGGGGCTGAACTTAGCGCCAGGCTCAAGACCGGCAGTGCCGGAATGCCAGCAAATCTCCGCGTTGGCATTGTCAACTCCATCCCAAAGCTCATTGCCATGCGCATCTTGCAGCCGGCAATCGCCGATGACAATGGCGTTCGCCTGGTCTGCGTTGAGGGTGATTTCGAAGAACTCCTGGGCAAACTTGCGGTACACCAGCTGGACATGATCATTTCAGACCACGGAATATCCGCTGGCCTCAATGTCAAAGCGTTCACCCATTTGATTGGTCAAAGCGGCACATCGATGTTCGTGAAACGTAGCATGGCGAGGCGCTATGAGAAAAACTTTCCGAAATCTCTTAACGATGCTCCGCTATTGCTACCGTCGGCCAGCAATCCAATGCGGAGAGCATTAGAGGAATGGATGGATAGTCTGGAGCTTTCGCCTGAGACAATTGCTGAATTCGATGACAGCGCCTTAATGAAAGCTTTTGGCGAAGAAGGTCTTGGTTTGTTTCCAAGCCCCAGTGCGATCGCAGAAGAGATTCAATTGATGTATGGGGCTAAGGCAATCGGTGATATACCAGAAGTAATAGAAAACTATTATGCGATCTCGCCGGAAAGGCGTTTGAAGCACCCAGTGGTACTAAACATCATCGAAAACGCCAGAGACAACTTGTTCAACTAGCTCGCTCGACCAAGCTTCGCAGTAAGAGAAGTAGACTTAACCGAACTGGCGGTCTCTCATGATCGAACGTCGCAATCTTTGTGCCGCGCCTTCGATGGCTTGCAGAGCGCGTGGATGTTCACTGGCAGCGATAAATCTTTTCGAATTGGCATACACTCCCTCCACTTCGCAGCGGTAGTTAATCTTCTCATCCAGGACACTGGACTTGGGTCGCAGACTAACATGCACTGAAGTTAAACCACTGAGGGTAGACGCCAGTAGTAAGCTGAGTTTGTTGCGGATCACCGTTTCTTGAGGATGATCGCCTGAATTTTCAATCGTGATTTTTGCCAATTTGCGGCTCCTTGAATTTCCGCAGAATACTAGAACTACGACCTGACACGGACAATCAGGAAAATCACATCCATTGTTCGAAATTTCTGAGCTTTAACCCAATCTCTCATTTCGAATGGAGTAATTAGCGCGGACGGCTGGACCTCAACAGGGAATCAGATTCTGCTCTGAGCATAGTGACCAGAGTCTCGATCCAGGCACGCTCTCCTTTGTTAATTTCAGTCTCCTGCAAGAGGATTTCTTCAAGCCTGAAAATGGCGTCGTCCACCTGCCTGATGTAAAGACCAGCCATGGAATAAGCCGCCGGAAAATGCATCATGTCACCAGGCCCAAAGCTGACCAAGGTTGATGGGCGGCAAGCCACATTGCGCCGGCGTTGGTGATAACCGTCGTTGCGGCACTGTGGATCCATGAATTCGCCACCGTAGTGTCTTAGCCTCACTACGCTTTGAGCGATTGCGAGATCGGTGCGGGCCTTGCCTAAAATAAGATTCAGTGAAGTCATAGACGGACCCCGGGATACTGCATCTATCCGATCCAGAATGGTCTCGTAGAGCACGCTCAACTCCCGGGCTGACTGGATAATCCCCAGCGAATCAGAAGCAAGCTTGTTTTGTGTGAGTGCCTCCCATTGCCATGCTGTATAGAGTTCTGCCGCCAGCACATAACGGAGATCGTCGGCAGGGTAAATCCGGCTGCCAACGAGAAACCCCAGCTGGTGTAGATCGTGGACTTCTTCCCATCGCTCCAGTTGGGTGTAAGCTTCGATCATGTGGTTCAGGTGAGGTAGTTGCTCTTCACTATAGAGTCCGTGGTTCACACGGCTGATGTGCCAGGCCTGCTCAAACTCGCCAGCTGCCGCTTCGTACATCTCCAACTCGATGAGAAACTGGCCGTACTGCTCGTGAGCTTCGATTAAAGAGTTTCCATAGGAGCCTTCAATAGCTCGAAGGTTTTCCAGATGTTGTTTCAGCTTTTGGCCTGCCTGGACCTTGGCGGCGTACTCAGTCTGAGAATCCCGGCCATTCTCATCTACGGAGGAGAGCTGCTGACAGCTGCTGTTTGCACAGAATTGTTTCAGAATGAACCTTTCGGGGGGCGGCTGCAGCGCAGCCGAATCTGATGCATCTGATTGCAACTCCGATGCAGTAGCTAATGGCATTATCACCAACAAGAGAGACCAGCAGACGGCATTACTTGCTACTCTAATCATCTTCAAAACCCCTGATAATTCGCTGCTTAGCGCCTGTTTTCATCAACGTTGAAAGTAGCCAAAACGATTGCTTTTGGTTATTCAAATTTTCCGAATCAATAGTTCGGTTAGAACTGATTAACCTCCATGTAAATTCGAGTAATAATGATGATCGTCTAATTGCAGGGGCCCCAAACCTTTGTGTTTCGAGCTCCAGCGACTGGACTTTTTTTATGCTTGGGAATTTATTTGATGGACAACGCAAAGTCTGATTTACAACGGGCAAGACGCATTCTCAGCGAGTTGATAGCGCCTGAGAAGGGTTTCATCCGCGTCGCCGTCATTTATGGCGTGCTGATCAGTCTGCTGACACTCTCGGTGCCAATCGCCGTCCAGACTCTGATTAATACAGTAGCCAACATCGCCTCTGCCCGCGCGATTTTCATTTTGTCTTCGGTACTGCTTGTCATGTTGCTGTTGGCAGGCTTCCTTACTGCGATGCGCACCCGAGTCATGGAGCTCTATGAGCGGCGTGTCTATGCAAGACTGTGTGCCAAGCTCAGTTTAAACACCCTGATGGCACCACACAGCGTTTTCGAAGGGCGACGCAATTTCACCCTTGCGCAGCGTTACTTCGACATCATGACTCTGCAGAAAAATATTCCATCACTGGTTGTTGATGGATTCGCATTGCTATTGCAATTGGCTGTCGGGTTCACACTGGTATCGTTCTATCACCCGATGCTGTTCGCATTTAACCTGGTTATCCTGGTTCTTATCTATCTGATCTGGATTCTATTCAGTCGCGGCGCCAAGCTCACTGCACTGAGATTGTCACATGCCAAGTACGAAACCGCGAAGTGGCTCAGCAGCCTTTCTGCTGCTCATGAATTTTTTCAATCCGGTCGCCACCTGGATTTCGCGGGCACTACCAGTGAAGACAAGATCTCTAACTATGTGGATGCTCACCGCAGCCATTTCCGATTTACTTTTTCTCAGGTGATAGGTTTTCTATTCATCTACGCCCTTGCCAGTGCTTCCTTGTTGGGGCTTGGCGGATGGCTGGTAATCCAGGGCGAATTATCCATTGGTCAACTGGTTGCAGCCGAACTCATTATGTTCGCTGTGTTTTTTGGCCTGACGCAGTTCACCAACTATCTGAAAATGTACTACGAGCTGTATGGCGCAGCGGACAAACTAGGCCAGATTCTGGAATTACCCCAGGAGAACCTGGATAAGAATCCTTTGATGGCACTTTCTGATGGCAGCTTGCATTGTCAGGACCTGCAGTACTCGCGCCAGGAGCACAAAGTCTCACTCGATTTCACTTTGGAAGCAGGCGCCAAAGCTTTTGTCACCTGCGAGCGTGGCTGGATTCAGCGCGGCTTTACCAAACTGCTTAAACTGCAGGCCTTGCCTGACCGTGGATGGTTGCGAATTGGCAATCGAGAGTTAAGCGAATATGACATATACGGCCTCAGGCACGATGTCTTTTTCGTCGACCGCTCATTAATCATTGAATGTACGATCAGAGAGTACTTGTTGATGGCAGCACCACAGGCTACTTCTGCGATGGCGGCCAGCATTCTTGATCAGCTGGGTCTCAGCGATCAGATTCAGAATCTCCCTGACAAACTGGATACACGCCTCTCGACTCTGGGCGCACCCTTGATGTCAGCCGATTTTCTATTACTTAAGCTGACTGCAGCTATTTTGGCGCAGCCAAAAATCATTGTGTTGAACCAGGACATCGACAATTTGCCGAAAGCTGCGCGCACCAGAGTTATTGAAACTCTGCAGGAGCAGGACTTCAGCGTACTGTACTTCACAAACCAGCCAGTGGCAGATCAGTTTGATGGTGTTTTGCAATTGAACTCCACTATTCCGGGCAATGGTTCGGAAGGCATAGTCATTTCACCTGGTGATAAATCGGGGACTGTCGCAGCATGAATACAGTAGAAACCCGATACCTCTCCCATATTGAGACCCTCGATGCGCTGAAAGTGCCGCGCGCTGATCGCGTGATCACTTTCTTGTTATTGCTGTTGTTGGTTATTGCAGTTGCGGTACTGCGTTTTACACCCTGGGTGCAAACGGCTTACGGTGACGGCGTCGTGAGTACGGTTAATCCCGGTCAGCGAACCCAGGCAATTTCTGCACTGGTGCCCGGTCAAATAGAAACCTGGCATGTCAGGGAAGGTGATCGCGTCAAGCTTGGCGATCCAATCGTGACTCTGCGCGACACCGACCAGGACCTGATAGACCGTCTGCGGGCACAAATTAATGCTATCGAATTGCAGCAAGGTGCAAACGAAACTGCGCTAAGAACCGCTGAGAATGATCTGGTTCGACGTCAATCCTTGTATGAGCAAGGCCTGGCCTCGAAAAGAGACGTTGAGCAGGTACAGATTCGAATCGAAGATTTGAAGGCCACCGCGGCAGCGACGACTGCTGAATTGAATCAGGTGCGGGTAAGTCTTGCTCGTCAATCTATCCAGACCAAAGTCGCGCCCAGTGACGGTACGATTCTGCGCCTCATGTCTGCCGGAGAATCTACCTACGTTAACGCTGGAGAGGTTCTGGCCTCATTTATCCCTGATGGTGTTGAACGATCTGTTGCCATTATCGTCAGCGGACTCGACGCACCACTGGTTTATCCCGGCCGCAACGTCAGACTGCAATTTGATGGCTGGCCTATGTTTCAGTTTAGCGGCTGGCCCGCTGCTGCGCTGGGTACATTCCCAGGAGTAGTAGAGTTTGT
>JANQJM010000152.1 GCA_028281635.1 Pseudomonadales bacterium | reverse complement strand
TTACATGTATCTCATCACGGGAGTGATGTTGTGCATGGTTTTCGTGACCTTTCCTGCCAGTAAACACAGCCCAGGCCATGTGCCCTGGTATGACGTCGCTATCATGGTGCTGATAGCGATGATCTTCTCCTACTACGCTTATTTTGCAGAACGCATCGTGCTTGAGGCCTGGGAGTATGCGGCACCTTCGGTTGGTGTTTGGTTGGCCATGGTGACCTGGCTTATTGTGCTCGAAGCAGGCCGACGAGCTGGCGGCTGGCCAGTGTTCGCTATTGTGTTGGTATTCTCGCTATACCCTACGTTTGCGGATTCCTTACCGACGGTCATTGCTGCTCTGAGTATCCCTGTCCAGGATGTAGCCATATTTCATGTGTTAGGGGAAGAGAGTCTGTTCGGTATACCCATGCGAGTGTTTGCGCAGCTGGTGTTTGGTTTCCTGATCTTTGGAATCTCACTTCAATACACTGGCGGTGGCCCGTTCTTTATCAATCTGGCTTTCGCATTGCTTGGTCATTTAAGGGGTGGGCCAGCGAAGGTATCAATCTTCTCTAGCGGACTCATGGGCTCAATGAGTGGCGGCCCTATCTCCAATGTGCTGACTACTGGTCCACTTTCGATACCTGCCATGCGCCGTATTGGTTTCAGTAAGGAATATGCCTCTGGTGTAGAGGCCTGTGCATCGACCGGTGGTGTGTTTATGCCACCAATCATGGGTGCAACGGCTTTTGTGATGGCCAGCTTTCTGAACATAAGCTACGTCACTGTCGCCATTGCCGCTATCGTGCCATCGGTGTTGTATTTCTTTGGTCTGTTTATGCAGATTGATGCCTATGCAGCCCGCAACAATCTCAGTGGCTTGCCGAAAGAAGAGCTGCCTAAGTTGAGCCTGGTGTTTCGAGAAGGCTGGTACTTCATAGCAGTGTTTATCGCCCTGATCTGGATGCTGGTTTATTTACAGCGGGAAGCGGTGGCACCGTTTTATGCAACGGCCTTGTTATTGGTTATCAATCAGTTTACGAAACACAAACTAAATGCCGAACGTTTCATGCAACTGGTGGCAACCATGGGTAAGTTGCTGGCTGAGCTGGCAGGCATTCTGGCTGCCATTGGTTTGATTATCGGTGGACTGGCCGTCACCGGTATCGCGGGTACAATCGCCAATGACCTGGTGTACCTGGCTGGCGAGAATGTCATCATTCTCCTGCTTATGGGGGCGCTAACCAGTTTCATTTTGGGGATTGGTATGACAGTGACGGCAGCCTATATTTTCCTCGCTATTGTGCTGGTACCAGCATTAACCAATTCTGGGCTGGATCCCTTAGCAAGTCACATGTTTGTTATGTACTGGGGCATGCTGAGTTTTATTACGCCCCCAGTGGCACTCGCTGCCTTTGCTGCAGCGTCAGTGGCTCATGTGTCTCCTATGCGCGCCGGCATCGAGGCGATGCGCCTGGGCGCAATTATCTACGTGGTGCCATTCTTCTTCGTGTTTAACCCGGCCTTGCTGCTGCAAGGTAGTGCGATAGAAAACCTGCAGGCGATTTCAACCGCGTTGGTGGGAGTGGCTCTGGTATCCGCCGCCATGCAGGGTTATCTCATCGGTTTGGGTGATCTGGGGTCCGGCGGCAGCGGTATCATTGTGCGCATCATGATTGCAATCTCCGGACTCACGCTGGCCTTGCCCGCAGGTGGTTTGTTTGGCTTCAGTCAGCTTAGCTTGTTGGCTGTTGCTATTGTGTTTCTGGTTGCAGGAATAGGTCTGCGTATCAGCTTGAAACCGCAAACACTCTCGAGAGGATAAAACTACTAGTTCGCTGTTTTCAGATATTTTCGGTTGAGATTAATCGAGAAGTAGCCAATGCCAATGATAGCGAAACCCAGCAGAATTAGTGCTATTGGCCAACCAATGGAATCGGCGAAATACTCTGCGGTGAAGTAGATGATGTAGGCAATGACTGCGAAGGTGCTGATGCTTAATGCGAGCCGACTATGCAGAAGGCTGACAGCGAGCACCATGCCGCCAAACGCCAGGAACGGATAGAGCATCTCCATCAGGACTGTGTCGAATATTTGCGCAAACCCTGCGCCATAGAATCCGATTGGGCCGAAGAAAAGTAGTAGCGGCACCAGTCTGGCATTCCAGTCCTCGCGAAATAGATGGGCATAAATAATATAACTGGCACCAATACACATGGTGAGATAATCGTATAAGTCGCCGTCAGCGCTGGGGACCAGGGAGTCCAGCAACAGGTAAGCCAGGGCAGTGCCATTCGCAAAGCAAAAGAAATTAAGCAACACCTTACGGTGGTACCAGGTAAGTAATAGATAGAAGCAAAATACCATGCCAATGGTCAGGGTGACTGGCCAACTGGTATCGAAACTAGTGCCCATCTCGTCCAGCGTTACAAGGGCACCACCGGGTGCCAAGAAACCGCCGATGGCATGGAACACGTTACCAATGTCCCGTTCTGGATCCTGAATGAAAAACCAGGAACCAACTCCACTGAATACGACGCCCAGGCCCAGGGTAATTGTAACGCGTCCGAAAGTGCCCAGATCATCCCACAATTGCGATACCAAATAGATCACTCCGAGGGTGATGAAGATTGCGCCGATGACAAACAGCAGACGGGTGACGAGGGTTGTTGGCAGCAGTCCGCTGTGACCAGACCCCTCCGTACTGATAGCGGCTTGCAGTTGTGCGTGACTGATTGTACCGCTATCGAGCCTGGCCTTGAGTTCGGCCAGCAATTCTTCGTTGTTCATGGGGCAATTACCCAGCCGAGGAACAGAAAGTCATCACGATAATAGTTACGCTCGTCCGCATTGATCAGGTTAAGCGCTTGTCTGGCGCTGCCTTGCGTCAGATAGTAACCATAGCGACTGGAGTAGCGCACGAACGGGAAAAAGTTTCCACCTCCCGAGAACTCTCCTTCTACGGCGACACCGTCGGGAGACGTGATGCGCTCATCCAGTGTTAAGCGTTGTGCTTCAATCAGACTGATCTCTTCAGAAATATTGCTGGACGTATCATGGAGGAACAGGCGCGTGCGGTAGTTCTCATCATTGTCCACCACGCCATCACCATCTGAGTCGAGATCGTTGGGCAACTCAAGTTCAATGACCCGGCCGTTTTTAACTTCGTAGCGACTATTTAGATGGTTGCTGCAGTAGTAAGTGTAGGGAGCGCTACCCTGATTGCAAGTGGCGTAGACGAAGTTAAAACTGGTTTGTAGCGTGGATGCAGGAATATAGGTTGTGACGAACACAATCAGGATAAAAATGAGAGGCAATAAGAAGGCAACCCCCAACAAGATTGCCCGTTTCTGCTTTTCTTCCATAGTCAATGGACCGAAAAATCAGGTTTTACTCTTCAACTCTGAATAGCGAGTCAGGACATCCGGATCGTTGTGTATATGGCGTTCTATCAGGCTGATAAGGTCACGCTTGGATACCAATCCAAAATTGGCAATGAAATCTGAGTTGAGAACCAGGGAGACAAAGAGCACGACAAATAGCAGAGGATAGAGAAAATTCACTTCGAATCCCAGCAACCTGAGTGCCGCAACAAATACAATGCCTACCAGGAAGAAAGAGCGCATGGCACGTTCTCGCTCAACCTGGCGTTTCGCTCGCAGAATAAGCTGGTAGTCACTTTCGTTCATTGGCTTGCTCCGGGATCGCTAATTGGCACTTCCTACCCTAGCAGATTGCGCTGTAGAGTTCATGATGAATCGGCTGAGTCTGTGATGCCCTTCGAACTAAAGGGCGAGAATTGCAAGACCTGCAGGTCCAGGATCTGTCCCATCCGATCTGCTGTGTTGCTAGACATCTGCTACACGAGAGGTTGTATTAACCTCTGACTTTCTTTGATAGCACCGACACAAGCTTTTAATGAAAGGTGAGGGGATCAGCCAGGATGGGTCGGTGGTGTTTCCTTATTGGCGTATCAGTTGTTAGAAGTCCAGTTAAGTTCACGCTATTGCCTTGCAGCTAAGACTTGTTTAAGTTTCGAGACGTTGTTCATGAACGATTCGGAATCAAAGTATGTTGCAAATAAAGAAGAGTGTGCACGCGTTAGTTGAGGAAGCGGAGGCGAAGGTAACTGCATTAACGCCTGAGGAAGTAGATACCCGCAGCGGCGAAGAAGGAGTGCTGCTTATCGATTTACGAGACATTCGGGAGTTGCAGCGGGACGGCACTATCGCCGGCGCTTTGCATGTGCCTCGTGGCATGCTGGAGTTTTGGATAGATCCTGAGAGTATGTACTATCGCAAGGAATTCGATAGCGCGGATTCCGTGATTCTTTATTGCAACAAAGGCGCGCGCTCAGCGCTGGCAGCACAGTCCCTGCAGTCGATGGGCATCGAGGCAGTGGCCCATATGGCGGGTGGTTTTGAACGCTGGCAGGCGGATATTGGTCGGGTAGAGCCGTTGCCTGAGCGACGCAAATAATTTTCAGAAGCCTGTTTCCGTTAGTGTCTGCCCAGGTGTGCTGGACGAATCCGCAGCAGTCTGGCTATGATGCTCTCCCGTGCCTGGTTCCGGCACTTTGGCTGACATTACGGTGATTAGTCATGCAGAGACCCCGTTTTATAAAAACAAGAAAAGAAGCCTCTAGCTCATCAGTTTCGCCTTTTCGCAGCAGGCGCCAATTTCTCCAGTCCTTGCCTATGCTGGCATTCGCGCCAGTGGCGCTTGCGCAAAACAATAATCCAGTAGCTGTGCGGAAAATACATTCCTTTGACATTAAAGTGAGTGATGTTGCGCGTTCGGTAAACTTCTATCAGGACCTGTTTGCTGCGCCCGTACAGGCGCGGCGTAATGGCAGCATATACCTGCGCGTTGGAGATGGCCCACATTTTTTCTCGATCTCCCAGGCGGAACCTGGTGAGCCCACGGGTTTCAGTCATATCGGGCTTAGTGTGGCAGATTTCGATGTGGGGATGATTCGCTCACAACTGGCGGCTGCTGGCATCCTGGCCACAGCAGCGCCCGGTCCGGGAGAAAGCGGTCTGGACCTCGCTTCCCGCTCCTGGGTGATAAATTATAACGAGACTGTTGAACTGTTCTTCGCCGACATCGAGGGCTTGGTCTATCACCTTACCAGTGAGCGTTACTGTGGAGGCAACGGCCCCCTGGGTGAGCTCTGTGCAGTTGTGGAATCTCCTGGTAACGACGGGATGTTTAAGTTGATCGACTACAGTCATTTCACAAATTTCGTTGCCAATCGGGGTCGCGCGAATACGTTTTATACTGCAACCTTCGGCAAACGTTTTCAGGCCTATCAAGGCCCGGCGGCACCGGTAATTGGTGTCGGTGATGGCATTCAGTTTTTGATGTACGTTGGGGGTAATGAACAGGGCGCGCCGTCTCAGCCTGGTAGTATTAATCATGTATGCTTTAGCGTAGAGACTTTTGACGTTGATCAGATACTGGCGCAGCTAACCGATTACGGTCTAACGGCTAGAGAAGACCCTGCTGACACCCAGCCGCTGATGCACTGGATCAGTATGCGGATGCCGAATCGAGGCGGTGCACCGCAGGGGACACCGGAATTGTACTTTACCGATCCCGATGGCATTCGAATTCAACTGCAAGATCCGGGCTATTGCGGCGGCACAGGTTATTTGGGTGACAGTTGTCCCCCTTTAGCTTAAATGAAGTATTGAATCAGGAGCAGTAATAGAAGGATGAGTATGCAACATCGATATATTGGCCGTAGCGGGCTGCGGGTTTCTCCCATTTGCATGGGTACCATGAGTTTCGGCACCTGGAGTGACAAGAGCGAATCATTCAAGATTCTGGATACCGCGTATGAGCGGGGAATCAATTTCTACGATACCGCCGAAGTGTATCCGGTTCCACCCACTGCCGAACTGGCAGGTCTGACGGAAGAAATCTTTGGGCAATGGATTAAGACTAAGCCACGGGATGGGCTCATTATTGCAACCAAAGTAGCGGGAGCTGCCTCAGGCTGGTTCGTTCCGCCTATCCGGGAAGGGCTCACGGCTATCGATCGCCATCATATAGAACAGGCAGTGGAAGGAAGTCTGCGTCGATTGGGTATCGATTATATCGATTTGTAC
Source organism: Pseudomonadales bacterium (assembly GCA_028281635.1). Lineage (GTDB taxonomy): Bacteria > Pseudomonadota > Gammaproteobacteria > Pseudomonadales > Pseudohongiellaceae > UBA9145. The sequence goes on along the minus strand of JANQJM010000152.1, from coordinate 4,684 downwards.
CAGGTGCATTGGCCTGACACGGTGGTCCCCATCGAGGCCTCGATGGAAGCGCTGGATCGGCTGGTAGCGGCAGGAAAGCTGCGCTACCTCGGGACCTCCAATGAAAATTCCTATGGTTTAACCAAAGCCAATACGGTTGCCCACTACGAAGGTCTGGCGCGATTCGAGTCGATTCAGAATAATTTTTCGCTGCTCAATCGTCGCTTCATGGATGAGTTGGCAACCGTGTGCCGGCGCGAACAAGTGTCGCTGCTGCCGTATTCGCCAATCGGTGGTGGCGTGCTAAGCGGCAAATATAATGATGGTGATGCGCCTGCCGAGTCACGCTTTGCAGACTATCAAAACGCTGCGGAACCGAGGCAACGTGCTATGGCAGAACGGTTCGTGAACGAAGGTACACTTGCCAGCACGGCGCGATACATGGACATAGCTGCTGAAGCTGGCATGTCGCCGGTTACCCTTGCCACGGCCTGGAGTATGCAGCATGACTTCGTCGCGTCGACCATTATCGGCGCCAGGACGGCAGATCAACTTGAAGAAAGTTTGGCTGCTTTGGAAGTGACGCTGGATGCGGATGTCATGGAGCAATGCGAGGCAGTGCATGCAGCGATTCCTTATCCTATGGGTTAGTGTTTGGCTGAGCTCCAGCCTTAACGCACAATCGGTTTACATCAGTCATTGCCTGCAACAATGCCCGGATGTATCCGATTCCCGGAATGAAATCATAGTACGTCATCTTTATGCGGCAGCTATCGATGGTGATAGTGGTCTGGCGGAGTGGGTAGCCTATCGGGTTCTCAGTGATTCAGTCGGTGTGGCCTCGCTCTTGCCTAGATGGTGGCAGGAGGACGCCCTGTCAGAAACGGCGACAGGGCTGGAAATGGAACTTGCATCATCGGGAATTGTACAGCCGGATTTGAGTGATGCTCAGGATAGTGAATACCGGCAGACTGAATTCAGTCTGACTACCGATGAGCGCGGCCGATTGACGCCAATGACGAGTTTTGCTGGCACCCCCTATTGGGACGAGCTGAATAACTTGAGCAATATGTCGCCTTTACCGGTAGCGTTGCGTTTAGGCAGTTGGTCGCGACTGGACATGGCGATAAACGAACTCGCTGCGAAGGCTGGTGAATTGCATGTGATTAGCGGCCCTCTCTACAGTTTTTCCTCCGGCGCAATTGGAGATGACTCGCTGCAAACTCCGAGTAGTTATTTTAAAGTAGTGACCGACGGCAAATCGGTGGCTGCCTTTGTGTTTTCCCGGGAGTTGCCTCCCCATATACACCACTGTGATCAGTTGAGTTCGCTGGAAACTATAGAGAGTCAGTTAGATCGCCAGTTGTTACCAGCGCTGAACGATCTAAAAGAAGGGGATTGGTTCAGGCGGCTTGGCTGCGATCGCTAACTCGAAAAGGAAAGAAGTTAAATGTCTTATGTATTTCAGCCAGAAACTGTTCCTGCGGTACCGATTGCTGGTGGTGATCAATATTTTCCTGTGCGCCGCATTTACTGCGTTGGTCAAAACTATGGTGATCATGTCAGAGAGATGGGAGGAGATCCGAAACAGAATCCGCCCGTGTTTTTCAGCAAACCAGCTAATGCCATTGTCACCAATAATAAAGCTGTGCACTATCCACCCGCCACCGACAATTTGCATTACGAAGCGGAACTGGTGGTGGCACTTGGATCTGGAGGCATCAACATTGATGCTGGCAGAGCGCAGGACTGCGTGTTCGGCTATGCCATTGGAATCGATTTTACCCGACGCGACTTGCAGGCCGCCGCCAAGCAAGGTGGCAAACCCTGGGACGCGGCGAAAGGATTCGATGAATCGGCACCGCTGTCGGCGATTAAGCCCGCCGCTGACATAGATCCTCATCATGGCCGCATCTGGTTGAGTGTGAATGAAGAGGTTCGACAAGATGCGGATCTGTCAGACATGATCTGGTCGGTGCCGGAGATTATCGCGCAACTCTCTACGCTCTATACCCTGCAAGCAGGAGATCTCATCTTCACGGGAACGCCGGCTGGTGTTTCGGCGGTGATGCCCGGAGACCGTATCAAGGCGGGCATCGCTGATGTGGGTGAGATTGAATTTGAATTGATTGCTGCGGACACGCCTTGACCACTGATCAAGCCACACTGCTGATTCTGCTGGTCATTCTCCTGGCTTTATTGATCTGGGGTAAGATTCGGTACGACATTGTTTCCCTGGGGGCGCTTTTCACGGCCAGCGTACTCGGTCTGGTTCCGCAGGAAGCAATTTTCACTGGCTTCGGGAATCCGGCAACCATCACCGTGGTGTTAGTGCTGATCGTAAGTTACGGCCTGACGCGTTCCGGCGGTGTGGAATATGTTAATCGTCTGGTCGCACCCTTCTCGAATCATCCCTTTCTGCATATTTCTGTACTGACCTTCGTGGCGGCTATCCTGTCCATGTTTATGAATAATGTGGGAGCCCTGGCGCTACTGATGCCGGTGGCGATTCAATCTGCCACCAAGGCGGGCCGCTCGCCAGCCACGGTACTGATGCCCTTGTCATTTGGATCTATTCTGGGTGGGCTGGTTACCTTGATTGGGACTCCGCCCAATATCCTGATTGCAAGTTATCGGCAGGAAGTTACTGGTGAATCATTTTCCATGTTCGACTTTGCTCCAGTAGGTGGTGGCATTGCGCTTTGTGGCATTCTGTTCATGCTGCTGATTGGCTGGCGTCTGGTCAAGGTGCGCAAACAGAGCACCGGTCTCGATCTGTTTGATATCGATCATTACCTGTTTGAAACCAAAGTGCCTGAAACCTCACCGGTTAATGGCATGTTAACGGGAAAGTTTCGCGAGATTTTGCGGGATAAGAAAATGGATCTGGTGGCGCGCATCAGTGGAGATGAAGAGTTTGCCCCACCGGATGGCCGCTACAAGATAATGAAAGGGGATTACCTGATGATTCAAGGGCCCCATGACGATGTGCATGAGTTAGCGGCTGAACAGGAACTCACCATGCATACCGCGATGAACCAGCAACAGGCGTTTTCGCATTCCGAGGACACTACAGTTATGGAAGTCGTGGTAACCGGAAATTCACCTCTGGTAGGTAGAACACCGGCAGATGTTCGTTTCAATAGTCGTTATCAGATCACCCTCCTGGCAGTGTCCCGTTCTGGTACGCCGCACCAAAGTCGCTTGCGACATTTCGAGTTGCAGGTTGGTGATGTGCTGCTCCTGCACGGTGAGAAAGTAAATATAGAGAGTGCCATAGGTCGATTAAAATGCTACCCCTTGGCAGAACGGGCTTTCGATACAAAGAATAACGCCAAGGCCAAGCCTGCCTTGCTGACGTTTGTGCTGGCTATTGCCGCAACCGCGTTAGGGCTTATACCCATTCAACTCGCCCTGGGCATCGCTACCGTAGTCATGGCAGTCACTCGCATTGTGCCGATTAGAGAGTTTTACGATGGCGTGGAATGGCCTGTTGTCGTTTTACTGGGAGCGATGATACCGCTGGGTGCCGCGCTGCAGGACACAGGTACTACGGATCTGCTGGTAGACGGTATTCTCGCTGTGGTGGGAGACCTGTCACCGATCATTATCCTGGCGGTGATTCTTATCGTCACCATGACGGTGTCAGACGTGTTGAACAACGCGGCGACAGCGATCTTGATGGCGCCTATCTCCTACAACATCGCGACCACTCTGGGACTAAACCCCGACGCATTCCTGATGGCGGTGGCTGTTGGTGCATCCTGTGCTTTCCTGACTCCCATTGGGCACCAAAACAATGCACTGATCATGGGGCCGGGAGGTTACCGCTTTGGTGACTACTGGCGCATGGGATTACCCTTGGAAATTGTTATTGTCACTGTCGCCATTCCGCTGCTGCTGTTTTTCTGGCCGCTGTAGTTTGATCTACCCTGGGGGATGGGGTAGTTTAGTTCCACCACGCTTTGTCAAATTAACCTCACATGCGGGTCAATTGGAAGTCTTACAATCCTGGTCAGTTCTTTGATGAATTGATTAGCAGTCCAGGTTACGCGCGCAAACCTGCGCGACGTCTTGCCAGCTATTTACAATCACTAAACCACGAAGATCTGTTGCAGAAGAAAACGGCAGCAGAGCTTGCCATCAAGACCATGGGCATCTCTTTCACCGTTTACAGTGATGCCGGAAACATTGACCGTGAATGGCCCATGGACATCATTCCGCGCATGATTGCAGCATCGGAATGGGACAAGACCAGCAAGGGCCTTGAACAACGGCTGCGAGCCCTGAATTGTTTTATTCACGATATCTACAATGAGCAAAAAGTTCTCAAGGACAAGTTACTTCCCAGGGAACTGATTTTTGATTCCGGCAATTTTCGCAAGCAGTGTGTTGGCATCAAGCCCCGTTACAATGTATGGGCTCACATCTGTGGCACGGATCTGATCAAGGATCAAGATGGCCAGTTCTATGTTCTGGAAGACAATCTCAGGGTGCCTTCAGGCGTTTCCTATATGTTAGAAAATCGCCGGGTAACCAAGCGAGTATTCCCGGAGCTGTTCGACAGTAATTACAATATTCGGCCGGTAACCGAGTATCCTACTGAGCTATTCGACATGTTGGCGTCATTGTCGCCACGTCAGGTGAAACATCCCTCTATCGTTGTATTGACGCCAGGTATTTACAACTCTGCCTATTTCGAACA
>JANQJM010000105.1 GCA_028281635.1 Pseudomonadales bacterium | reverse complement strand
CCGAATAGGTACGCCGTTTACGTACTCCACGACCCAGTTTCGCCAATCGTGATATCCGAGGTTCACATCGGCAGCAAGCACCTGCAAGGCGACTACCAGCTCACGTCTATCCGGTGAACTCCATTCGTTACGGGCCTGCAGTAAGCTGACTGGGGCACTGCGACTCCAATCGTTGCCCCAGCGCTTGATTAGATTCATATTCAAGGGCACGAACAGGACGCCACCATAGATATAATATTGGGGAATTTCGTCGAAACGTTCGCCACGCACCAGGCTGTAATTCTGTAATGCCTTCTCAGCGTACAAGTCGACCGTGCGTTCTCTGCCATCGCGGGAGTAGGTGATCTCCAAGGTGTCACCGATATGATGCATGTCAATGGCGTGCTTGTAGTCGGTCAGCAAATCTTCGGTCAATTCGATAGTGCCATCGTCGGCGACCTCGTAATCATCAATTTTTAGAATGACATCATTCTCTTGAAGAACACCGTCTGCTGGCGAATTAGGGAACACCTTGATGACCAGCACGCCGTTTTGGTCCTTTTCCAGGCCGTAGGCCAGTTTCGCAGATGGACTGTCTAGGGTCTGGGTTCGAAAGCCGAGGTCTGGAAAACCATCGAGTTCGCCGTCCTCGCTATCTTGCAAGACATGTCGGACCACGCTGGGAGGCACAAAGTAACCCAGGTTTTCGGCGCGACCACCGGCATTGGCTTGCATGACGACCCCTACAATTTGTTGGTCGACAATGACCGGTCCACCACTGTTGCCTGGGTTGATTGCCGCATCGATCTGACCGGCTAAAAGGTAGGCGCCGGCATGGGCGTAGACTTGTTGTTCTACTCGAGAAAGAATTCCTTTCGTGATGCTGAGGGTTTTGCCACCAATTGGATATCCATAAACAGATACCTCTTGCAGAGGTTCAGGCAAATCTCCGATGGTCAATGCTTTCAGGTCGCTGAAGAAGCCGGGCTCGTCAACTGTGATTAGAGCCAAATCTGCTTCATGGGAAACGAAGGTTACCCGGGCCTGATAACGTCTGGGATCATTGCGCTTCTGTGCCTGCACATAGCTGGCATTGGCGACAACGTGAGCATTAGTGAGAATGCGATTGCCGATAATGACTGCACCAGAGCCGCTACTTTGTCGTGGCGTCAACAAGCGCCAGGGAGTGAAATAGTCTGGTGCCGCCTGTGTGGTATAAATCTTGATGACGGAGTCTTCAATATCCCGAATCTCGCTCAGCTGAGCATTGGATAGGCTGCTCAACGTCACACCCACGGTCAGCAGAATTGTACTTAGCGCTCTAACAAGTGAGTGCCTGGTGCAGGGTGTGAGTCTCATAGCTATGTCCAATAATTTCAGGAATTCAGGTCTTGTGACCAGTGCCCAAGCTTATTACTTTCATCTGGCTGGTGCCAGCAAGTCTGGGTTCGGAGAAGGCCGGAAGAACGAGAGGCGCCGCGAAACGGCGCCCGACCTTGTATAACAAGACACTAGGTGACGCGCATACCTGGTTCTGCACCAGTGTGGGGCTCCAGTAACCAGATGTCTTTTCCACCTGGGCCAGCGGCTAAAACCATACCTTCGGACATGCCAAATTTCATTTTGCGTGGTTTCAGATTAGCGACCACTACGGTGAGCTTGCCCACCAGATCATCTGGAGAGTAAGCCGATTTAATCCCGGAAAAGACATTGCGCGTAATTGCCTCGCCGTTTTTGTCCAGACCAAGATTCAGGGTGAGTTGCAGCAGTTTATCGGCACCTTCAACATGGCTGGCGGATACGATACGTGCAATGCGTAGGTCGACTTTAATGAAATCATCAAACTCAATCTCAGCTTCAAAACCAGTGGCATCTTCAGGTGCTACTGCAGCCTGTTGCGTTGTCTGTTTGGATTGCTTTTCGTATTCCTGCTGAGTGGCATTGACCATGGCTTCTACCTTGTCGCTTTCGACGCGCGTAATCAGCGGTTTAAACTTGTTTACCCGATGTTCGGTTAGCACGCTGTCCAAATCGTCCCAGCGCAGCGGTTCGACATTGAGAAACTCTTCTGCTTTTTCCGAGAGAGCAGGTAACACCGGCTTTAAATAGCAAACCAGTAAGCGGAATGCGTTAATGCCAGTACTACAAATGGCTTGTAACTCCGGCGCTTGTTTGTCCGACTTGGCAATAACCCAGGGTTGTTTGTCATTGATGTATTGATTGGCCTTGTCCGCTGCCGCCATGATGAGCCGGATGGCCTTGCCGTATTCACGCTCTTCATAGTGCTCGGTGACAGCTTCCTTAATACTCTGAATTTCTTGCAGCAATTCGGGATTGTCCAAATTCGCGGCTAACATGCCGTCGAATCCTTTACCGATGAATCCGGCACAACGGCTGGCAATATTGACCACTTTACCGACCAGGTCAGAATTGACCCGCTGCACAAAGTCTTCAAGATTGAGATCCAGATCATCGATCCCGGAAGCCAGTTTGGCAGCCAGGTAATAGCGCAGGTATTCCGGATTGAGATGGTCCAGATAGGTGCGGGCATTGATGAATGTGCCGCGGGATTTGGACATCTTCGTGCCATCAACCGTAAGAAAGCCATGAGCGAATACGGCCGTTGGCGTGCGATAGCCGGAGCTGGTCAGAACCGCCGGCCAGAACAGCGTGTGAAAATTGATGATGTCCTTACCGATGAAATGATAAAGCTCTGCATCAGAATCCTTATTCCAATAACTGTCGAAGTCGTAAGCTTCACGCTCGCAGAAATTCTTGAAGCTCGCCATGTAACCAATGGGCGCGTCTACCCAGACATAGAAGTATTTGCCAGGCGCATTGGGTATTTCGAATCCAAAATAAGGAGCATCGCGACTGATATCCCATTGCTGCAATTCTTCATCCAGCCATTCGCTGAGTTTATTGGCTACCGGTTCCTGCAGAGCACCACTGCGAGTCCAGTTTTTAAGCATGTCGGAAAACGCGGGCAGGTCGAAAAAGAAATGTTCTGATTCCTTTTCCACTGGCACTGCGCCAGAAATAGCGGAGCGTGGATCGATTAGTTCTGTCGGGCTATAGGTCGAGCCGCATACTTCACAGTTATCACCGTACTGGTTTTCCGCTCCGCATTTGGGGCAGGTTCCCACAATGTAGCGGTCAGCGAGAAAAAGCTCTTTCTCTGGGTCGAACAACTGAGTAATGGCACGGCGTTTTATATGACCGTTGCTATCCATTGCCAGATAAATGCTTTCCGAGAGCTGGCGGTTCTCCTCAGAGTGGGTGGAATGAAAATTGTCGAATCCAATCAGAAAACCAGCGAAGTCCGCCTCGTGTTGTTGCTGCATTGTTTCAATCAATTGCTCAGGGGTAATCCCCTGTGCTTCCGCACTCAACATGATGGCCGTGCCGTGAGCATCATCGGCACAGACATAGATGCAGTCGTGGCCACGCATCTTTTGCAGGCGCACCCAGATGTCGGTCTGAATGACTTCCATCAAATGACCGAGGTGTATGGCGCCATTTGCGTAAGGCAGCGCGCTGGTAACGAGAATTCTACGTTTCACGGGTCTAGCTGGTTTCGATAAAGGGCAACGGGCAGGAGCGTAACGGCCTTAGATTTCGACCATCTCAAAATCTTCTTTGCCGACGCCGCAATCGGGACACATCCAATCGTCGGGGATATCATTCCAGGGAGTTCCTGGCGCGATACCTTCCTCGGGCAGGCCATGCTCTTCGTCATAGATGAATCCGCAGACCATGCATTGCCATTTCTTCACTTGGATTAGTCCTCTTTGTGCGATTGATTGCGCCAGCTCCCATTATAGCGGTTCACCGCTTACGCCAGCGAGTGGATACCGGATCGAATCCAGGTTTTTGGCAAAGATGACTGGGCGGGAGGACGCCTGACGACAGGATGCGCAGTTTACTGCAGAAGCTGACTAAATTCTATGCACTCAAGGAATTGATAAGTCATTGTCTGTGATTCGCCGATCCCAATAAACGGGTGCGCGGTATATGGTTTGGCTTTATCATTCCTGCCCAGTTTTTGGTGGCGCATAGCCTGACACGCGAGATCAGCTCGCAGCGAGTGAGAACCCTGTTATGACAATAAAATCGGACCGCTGGATCAAAGAAATGGCAAGCAAGCACGGCATGATCGAGCCATTTGAAGCTGACCAGGTCCGCTATGTCGGCGATAACAAAGTGATTTCCTATGGCACTTCCAGTTATGGCTACGACGTGCGTTGTGCCAGCGAATTCAAAATATTTACCAATGTGCACACCACCAATGTGGTCGATCCCAAAAACTTCGACGAAGGCAGTTTCGTCACTATCGATGAACCTGTTTGCGTCATTCCACCAAATTCTTTCGCGCTTGCGCGTACCGTGGAATATTTTCGTATACCCAGTGATGTGCTTACGGTGTGTCTCGGTAAATCTACCTATGCTCGCTGCGGCATCATTGTAAATGTGACTCCTTTGGAGCCGGAGTGGGAAGGGCATGTGACGCTGGAGTTTTCCAATACTACTCCCTTGCCTGCGAAGATTTATGCCAATGAAGGCGTCGCCCAGATGCTGTTCTACCAATCAGATGAGCAGTGCGATGTGACTTACAAACAGCGTGGAGGTAAGTACATGGGACAGACTGGTGTGACTCCGCCCAAGGCCTAAGTAAGTGCTGGTTCTTTGGCGCATGCGGAGCTAAGCGTCAAAAAACCGGCGTTTTTCTCTGCTCATATCTCATTCCCACATCGCGGATTACTTAGATCTAAATCCCTACAAGCCTCGTATCGTGGGCGTTTCAGCGATGTGCTAAATCTTTCTTGTGATCTGGAACGGTTATTGCTTTGCACCCTACAGGGTTCCGTTTACTGCTGAATTGCAATAACCGGAATTGATCTTGAGAGGTGAGATCACTGCATAACGATCGTCTTCAGGATGAATTCAATCGGGCTATGCAATAAATCGTCAGAAACAGTTTTTTGTTTAGGACGAGTCGCAAGAAAACAAACAGGCGTTCTATTTAAGCGCTTCAATAAGAATTAGCGAAACGGATTTCGTGTAGTTGAAAACAGGGAGAAAGCTTGAGCATGGCAGTAACAGAGTTGCATGAAGTAGGCATGCGCACAGCGCCAGACATTGTCCGTGACCGAAAAGGGGAGGTTACGATGGTCTCTGCTTACACTTCAGCCGAATACGGATTTATGGCCGACTTCGGTGCCTTTTTAACTAATAGATTAGCGGGCAGTTTGAGCACCGCTGATTTGCTTTCACGTCCCTACTCGAACAATCAACCAATCCCCAATAACCACTTTCGAACGATGCTTGCAGAGATTCGGATCGACGTGTTGAGCACTTCGGTTCCGGATTCCAAACACTAAAACAACGGGATAATTGAGAATGGGTTCAGCCACAGGAGCAACAGTTGCCGACAAAGTGCAGGAAAAGCTGCAGTCGCATACTGATGTTAAAGACAAAGATTTAAACGAAGTTGTCGATCGCTATGCACCGTTGGTTAAGCGCATAGCACACCACCTGCTGCTAAGAATGCCAGCCAGCGTACAAATCGACGATCTAATTCAATCCGGCATGATTGGTTTGCTGGAGGCGGCAAAGAAGTACGATGTATCAAAGGGGGCCAGCTTTGAGACTTATGCCGGGATTCGCATTAGAGGATCCATGCTGGATGAAGTGCGGAAGGGTGACTGGGCACCACGCTCGGTTCACAGAAAATCTCGAAAAGTCGCTGAAGCAATTAAAACTATCGAGGCGAGAACTGGTAAGGACGCCAAGGATCAGGAAATCGCCAGAGAGTTGAATATCGATCTCAATGCCTATTACGCGATCCTGCAAGATGCGACAGGTAGTCGATTGTTCAGTTTCGATGACATCATGGAGGGCGATGATTCAGCGATTGAATTGGCGGCCGGCGAACTTCCCGGTCCCTGTGATGGTCTGCAGCGAGATACTTTTAAAGACCATTTGGCCCGCGCCATAGATGGTTTGCCAGACAGAGAAAAGCTGGTGCTGGCACTGTACTACGATGAAGAACTCAACCTGAAAGAAATCGGTGAAGTGATCGGGGTGAGTGAATCTCGGGTCAGTCAGATTCATAGTCAGGCGGCGATGCGCTTGAGGGCAAGATTGTCTGATTGGAGTTAAACGCACTTCAATCAGTCTTTCTTGCCCCAGAGCCC
>JANQJM010000033.1 GCA_028281635.1 Pseudomonadales bacterium | reverse complement strand
GCGGAGCGTGACGCCCCGAAGGGGTGAGGATTTTGGCTTAGCCAAAATTCGAATCAATCCCTCCCTCACCGCCAATAAACAATAAAGGGGTCCAAAGGACCCCTTTATTGTTTATTGTTGAGCGGATTGCGATGTAGAACTCTTCGGTTAGAAAACGGTGCAGCAGCGCAGACGTCGCACGAAGTGCGGCGCTCCCCGAATCAATCCCTCCCGTCAGGTGTTCAACTAATCGCTTAGCTTCACAAAAGCTGTGCATTAACTCTCCCATCCAACCCCACCACAGGGTATTCTCTCTCCAAAACAAGCTGTCGATTTTTGGGGGAGTGATGTCAAAACATATAAAAAAGTTTCTTCTGCTATCTATCCTTGCATCTTGGGGGTCGTCAGGCTTTGCCCAGGACTGGCCCAGCTATGGCGGTGACAATGGCTCAACAAAATACAAACCCTTCGATCAAATCACAGCTGAAAATGTTAGTCAGTTAACTACAGTCTGGACCTGGGACAGTGTGGACAATGAGACAGTCGCGGCAAACATCGCTGCTGGCAACTCCCGCGCTGTGCCCGGGGCGTACAAAGCAACTCCCATCGTTATTGATGGAGTTATGTATGTGCCTACTTCCTTCGGGCGGGTGGTTGCCCTGAACGCTCAGAGCGGTGAGGTACAGTGGACATTTGATACTCGCGCCTGGGAAGCCGGCAGACCTCCAAATCTTGGCTATAACACACGGGGAGTTGCTTATTGGGAAGGTAACGGCAAGCGCCGTATCCTGTTCGCGACCAATGATGCTTACTTGTGGTCTCTCAATGCAGAGACCGGACAAGCTGATCCTGGTTTTGGTGACAACGGACGAGTGGATCTTAGCGAGGGTCTGGGAAGAGAGATCGACAAGGAACAGTACGGTGTTGTTTCACCGGTTCTCGTGACCAATGACAAAGCAATCGTAAACTCCATAGTCAACGATGCTCCCAGTAGTATTCAATCACCTCCTGGGCACGTTCGCGCGTTCGATCCCGAAACTGGTGAACTGGAGTGGATGTTTAGAACTATTCCGCAGGCTGGAGAATTCGGAAACGAAACCTGGGAAGAGGGATCCTGGGAATACTCCGGTAGCACTAATTCCTGGACCATCATGAGTGCCGATGATGAGTTGGGTATTGCCTATATTCCTATCGGCACACCAACCAACGACTGGTATGGTGGTATGCGCAAGGGTGACAATCTGTTCGCAGAGAGCCTTGTGGCACTTGACGTAGATACTGGCGCGCGGGTCTGGCATTTTCAGATGGTGCATCATGGTGTGTGGGACTATGACTTACCGGCTGCTCCTACTCTGGTGGATATCACTGTAGATGGTCGCCCGATCAAGGCGGTCGCACAGATATCAAAACAAGGTTTCACCTATGTCTTTGATCGAGTCACAGGAGAACCTGTCTGGCCTATCGAAGAAAGGGAAGTGCCACAGTCAACTGTTCCGGGTGAAAGCCTGTCATTGACTCAACCATTTCCAACCAGGCCGCCACCTTTCGAACCCCAGGGCATCAGTGATGAAACGCTCATTGATTTTACTCCTGAGTTGCGACAGGAAGCTCTGCAGAGTATCGAGAGATTTGATTATGGTCCTGTGTTTACCCCACCTTCCTTGCGCGGCACGATTCAGTTTCCCGGCTGGGCAGGGGGAGGTGAGTGGCGCGGTGCTGCATTCGATCCGGATACTGGCATGTATTATGTGCCATCGGCATCGGGGCCTATTGTCGTACAGCTAATCGAGGCCAGGCGGGGCCGCGAAGAAATGCGCTACGTTCGTGGCGGTGCGAGATCAATCTCCGGACCTCAGGAACTGCCGCTAACCAAACCTCCCTATGGTCGTATCACGGCTATCGATTTGAACAGTGGGGATAACGGCTGGGTGGTGCCCCATGGTGAGGGCATTCGTCAGCAAATAATCGATATGGGAATACTCGATCCTGGTCCAGTGGGAGCCATCGATAATACTGGCCCTGGTCCGCTGCTGACCAAAACTCTATTGTTTATGGCGCAACGTGACAACGATCGCAATCTCTTGCGTGCGTTCAATAAAGCGACAGGTGAAGTCATACATGAGATTGAACTGCCGTTGCCGCCCACAGGAACTCCCATGTCCTATATAGCGGACGGAAAGCAGCATATCTCTCTCGCTTTGGGCGGTGGGGGAAGTGCCATGTTGATTACACTGGCTCTGCCGTAGCCCAGTCTGCCCAATCTGCCGCTGCAGCGAACGGGGTCTATGTTATCATTGACCCCGGTAACTCTTGTCGGTCCCCTCGCAATGCTAGGTTATGAACCCCGCCAGGCCCGGAAGGGAGCAACGGTAGTAGCTGATTCATGTGCCGTGGTGTGGCTGGCAAGGGCTACCACTTCTCAATCTCTGCGTGCCAGGATTGAGAGAAACTATCCAGTAGAGGAATTCCGGAAAGACGGCTAAGGTTTTATGAGCTATCAAGTTCTCGCTCGCAAATGGCGTCCCTCAAATTTCTCTCAGGTGGCAGGACAATCCCATGTCCTCAAATCTCTCATTAATGCCCTGGACAACCAACGTCTCCACCATGCCTATCTGTTTACCGGTACCCGTGGTGTCGGCAAGACAACACTGGCGCGAATACTTGCCAAGTGTTTGAACTGTGAGGAGGGCATTAGCTCGCAACCCTGCGGAGTATGCGCCTCGTGCAAGGAAATCAACGAAGGACGATTCATTGACCTCATCGAAGTAGACGCTGCATCGAGAACTAAAGTGGAAGATACCCGAGAGTTGCTGGAAAACGTGCAGTACTCTCCTAGCCGTGGGCGATTCAAGGTCTATCTGATAGACGAAGTGCATATGCTTTCGAATCATAGTTTCAACGCACTGCTAAAGACACTCGAAGAACCTCCATCACACGTCAAGTTTCTGTTTGCGACAACTGATCCACAGAAGTTGCCAATAACCATTCTGTCTCGTTGTCTGCAATTTAATCTCAAAAATCTCAGTCCCAAGTTGATCGTTGATTACCTGCAAAAAGTACTGCAGGAGGAAAGCATCGAATACGATGAGGAGGCGCTTTGGCAAATTGCGGCGAGTGCTGCTGGCAGTATGCGCGATGCCTTGACCCTGGTTGATCAGGCAATTTCCTATTGCCAGGGTAAGATTGCCAAGAGCAGTGTTGTCGAAATGCTTGGTGTTCCAGAGCAGCAACAGGTCTATAGTCTGCTATCGGCGATGGCGGCCGGAGATATCTCTGGCATGTTGCAACAGGTGAATGAGCTTTCCGATAGATCACCGGATTATGCACATACCCTGGATGGTCTATTATCTTCTTTGCATCGGCTGGCAATCGCGCAGGTTGCACCAGGGTCAATCGATAACAGTTTTGGTGATAAAGAGCAGCTGGAATCCCTGGCGAAACTGTTCACTGCAGAGGACATACAGCTGTTTTATCAAATAGGTGTAAAAGGCCGTGCTGATCTGCGTGCCGGGATTGACGTCCGCTCTGCATTCGAAATGCTGTTGATTCGTATGATGGTATTTTCTCCCACGCTGGTGGATGAAGAGCTAAAGGCGACACTGGTTGATTCAACAGAAACAGTTTCCGAAGAGTCCAAGGAAGCAGAAGACTTAAAAAAAAACGCTCAACTGAGTGAAGTAAATAAAACTGAGATCAATCCAGATCCAGATTCCTCTACAGAGCCAGTATCTACACCAGTAGATGTCGTGGTGGCCGATCCAGTGCCACTGGCTAAAGACCTCGAGAAGGACGCGGAGCCGCCACCGGTTGCACAAGCTGAACAATCGGAAGAGGGTGATCCTAAAGGTGGGTTGACTCCCGCCAGTACAGAAGAAATATTGCAGTCGCTAGATCAGGAAAGTTGGTTGGATTTGTTTCCCTCTCTCCCTGTTACCGGTATCGCTGCTAATGTGTTTGCCAACTCACAGCTACTGCGAGTTCAAAAAGATAGATTTTTCTTTCGGTTGGATACAGCGCAGAGTGCCGTTTTTAGTGATGAGATCGTACCCAAACTCGAAGCTGTTCTTTCACAATTTTTTGGCAGAGCCCTAAAAGTAGAGATTGAGATAAGCGACGTTGATACTGAAACCCCTGCGCAGCAAAAGGCCAGGTTAAAGAAAGAGAAGCAAGAAGACCTGGTTCAACAGTTTGAACAGGATGACAATGTTCAGGAATTGGTGAAGCGATTTTCGGCAAGCATCGCGGTGGATTCAATAAAATCAGTAGAAGACCAGAGATAGTAATGACTGACTTAAACGAAATAATGAAACAGGCCAGACAGATGCAGGAGCAGTTCCAGAAAGCTCAGCAGGATCTGGTTAACCAGGTAGTGGACGGTGAGTCCGGGGCTGGGTTGGTAAAAGTGTCAATGAATGGGAAGCACGACGTCGTTGCTGTGAATCTGGACCCAGATCTCTTGGGCGAAGATAAGGAAGTGGTCGAGGATTTAATCGCTGCAGCCTTTAATGATGCAGTCAGAAAGCTGGAAGATAAAAACAAGGAAGCACTTGGAGCTATGGCTGGCGGATTAAACCTGCCTGAAGGATTCAAGTTTCCATTCTAGGTTTATCCGATGAATTCCAGTCCGCTAATTGATCAACTGATCGAAGCTTTTCGTTGTTTGCCAGGGGTTGGCCCGAAATCTGCTCAGCGCATGACGCTTCATCTGCTGGAGCGAAATAGAGAAGGCGCGACCAAGCTAAGCAAAGCTTTGGAAGAGGCTATAGAACACGTCGGCAACTGCAAAGAATGTCGTACTTTTACCGAGGAAGAGCTGTGCAGGATATGCGCCAGTCACTCGCGTAACAAAAAACTTTGCTGTGTTGTCGAGTCACCTGCGGACATCTTTGCTATCGAACAGTCAGGCACCTTTCGCGGTATCTACTTTGTATTGATGGGGCACTTGTCCCCTATCGATGGTATAGGTCCGGAACAACTGGGTATTGGGCAGCTAGTGGATAAAGTCCATGCGCAGGATATTGAAGAACTCATAATCGCATGCAATCCAACTGTGGAAGGTGATGCAACCGCTTACTACATCGCAGAACAGTTTCGTGAAGCCAAGGTCGTGGTGTCCCGAATCGCACATGGTGTGCCTGTTGGCGGTGAGCTGGAGTTTGTTGACGGCGGGACACTGAGTCATGCGTTCAGTGGGCGTAAGGTCATGGAAAGCCCGTAAAAAGATGACCAACGATACACTTCCTGTCAGCCTGATCGAGTCAACTGCACAATTTGAATCGTGTTGTCAGTCATGGCAACGACGAAGCTATTTGGCTTTAGATACAGAATTCATCCGGACCAACACCTTTTATCCCAAGCCAGGACTACTGCAATTGTCGGATGGAGACTCTATCAGCCTGGTCGACCCGTTCTGTATTCAAGACTGGTCTCCGTTTATCGAGCTACTGTCAGATCCAGATCTTTTGTGGGTTATGCATTCGGGAAGCGAAGACCTGGTTCTGTTACTTTCCGTATTTGAAACCGTGCCCCAGAAAGTTTTTGACACACAAGCGGCTGCCGCATATGCGGGTCTTGGCTTCAGTCTCAGCTATCAAGCGTTGGTAAAGATGCTACTGAGCATCGATGTGGCCAAGGGCGAAACTCGATCAGACTGGTTACGGCGACCACTGTCTGATGCGCAACTCGAATACGCCGCGGCTGACGTTCAGTACTTGGTTACACTCTATCAAGTGTTAGAGAAGAATCTACGATCCAGTGCTCTGATCGAATGGCTGGGCGAAGACATGCAGGAACTGGTCGCCGCAGTCTATGAAATCGAGGATCCGGATGTCTGGAAAACTCTTTACGCTGGAATTTCAAACTCCTGGAAACTTACAGATCAAGGCCTCGCGATTCTGCAGTCGCTCTGTGTATGGAGGGAAAAAGAATCCCGCTCAAGAAACAAACCGCGTAACTGGATAGCTAAAGACAATGAGCTGTTTGCTATCGCTAGTGAATTTAGTTCACACCATGAGTTCGAGGCAGATTCTCTGTTCGCCCTGAAAGAAGTCAGTAAAGAGGTTAAACGCAAACACGGAAAGGCAATAGTCGATTTACTCAATCAGCCCGCAAAAGCCGACAGCATCAATCGCGACCTCTTGAATCCACCATTGCATCCCAAGTATCGGGACACTCTGAAGAGCTGGCGCAAAATCGTGTTGAACAAGGCCGACGAATTGAACATTGCGCCTGAACTGCTCGCGCGCAAGCGCTGGCTACAGGACCTGGTGAAGAGTTACGAGCAATCGGGACAGCTGGTTTGGAATTCGCCATTGAAAGGGTGGCGACAACAAGCCCTTCAGCTAGAGTTCGAGCGCGCTTTGGGTGTCAGTTAAAACCGATGAACGATTCAGCTCTGCGAGAGAAATTCTGGGAATTGCCCCTAACCGATTTAAACACTGCTGAATGGGAGGCTTTATGTGACCACTGTGGTCGTTGCTGTTTGAAGAAGCTGCAGGACGAAGATAGCGGTGACATTGTCTGGACCCGGGTAATTTGTCGTTACTATGATCTGGATGCGGGTGGTTGTGGTTGCTACTCAGCGCGCAGTAAGAAAGTGCCTGATTGTTTACAGGTATCGACGATGAACGTGAATGATGCGCATTGGATGCCAGAAACCTGTGCCTATCGTCTGCGAATGGAAGGCAAACCTCTTTATAGCTGGCACCCGCTATTGGCAGGTTCCAAACAAGCCATGGAAGACGCAGGTATCAGCGTTAAAGACAAGGCACTGTCCGAAGATCATGTGCATCCGCTGGGTTATCATGAACATGTGATTCGTTGGGTGAATGTGGATTGACCGAATAGCGTATGGAAGCAGGTGACAACTTTTGGGCAGTTTGGTTGATCTACGGTCTCGCTGCCTGCATCTTTTATTGGATTTACTGGCGTGTCACCGCCTTTAAGCGACAGCGCTGGATTTCCTATAGTCTCAGGGCATTAATGCTGGCCCTGATAGCCACTCCCTGGTATGCCAACGTCGATGGGACGACTCTGGCTCCGGCTTTGATGATTGTCGCTCTTGATGCCATCACTATCGGCCTTGACGCGGCGGGCAGAGCCCTGGTCCCTCTGATCCTGGCCTTAATCGTTGCAGAATTTGCAGCGACACTGGTCTATTTTCTTTCCAGAAAAAGCAAAAAAGCTTAGATTACAATAAGTTAATTTTGTAATTTAAAGTGTCATACGAATAAAGTAGACTTTCCCTCCCTGATTTCTGCGCCTGGCCGCATAGCCTTCCTCAATTGCTGCCACCGCCGTAGAAGGGCAAAATACCAAAACAAAACAGTGGCTTAGCATTAAGAGGTATATCATGGGTCATTTCAGCTCGCTGGTTTTTATTATGATTCTGGTTGGTGCCGCCGGCGGCATCATCAATTACTACACCATAGCTACCAGACGCACAGCAGATTTGAATCTACTCATCCGATTCGTCATGTTGGGCATCTTCGTCACTTTTCTGGTGCCATTTGTATTGAGCGTGTTTGGCAGTTCCCTGATTGTCGATAGTGAAGGCGATCCGGCCAATCTTTTGAACTATGTAGCCATTTGTCTGGCAGTAGCTATCTCGCCGCGTTTCTTTATGAGCAACGTATCCGACGATGTACTGGCAGAGGCTCGGTCATCCAATGACCGGGTGGACATGCTGCAGTATCAATTGCGGCAGCTGCAGGAAGAGCTGTTACCTCTGATTGATACGGAAACCGAAGACGATCTGGCAGAATACAGTAGCGAAGCTGCGCCGGTGCCGGAGGAGTTGGATTCCACTTCGTCCAAGGTGCTTAAAACTCTTGGTTGTGGCCGTTTTATTTACCGTTCACTTGCTGGCTTGTGCCGGGAAGCGGACACCGACGAATCGACCATGGTTAAAACACTCGGTTTTCTGACTCTCAAATCTCTGGCTGGCAAAGTCGGTGGTAGAAAAGGAGTGCGTTGGTACATCACCGAACGTGGTCGTCGTCTGATCGAAGCAGGCGCCTAAAGTAGATTCCTCAGCAGTCCACCCACGGCACTCACGACCCACAATAAAACCCGGTGCTCTGATCCAGGGCCCGGGTTTTTCTGTATTAATCAATGGCCTCCATTTAAAATGAACGCCGTTAATCATTTCTGGAATTGGATGTATGAATTTCACTGGAACACAGGAATACGTCGCTACCGACGAATTACAACTTGCGGTCAATGCTGCGATTCAATTGCAAAAGCCCCTGCTGATTAAGGGTGAGCCAGGCACAGGTAAAACCATGCTGGCCGAACAGATTGCCAAAGCATTGGATTTGCCTCTTATCCAGTGGCATATCAAATCCACTACCAAGGCTCAGCAGGGATTGTATGAGTATGATGCAGTATCACGCCTGAGAGATTCGCAACTCGGTGATGAAAAAGTAAAAGATATTGCGAATTACATTGTCGAAGGAAAAATCTGGCAGGCGTTTACCTCCGAAAATCAAGCTGTGTTATTGATTGACGAAATCGATAAAGCTGATATCGAGTTTCCTAACGATCTCTTGTTGGAGCTCGACAAGATGGAGTTCTTTGTATACGAAACCAAGGAAATGGTTAAAGCAAAGACACGGCCCATCGTTATTATTACGAGTAATAATGAAAAAGAACTTCCAGATGCTTTTCTGCGCCGGTGTTTCTTTCATTACATCGATTTTCCCGATCCACAAACGATGGAGAAAATTGTGGATGTGCATTATCCGGACATCAAGAAGCAACTGGTCAGTCAGGCCATGGACATATTCTTCGATGTGCGCAAAGTACCTGGTTTGAAGAAGAAGCCCAGCACCTCAGAACTAATCGATTGGTTAAAACTGCTAATGGCAGATGACATCCCCGAAGATGTACTGAAAGATCACGATGCGAAAAACGCCATCCCGCCATTGTATGGTGCGTTGTTAAAGAACGAGCAGGATGTTCATCTATTAGAGAAACTGGCCTTTATGCACAGGGCGAAGCGTTAATGCTGATAAATTTCTTCATGACACTCAAGCAAGAACGGTTACCTGTATCGTTTACAGAATTGTTCACTTTATTGGAGTGTCTGAAGCGAAACATCATCTTTGGCAACGTCGATGACTTCTACTATCTCTCTAGAGCCTGCTTTGTAAAAGACGAGAAAAATTTCGATAAGTTTGATCTGGCTTTCGCCAAATACTTCGAGAAGATTGACGTGGTGAGTGATCTCTCTCTATTCGAGATCCCTGAAGACTGGCTCCGCAAGCAATTCGAATCCATGCTGAGCGATGAGGAAAAGGCTCAAATCGAAGCCTTGGGTGGGCTGGAGAAACTGATGGAAGAGTTTCGCAAGCGCATGGAAGAGCAGCAAAAACGCCATCAGGGCGGAAACAAGTGGATTGGCACTGGTGGTACTTCGCCATTCGGTGCTTACGGGTACAACCCGGAAGGCATTCGAATTGGACAGGATGAAGGGCGCAATCAGAAAGCGGTAAAAGTCTGGGACCGGCGCAACTATCGTGATCTCGACGATTCGGTCGAAATTGGTACGCGCAACATCAAGATGGCCTTGCGCAGGCTCAGGAAGTTTGCCCGTACAGGTGCCGAAGAAGAGTTGGATATGGACGATACTATTTCGTCTACGGCACGCAACGCGGGATTGCTGGACATCAAGATGGTGCCGGAACGACACAATGCCGTGAAGGTGTTGTTGTTCTTCGACGTTGGGGGCTCTATGGATCCTCACGTAAAACTCTGTGAAGAACTGTTTTCAGCGGCGCGCACGGAGTTTAAACACCTGAAGTATTTTTACTTCCATAATTTCCTCTACGAATCGGTTTGGACGAAGAGTCGTAGGAGGCACGCCGAAACCACACCCACTTACGATATCTTGCATAAGTACAGCAAAGACTACAAAGTCATTTTCGTTGGTGATGCAACCATGGCCCCTTACGAGATTACTCATGTTGGGGGCAGCATCGAGCACTACAACGAAGAAGCTGGAGCTGTCTGGATGAAGCGACTATCAGACACTTTTGAGCATCTGGTTTGGATTAACCCCACCCCTAAAGATTACTGGGAACACAGTTATTCCATAGAGATTGTAAAAGAACTCATGGAGAACCGTATGTTTCCACTTACGGTCAAGGGGCTCGAAGAAGCAATGGCGTTGCTGACCAAGTAGTCACAGCGACTTCTTTCGCCAAAGTTCTATGGAAAAATTAACAGAAGACCTACGACCTGAACAGTACGGGTCTCTCCGTGAAGTGTTCTCATACATCGCTGCAGAACACGGCGCCCGCGATGCTTATAGCTGTTTAGGCAAGACTATGCAGTATGCCGAGATTGACGAGCTCGCCACTCGTTTCGCCAGTTATCTTATTAATGAAACTGATCTTAAACCTGGCGACCATATCGCTCTTCAATTACCCAATCTTCTGCAGTTTCCTGTAGCGATGCTGGGCGCGGTCAAGGCCGGATTGATTATCGTAAACACCAACCCCTTGTACACTGCGACAGAGATGGAGCATCAGTTTGTCGACTCAGAGGTCAAAGGAATCGTCATCCTCGATAGCTTCTGTCACAAACTTGAGAAGGTAATTGCCAAGACGCAAATTAAGACCGTGATCGTGACCAGGCTGGGCGATTTGCAGTCGCCACCAAAGAGACTGCTCCTGAATTTTTTCGCGCGCCATGTTCGCAGAATGGTTCCGGGTTATTCCTTGCCCTCGGCGATAAGTTTTTCAGATTGCGTCTCCTATACAAAACCTTTGGATGAGAATTCAATCGATTACGGTAGTGGCGAGGACGTGGCGGTGATTCTCTACACTGGCGGTACCACTGGCTTTGCCAAGGGTGCCATGCTCAGTCATAACAATTTAATCGCCAATATGATGCAGCTTCGCTCACGCTGCCTGTTGGTGATTGAAGATAAAACGGAAACGCTGGCTGCACCGTTACCGATGTACCATAGTTATGCATTTCTGTTGCATGGCTTGGCAATGCCATTTGCGGGAAATCACAATGTGCTGATTCCCAACCCCAGGGATCTTGATAGCGTTATCAAGACCTTTAAAGACTACCCCATTAGTGGTCTGGTAGGGATTAACACGCTTTATCTGGCAATGCTCAAGCACAAGGATTTTCAAAGTATAAACTTCTCCAGAATTCGCTTCTGCGGTGCTGGAGGGATGCCATTGTCTACTTCAGTGGCGCAAGAATGGCTGGATGTAACCGGTTGCGAAATCTATGAAGGTTATGGACTCACCGAATGCTCACCAGTGGTATCAGTCAATCTGCCAGGTGAAGTCAGAATCGGCAGTGTCGGTAAATTGCTCCCTGAAACTGAGATTCGAGTAGTGAATGAGAATGGGGAGGATGTGGCTCTTGGGGAGAGGGGTGAAGCCTGGGTACGAGGCCCTCAAGTCATGCTTGGTTACTGGCAACAGGAAGAAGCCACCCGCGAGGCTATTACCGATGATGGCTGGTTCAAGACTGGCGACTACGTAGAAATGACAGATGAAGGCTTCATTACGGTAGTAGATCGCAAGAAAGACATGATACTGGTTTCCGGGTTTAATGTGTTCCCCAATGAAGTGGAAGACTGGGTGAATCAACATCCAGATATTCTGGAAAGTGCTGTTATTGGAGTCCCGGACGAGCGGATGGGCGAGAAGATCAAGTTGTTCGTCGTTTGTTCAGAAAATGCCCCAGACGAAGATACAATCATCGCCCATTGCAAATCGGGTCTGACACCCTACAAGATACCCCGTGAAATCGAGTATGCGACAGACCTTCCGAAATCCAACGTTGGTAAAATCATAAGGCGCGAATTGCGTCACTAGTTGCCACGTATGCCTTCGGCATATCCATGACAGAAAATCCCACTGCTTTGACTTCTGAGGCTATAGAAAAACTAAGTGCCGCACTTGCCGACTGTCAGATCGCTGACGTGCATCGCTTGCGGAGGCGTTTGCGAAAGCTTGCGCGCTCCGGCAGTACCAGAAACCTGAGTCAACAGCTAGGCCAGCTCGAACAGGCAATTAGTCTTTCTGTTGCAGCCTGCCAACAACGCGCACAAGCGATTCCTTCCACTTTTGACTACCCGGAGCAGCTGCCTTTTTCTGAAAAGGCAGCAGAAATTGTGGAGTTGGTGAAACAACATCAGGTTCTGATTGTCGCCGGGGACACAGGTTCCGGCAAAACCACACAGCTGCCCAAGATCTGTTTGCAGGCGGGTCTTGGAAGAAAAGGTCTTATTGGTCACACCCAACCAAGACGACTGGCCGCAGTTTCCGTTGCCAATCGAATTTCTGACGAGTTAGCGGTGACTCTCGGTGCCGGAGTGGGTTATCAGATTCGTTTCAATGAACGAATGGCGGCCAATTCATTTTTAAAGATTATGACGGATGGCATCCTGCTTACCGAGATCCAGCAAGATCGATTTCTGAACAAGTATGAGGTCATCATCATTGATGAGGCTCATGAGCGT
>JANQJM010000025.1 GCA_028281635.1 Pseudomonadales bacterium | reverse complement strand
CAGGGAAACTTCCACAAAGAATACCGGTTTCGGTCTGTCCGTAGCCGTCACGAATCGTGATTCCTGTGGCTGCCTTCCAAATATCGATGATTTCCGGATTCAATGGCTCACCTGCGCCCACGCAATGACGCAAACTAGTGAACGAATACTGCTGCAAGTCTTCCAGCACCAACATTCGGTAGATTGTGGGTGCGCCGCACATCGTTGTGATGGGGTATTTTTGGAGAATTTCCAGCGTTTGTTGCGCATTAAATGCTGCACCGTTGTGAACAAAGAGTGTTGCGCCGCACAACCATGGCCCGAAGTAGCTACTCCAGGCAGCCTTTGCCCAACCGGTATCACTGATATTCCAATGCAGATCATCTTCAGAGAGATCCAGCCAGTACTTGCCAGTAGGAATATGACCCATGGCATAACTATGAGAATGGATGGTCATTTTAGGATAGCCAGTGGTGCCGGAGGTGAAGTAACACATGGAATCTTCGTCCGCACGTGTTGCTATTGCTGCAAAGTTTTCGTCGTATTCACGTAGACATTTTTCATAGTTCAACCAGCCCTCGATTTCAGCATCCAGGACCAGTTTTGTTTTGAGGCTTGGACAAGAGGACTCTGCCGCATCAACTTTTTCAACATTGGCCTGATTCGTGACCACACAAGTTGCCGAGGCAGCCTGCAAGCGATACTCGATGTCTTTGCTGGAGAGCTGAGTAGTGCCAGGCGAGATAACTGCGCCTAAACGGAGTACTGCCGTAAAGACTTCCCACCATTCGATCTCCCTGGCCAGAATCACAATTACCGTATCTCCACGCTCTATGCCAGCAGCGCGCAAAGCATTGCAGAGTTTCTTGGAGTTTGTGGATATCTCAGCAAATGTTCTTGTCTTTTCATTACCTTCGTCGTCGATCCAGAATAAAGCACGACTATCTGGATTCTTGTCAGCCCATGCGTCTATCACATCGGTGGCAAAATTGTATTTTTCTGGACGCTCGCATCGATAGTCTGCAATGACATCGTCATAGTTTGAGTTAAAGCTTTTTGTCATTTGTAATTACTCTTCTTTCCATATTGCTGGTAACAATCCATATTGGATAACAGCATCAATCCAGTTCTATGATCACGAGCTTTGCGCCAACGAGCTTCGAAGCCCAGGTAGGCGCGTCGGGACGCAATCGCTCAAACACCTCATAGGTGTACTCTTCATCCTGCGATACTGAAGCAGTGCCTGAAAGATCCTCTCCTTTGATCAGAAGACTAACTTTACTACCGCCAGGACTAATGGATTTCCACCAATTAAAATCTGAAGCTGCAAATACCGTATTGCCTTCTCTCAGGTAATTGACTGGCAGCATACGGCCATCTGGAAAAGTGATTGCCATAACGCGTATTGCGCGCTCCCCTTCGGGTTGAGTCCTTAGCTCTTCTATGACGCGGGTGTTGTAGGAATTAGCGAATACATAAGACGCCACAACCAGGACTGTCAGGACTGCGATGATTGTTACGAGCATGGCTTGTCGTCCTGGGGAAACTTTTGCAATGGCAGTCATATCGCAACCCATACTGAACGCTTGCCAGCGCTATCCAGGATGGGTCCGAGCCTCGTGTTTTTCTGGCAGGTCATGGCTCATATTTTACATTCATTAGAGCTGAATTCTTCCAACCCCGAATAATTTCAGTCTAACGAATCAATTAGCGCGCCGACTTGACTGTGCCCATACCCCACAGATTAAGCTAATGCACGGTATCTACTGGACATAACCTCTTGAGAAAACAAAGCTTATGATGAAGAGAATCG
Source organism: Pseudomonadales bacterium (assembly GCA_028281635.1). Classification (GTDB taxonomy): domain Bacteria; phylum Pseudomonadota; class Gammaproteobacteria; order Pseudomonadales; family Pseudohongiellaceae; genus UBA9145. Next base: position 15,441 of record JANQJM010000025.1, on the reverse strand, counting down.
CAAAGTGGTTTGGGATAGTTATTGTCGGTATCTTCGTTTTGATCGGAGTGTCATATGGCGCCATGCGCATGAGTGACGGACCAGTGGAGTTCTGGCCCTGGTTCACCATTAGCATAGGCGGACCATTTAGAAGTGGCGAACTAACAGCATCGCCGTCAAATTGGGACTTCATCAAGGAACGAGAAGAAATCGAGATTCAAACCTTGAATCCAACGACGTCTCGCACCGTCTGGGTTCCGGTTATCGATGGCAAACTCTATATCGTAAGCGGCTACATGAATTCCGGGATCGGCAGATTGTGGAAACAATGGCCAACCTATATGGAAGAGGACAACCGAATACTCATCCGTATCGACGGCAACATTTATGAACAGAGGCTCAATCGAATTACAGAAGGTCCAATTACGGCGGAAGTCATGTCTGAAATAGGCCGCAAATATTTTGGAGGGCCTGCAGGAGTCAACCCCCAGGCCGGAATAGGAGTTACCAGCGGCAGCGTTTGGCTATTCGAAGTCGTTGATAGCTAAGACTCATCTCCATCGCATACTAAATTGGTAACAAGTCTCAACACTCAACTTTGTGGGAGAACTATGAACAAACACCAAGCAGTTCTCTTTGCAGGAATAATTCTAGCCGCAGTATTAACGGCTTGCTCTCCTCAATCAGAACAATCCAATTCTAACCCCCAGCCTGAAGCCACAGCGGCTGCAACAGCAGACTTCATCGACGGCATAGTGCGCAATGTAAACGGTACTGCGGAGGCTGGAGTTTGGGTTATCGCTGAGACTGATGAATTAGCAACACCTTATCGCAAGATTGTAGTCACCGATGACGATGGCCGTTTTGTTATCCCTGAATTACCTGCTGCGACGTACCAGGTATGGGTACGCGGCTATGGGTTGAGAGATAGTGACAAGACTACTTCTCAGCCTGGCGGCGATATCGAACTGGAAGTATCTAACGCGGATAGCGCTATAGAAGCGGCATCCATCTTTCCCGCCAGCTACTGGCTCTCTTTGTTAGATCCTCCTGACCACGACCCTGCCTGGGTAAATAATTTCAAATTAAATTGCCAGCTTTGTCATCAGGTAGGCTCATTGATGACCCGTATTCAGAATCGGGAGCTGTTTGATCTGGGCTTGCGAAAGTCCACGAATATGAATGGCGTCGCCAATGGCTTCGGCAGAGATCAATTGTTAGACGCGTTGTCTGAGTGGACTGATCGCATTCGGGCAGGTGAAACTCCGGACACACCACCTCGGCCGCAAGCTCTGGAACGTAATCTTGTCATCACACAGTGGGAATGGGGCGATGGTTTTACCTATGCCCACGACGAGATCGCCACAGACAAGCGGAATCCCACTCTATTTGCCAACGGCTCCATCTATGGTGTGGACCTTGGTAACGACCGGATACTTGCAGTGGATCCGGTTAGTCATAGTGCATCCGCGTATTCGGTTCCCACCTTAAACGATTTTGATACTCCCTGGTGCAATCAGGTATGGAAGCGAGAGAATGGAGGAACGACTCAGGACGTTCCCATGGGATTTGGTTCCCTCGGTTGTCCCGTCGAGCCTGGTATTACAAATTTCGAAGGCCAATATCCCAATCCTGCAAATCCTCACAACCCAATGTTTGATGATCAAGGCAAAGTCTGGATAACCACGCAGGTCAGACGTGAATGGGATGAAGATCTCCCTGACTTCTGCAAGGACGAGCCTGGCATCGCAGGCAACTACCACCATAGACAACTAGGCTGGTTCGACCCCGAAACTGAAGAATTTGAATTGATCGATACCTGTTATGGCACGCATCACCTGCAATTTGACCAGGATGGTGTGTTGTGGACGAGCGGCGATTCCTTTGGCATCGGTTGGTTTGATCCAGGTAAATATGATGCAGATAACCCCGACACCTTGGCGGAGGCACAAGGGTATGCACAAATCGTCGTGGACAGTGATGGCGACGGCAGTGCCGATCAGGAAATTCGGGGCTTCAACTATGGCGTGATCCCCAATCCTGTAGATGGAAGTATCTGGACGTCCCAACCGAACGGGGGCAGCGGACGTTTAGTCCGTTTCGAACCGGAAAGTGGCACGTTTGAAACTTTCATTCCACCTGATCCTGGATCTGGCCCTCGTGCTGTTGATGTCGATACCAATGGGATCATTTGGGTAGCGCTGGGTGGCAGTGGACACCTGGGTCGCTTCGATCGATCTTTGTGCAGTCAAACCTGGGGATCTGGCGATCAATGTGCGGAAGGCTGGACTATCTATAGAAGCCCTGGGCCACTAATGAATACTGGCGACAACCCAGCCGATGAACGCAATGCCGATTTTCATTACTACTTGTTTGTCGATCAATTCAATACGTCGGGCCTGGGAGAAAACACCATCGTTCTCAATGGCACTGGCTCAGACTCCTTACTGGCGTTCGATCAAGTATCGGAAGAATTTACGATCATTCGTATCCCCTACCCTCTAAATTCTTATACCAGAGGACTGGACGGCCGCATTGACGATGCGTCTGCCGGATGGAAAGGCAGGGGATTGTGGTTCACCAATGGTCTGGATCCAATCGTTCACAGTGAAGTGGGCCGGTCCTATGTCGGTAAAGTACAAGTTCGCCCGACACCGCTGGCGCACTAGGGCAAAATGAAACCTTCGCGCTTGGCCAGTTTATTCGGAGTTTGCTGCGCATCGATCAAAGTTACTATTCACCTATCAGTTCTGCTAGTAACGACTGCTTCGTTCAAAGGAAGCAACGCCCAGCAAGAATTTAATCTAGGTAGAGCGCTGTCTGAAACAGCATCAAATCCTGCCAGCACGCTAGAATCACTATCTGTTGATCCGCAATCGATTCCGCTATTGCAGAGCTATTCAGCTATTACTGACGACACGCTGCAAAACCCACCGGATTCTGATTGGCTAATCTGGCGCCGCACTTATGCAAGTCAGGGTCATTCAGGACTCACCGAAATCAACACCAGCAATGTAGAAAATCTGCAGTTAGCATGGAGCCAGCGAATCACCCCTGGCAATAACATGCCAACGCCACTGGTACATGATGGCGTCATGTTTCTCTACAGTGCAGGTGATGTGGTGTTGGCACTGGATGCAACAAACGGGCAACTGCTCTGGCGATATCGCCACCGGGGCGGCGCAGTAACCAGTCAAAAATTTGGACTGGCGCTACATGGCAACAAGGTAGTGCTGCCGACTTCTGATGGCTATATAGTTGCCTTGGATGCCCGTAGCGGAAATGTCATCTGGGATCACAGGATAGAGACTCAAGGAGTGACCGGTTATGTACTGCGCAGTGCTCCGCTAATCGCCGCTGGGCAAGTAATTCAGGGTGTAGTCGGTTCACGTGTTCCTGGGGGCGGCTTCATTGTAGCTATAGACCTGGAATCCGGCACCGAGACCTGGCGCTTTAACACCATCGCCCGTCCCGATGAAATCGGCGGCAACACATGGAACAACATTCCACTTGCAGAGCGTCAGGGCGGATCTGTATGGATTCCCGGCAGCTATGATCCAGAGCTCGACCTGGTGTTCTTTGGTGCCTCTCCGACTTACAACACAGCCCCTCTGCTTTATCCCATTGGTGTCGATGGGGTAAGCAATGATGCCTTGTATACCAATAGCACACTTGCGCTAAGACCCACTACCGGCGAGCTGGTTTGGCATTATCAGCATATGGCGAACGACCAGTTCGATCATGACTGGATTTTCGAGCGCACTATCGTTGAGATGGAAGTCACCGGAGAATCAAGAAAACTGATTCTGACCGCGGGTAAGCCTGCCCTGTTCGACGCGTTGGATGCTGCTAGCGGTGAGTACCTGTTTTCCATCGATACTGGCATCCAAAACATAGTTGGACACATCGATCCCGAAACTGGATTCAAAAGTATCAACCCCGGAATCTATCCTGACTCAGAGACGACTCGTCTGGTATGTCCAATGTATCAGGGCGGTCGTAACTGGCCTGCAACTTCCACCAATGAAGGTGCTGGCCTGCTTTTCGTCCCATTGTTTGAAATTTGTATGAACACCAGACTCACTGGCGAAGCTGGTTTGCTGAGCAGTGGTCTGCGCATGGACCCGGCCCCTTTGCCTGACAGTGATGGCAACTTTGGCAGTCTGCAGGCAATAGACTTGCAGAGCAGAGAAATGGTTTGGCAATACCGCCAGGAAATGCCTCCCAGTTCTGCCACTTTAAGCACCCAGGGGGGTCTGCTTTTCGCCGGCTTTATGGATCGCTCTTTTAAGGCATTTGACCAGAGAACTGGAGAGCAGTTGTGGCAAACTCAACTCGATGCCATCCCAGCATCATTTCCAATTACCTACTCTGTCGGGAACAAACAGTATGTAGCAATCGTATCTGGCCAGCTCAATATGCATATGGGCATCTGGCTTGGGATATTGGGTCAGTTCACCGGACACGTAGAGGACAGTCCTGGCCAGCCTGCCATTTGGGTCTTCGCGCTTTAGCATGCGATTGAATAACTGCCTATATAAAGAAGAAAGACTTTTTAAACCGAAAGCATCGCCGATGGTTTTCAACTCTGCGAGTGAAAGAACATGACAAATCTGAGATTAGCCAAATATGTTGTTTCTGCTGTGACAATCTGGGTCGCGACAAGCACCTTGGCCCAAGAGGCTACAGCGATAAACGACGCCACCATGGCTAACGAAAGCATGGGAGAGAACTGGCTCGCGTTCGGCAGAACCTATAGTGAGCAACGCTTCAGCCCGCTCGAGCAGATCAACAAAGCAAATGTTGCCAGTCTCCAGCCCGATTGGTACATCGACCTGCCAAACAGTCGTAGTCTGGTCTCTACACCCTTAGTTGTCGATGGCGTACTCTACTTTATTGGAGGAATGAACGTTGTTCGCGCGATCGATGCGAGCAGTGGGGAGGAGCTGTGGCGCTACGATCCCCAGGTTGCTGAACATGCCTCCCGAAGAATGCGTGTGGGTTGGGACAACAGCCGTGGGATTGGCCTGTGGGAAGATAAAGTTTTCGTCGCAACCTGGGATGGCAGGCTTATTGGAGTTGATCGTCATACTGGTGAAGAAATTTGGAGTGCGCAAACAATCGATCCAGAGCTGGCGATGTATATCACCGGTGCACCTAAGGTATTTAAGGGCAAGGTCCTAATTGGCAATGGTGGCACAGAACATGGTCCGAATCGTGGCTACGTAACAGCCTACGATGCCAACACCGGCGAACAAGCCTGGCGCTTCTACATAGTGCCGGGAAATCCTGACGATGGATTCGAAAATGATGCCATGGCAATGGCGGCTGAAACATGGACTGGAGAGTGGTGGCTGCATGGGGGTGGCGGCAATGCCTGGCATGGCTTTACCTATGATGCCGAACTGGACCAACTCTACATAGGAACTGGCAACGGCTCACCCTGGAACAGGCAAATCAGAAGTCCAGGTGGTGGAGATAATTTGTTTCTCTGTTCTATAGTTGCCCTGGACCCCGATACTGGTGATTATCTGTGGCACTATCAAACCACGCCTGGGGACACCTGGGATTACAACTCCAACATGGATATTGTGCTTGCGGATTTGCCGATTGACGGTGAGTCAGTTCCCGCCTTGATGCACGCACCCAAGAATGGATTCTTTTACGTTATAGATCGCAGAGACGGCAGTCTGATCTCAGCACAACCCTATGTGCCAACTACCTGGGCTTCCACTATCGACCTGACCACTGGCCGCCCAATCGAAAACCCCGGTGTTCGTTACGAAACAGCTCCTGCCCGAATTGCGCCCAGCAGCATAGGCGGTCATAGCTGGCACGCCATGTCCTACAACCCTCAAACCGGACTGGTCTACATTCCCAGCATCTTTTTAGCTACAGGTTTTTCCAATGGGAATATCGACATCGAAAACTATCGAAATGAACAATGGCGATTCGATATGGCAGTTGGCAGCGGCCCGGGTGGCGGACCCACTCGAGAATTCCCCGGCGCCTTGCAAGCCTGGGACCCGGTGCGGCAGGAAAGAGTTTGGGAAGTCCCGGCAGATGGGGTATGGAATGCGGGTACTCTGACTACAGCCAGCAATCTCGTGTTCCAGGGGCGAGCAGATGGTCATCTGATTGCCTACGCTGCCGAGTCCGGCGAGCAGCTTTGGGATTACGATTTAGGTCTGGGCATCTCCGCGCCCCCGATCACTTACTCCATCGATGGAAAACAGTATCTTGCTATCCTGGTCGGTTGGGGTGGCAGCATGGCTGCCTTGGGCGGCGGTGGTATGGCTCAATACGGCTGGGCATATGGCGCTCAGACCCGAAGACTGGTTAGCTTTAGCCTCAACGGTGAATCAACACTACCTCCGCAAGCACCACCTACCATTCCTCAACCACTTCTCTCTTCAGATTTTATTGTAGACCCCCAACTCGCTCAGTCCGCTGCCGAGACTTTTGCCACGGCCTGCATGTGGTGTCATGGCGGGGGTGCAGTTTCTGCCGGAATGGCACCTGACTTGCGCGCTTCGGCAATCCCCCTCTCAGCGGCAGCATTTGAGCAAGTGGTCAGAGGCGGAGCCTTGCAGAACAATGGTATGCCACCATTCAGCGACTACTCGGATGAGCAATTAGAAAGCCTGAGACATTACATAAGAGCAGCTGCGGAGCGAACTGCATCGACACAATAACGGTTTGTCGACCAAGCTGCCAACTGACCGCAATCTAAGACCGGATGCTTTACTGTAGGGTAATCCTACAGCTTATATTGATACCAGGTTTTGGCACCCACAATCTTAGTCAGATTACTGCCAATAGCAGATTCCGACAAACGAAAAACTAGTCTCAGACGCTGCTACATTCTAGTTGGAGGTATCGCGATGGGAACAAAAGCAAAAATAACCCTGGTGATAACAGTTATCACCGCACTTAGTAATCTCGCATTAGCACAAACGGACTGGCAAACACCTCGTCTGGACAATGGCAAACCGGATTTACAGGGCGCCTGGACGAATGGCACGATTTCAACACTGGAGCGCAGCGACAGGTACGGGGAGCAACTGGTTTTTACAGAAGAAGAAGCGCTAGAGTTTGAGCAATCTGCTGGTTTAAACAGGTATGCGGCAGGCGATGCCAGACCCAGTGACCCAAATCGGGAAGCACCAACGGCAGGCAGAGACCCTGGTGCCTACAATGCATTTTGGCTGGAGCCCGGGACCCGAACAATGCGAATCGGAGGCGAAGGACGCACCTCCTTTATAGTAGATCCTTCCAACGGAAAAATTCCTTACTCGGCTGCAGGCCGTCAGGCATGGGAACAGTACAACTCCGGAGCAGGCTCCGATGGGCCGGAACAACGGCCATTGGAAGAACGCTGCATTGTTGGATACGGGTCCACAGGAGGCCCGCCCATGCTGCCTGTAGTCTATGGCAACTATTACCAAATAGTTCAAACCGATGACTATGTTGTGATTCGAATCGAAATGAACAACGATGCCAGGATCATACGTCTCGATTCGGAACACAATGATCCCGAATTAAAACCCTGGCTTGGCGATAGCATCGGATTCTGGGATCAGGATACCTTAGTCGTCCAGACAACAAACTTTCATCCCCAACAAAGCTTTCGGGTTGCGACCCAGCATCGGATCTACATCCCTGCCGATGCGCTAGTCACAGAGCGGTTTACGAGAATTGGCCCGGACGAGATTCTGTACGAATTCACGGTAGATCATGATGAAGCTTTTACCCAACCCTGGACTGCACAGATTTCTATGCGCCGTGCTGAACAACCACCCTTCGAGTTCGGTTGTCATGAAGGCAACTATGCACTGCGCGGCATTCTTGCAGGAGCGCGAAGAGAAGAAGTAGCCGCAGAACTTTCAAACTAAACTGGGAAACTGTGCATTGCTCCAACAGCGATACCCAGGTTGCTGGCAGATAGAGAAAGCTCGAACGATTATGAAATGAAAGAAGAAGCTGAAAGCAAGAAACTTAACTGGAAACGCTGGGTAGCAGGTGGACTAATGGCTCTTGTACCCACTGCGGTAGTTGGATTCTTACTCTTCTCCAGCATATGTCCTTGCGCATTGACACCCGGCGGCTTCTTGTTTGGTGACTGGGCGGAGTCTCCTGTATCTGATTGGAATACAACTACCGCTAACCAGGAAGACCTTTGTCAGCTACAAATCTGGGCGGGTATAAGACCCCATTCAATAAACCTCAATTGCATGGCTACACCTGAGGGCGAATTGTTCTTGAGTTGTTCAGTCTGTGACAGAAAATATTGGGCTGCCAGGGTTGGAACGAATGAAAATGCGGTATTGCGATTAGGCAACTTACTCTACCCCGTCACCCTGAACCGTGAGACCGACCCTGCGACAATGGACAGAGCGTTTCGGGCCAGAGTCTTGAAGTTGCAGCACACTGATCTGGAAACCATGGTGACCCCGCGACCACCTTTGGACCAGGAACGATTCGATCATTGGTGGACTTTTCGAGTCACTTCGCGCACATAGGCACTAATCAAGGAGTCTACGATGAAACTGTCGATAAAACTCTACTCACTCCTATTGGGAATCTGTGTATCACCACTTGTTTTCTCAGCGGAGGAGTATCAGGTTCCTAGAACCGAGTGGGGTCACCCTGACCTACAAGGAGTTTGGAATTTTTCTTCCGATGTCCCCATGGTCCGTCCGGAACGTTTTGGCACTCGCGAGTTTCTCACCGAAGAGGAAATAGCCGAGATAGCGGAAGCACGCGAACGTCGGGACGGCAGTTCTGATGCTGCCATCCCAAATGGTGGATTGAATGAAGCCTATAATGACTTCTGGGTCGAGTCGAAAGGCATTGGTGACGTTAGAAGGACATCACTAATCGTTTACCCACCGGATGGCCGCCTGCCTGAATTTGCAGACGACGCCGTGATTGTATTTGGTCGCTTAGCTCCTGACGTAGATGGAGAACGCCCGGTAAGATTCACGGGCGGAGGTATCGGTGCAGATGGTCCCGAAGACAGAGCACTCACCGAAAGATGCATACACGGCTACAACACTGGCCCTCCCTTTACTCCGAGTTTGTACAACAACAATGTACAACTCATTCAAAATAGAGATCATGTCGTCATTCTCACCGAAGTGATTCATGAAGCTCGTGTGGTTCCTCTCGATGGTCGCCCTCCGTTGACCGAAGATATCGGTTTGTGGGCAGGCGATTCCAGAGGATATTGGGATGGCGATACCCTCGTCGTAGAGACCCGGAATTTCAACGGCCTCACCCAGACTTTTGGGCCGGCAGGCACGGGAGAGGAAAAGTTCCTGACCGAGCGGTTCACGCGCCTCAGCTACAACACAATCGACTATGAGTTCACTATTGAGGACCCGACCGCCTACAAAGACAAAATCACAGCTATAGTTCCGCTTACCAAGGTAGCCGGACTGATCTATGAATATGCTTGTCATGAAGGCAATTACGGATTGGTAAACATACTCCGTGGGGCGCGTGCTGAAGAACAGCGAGCACTGGAATCGAACTAGCATATCGAGAGAGATGCCACCGAATCCCATGGGCTTTTCATAATAAGAGGCTGATCCACAGATCAAGCTCACAACAAAAGCAGAGGAAATTCAGATGATCAAAACATCGAAATTTCTATCAACAATAGCGTTATCAATACTGACCAGTTTCACGTTTGCGCAGGCGAACATGGAGCCAGTGAATGACAAACCAAATCCTTACCAGATTTACACCGGGTACTTGAAAATGCCCACGGGGCGCGAATGGGGAGCCACCAGCTCAATCGATATAGACCCCGATGGTAAATCCATTTGGGTTGGTGAGCGCTGTGGTTCGGATTCAATAAGACCAGCGTTCCCTGTTAGAGGCTGCGCCGAATCTGATGCGCCCGTAGTGCTGAAATTCAATTCTGATGGCGACCTTGTACGCAGTTTCGGTGGTGGAATTTTTGCTGTTCCCCACGGCTTCCATGTTGATATGGATGGTAATGTTTGGGTGACCGACGCGCCGTTTACCTTACCGCCTGGTGTCGAAGGCAAAGGTCATATCGTCGTCAAGTTCAGTCCCGAAGGCGACCGCTTGCTGACTCTTGGAACAGCCGGAGAAACTGGAGAAGATGAATCCCATTTCAATATGCCATCAGACGTTCATGTCGCACCTAATGGGGACATTTTTGTAGCGGACGGCCACGGTGGCGATAGTAACGCCCGCATCGTGAAATTCGACTCTGAAGGAAATTTCATTAGAACATGGGGGTCAGCGGGAACAGATCCCGGACAGTTCAATGCACCCCATGGGCTCGCTATGGATTCACAGGGCAGGTTGTTCGTCGCCGATCGCGGCAACAATCGAATTCAGATCTTCGATCAGGATGGAAATTTCCTTGAACAATGGCACCAGTTCAGCCGCAATAGTGGAATCTATATTGACGCCAATGATGTGCTGTATGCAGTGGACTCTGAGTCGAATGAACGACGTGGCCGCGGCGAATGGAAACGAGGTATTCGGGTAGGCAGTGCACGAACAGGCGAAGTGGATTACTTTATTCCTGACCCATTCGATGCGAACAACGGGCCTTACCGCACCAGCAGTGGTGGCGAAGGTGTTGTCGCGGACAAAGATGGCATCATTTACAGCGCAGAAGTGGGACCTCGCTCAGTCAAGCGCTACGTCAGATTTGAATAAAGCTTAAGGCGCAGCCCTTTACCCAATGCCAGGGAGCGACCAGGTTGGAGATGTCTAAGGCATTTTCAACCTGGCTAACTACAATCCAAGCAAAAGCGCTGAGCGATTCTCCTGCTTAGACCCTCTCTACTATTAGTGCCGTTGATTGACCAGCAGCTGCGCAGAGTGTCACTAATCCTGTCGCCAACTCTCTGCGCTCCAACTCATCGATAAGCGTGCCCAACAAGATCGCTCCAGTTGCACCCAATGGATGACCCAACGCGATGGAACCTCCATTGGTATTGATTTTGTCCCTGTCGATATTAAAGTATCTGGCGTAGACCAGAGGGACCACGGCGAAGGCTTCATTCACTTCGAACAGGTCGATATCTTCAATTCGCATATTGGCCTGTTGCAGAACTTTTTCTGTTACTGGAATCACGCCACCCAGACTGAGATGGGGTTCAGACGCAATTGAGACCGCGGCTCGAATCCTTACTCTTGGGCTTAATCCAGTGATTTTGCCGAACATTTCGCTACCTACCAATACTGCGCAGGCACCGTCGACAATGCCACTGGAGTTACCGCCAGTGTGAATGTGTTCAATTGCAGTTATTTCCGGATAAACATTAGTAAGCAGTTGGTCGTATCCGTCTTCTCCCATCTGTGTAAAAGCGGGTTTTAGTTGGGCTAGCTTTTCCACGGTAGTACCAGGTCGAATCGCCTCGTCTTCTTCCAACACTACATTGCCATGAACATCTTCGACTGGAACCAGAGATTTTTCGAATCGCCCTTCTTCTCTTGCGACCGTTGCTCGAGCTTGACTCTCTGCTGCATAAGAATCTACTTCTTCTCTGGCAATGCCATTGAGAGTTGCCATTAGATCGCCGGCAACACCATTCGGAATATAGGGAAAGCGTTTCCTGAGCTCAGGATCAGAATAAGCAGCCCCACCATCTGAACCCATAGTGACCCTGGACATCATCTCTATGCCGCCTCCGATAGCTGCTTCAGTTTGACCAGAGCTAACCAGCCCCGCGGCCATCTTCACGGTATCAAGCCCTGAAGTACAAAACCTGTTGAGCTGATAGCCCACCGCCTCATCGCCATAGCCAGCTTCCAACAAAGCAAACCTGGTGAGATCGCAACCCTGTTCACCTACCGGAGTAACGATTCCCAAACCAACATCCCCTACCAACTTGGGATCGAATCCACTGAGCGTTCGCAATGCAGATAATGTTTGGGCGGCCAGATGCACAGGGGTAACGTTATGAAGAGCACCATCTTCCTTGCCTCTTCCTCTGGGCGTTCTCACGTGTTCATAGATAAATGCTGGTTCCATTCTGATTCCCTGGTTAAATGACAAAGTGCGCAACTGCACCAATTTCAATCGCAATAATCATTGAAAGCTGGTACTGAAAAATTTGGAAGAGGCGGAAGATAAACTATAGGGCCTGCCTATAGTCAAGAATGTAAGGTAACTCGGATCAATCAGATCAGAACAAATTGTTCAGCAAAAACAACAGGGACAATACGATTCCAATGCAAGCACAGAATCCACTCACTATGGTCATCGACCACCAATACACACGGTGAAAACTCATATTGATTCCGAGCTCAAATTCCCGGTTGCTGAGGAACAATTTTCTGGCAGACTCTCTTAGCTGAGTAAATTGTTGCTTTTCGTAAAGCGAAGTGCAGAGTATTAGTATTGTAGAAATAATAAACAGTGCGCCAGCAGCGACGACCATCCAAACACCGCTCACACCTGTTGCCTGTTGCTGTAACAAATACATTGCGATCGTCTGCCCAATCAGCAGCATCATTAGTGCAAATGCTACTCTTTCATAGACCCGGGCATTTGAATTTTCTCGCCTATGAGTAGCATCCAAAAACTGTCGATACCGTGAGTTGAAATCGACCGTCAGATTGTCAGTTTCGGATTCCACGATGTCTCGATTCCAGATTGTCCAGACAAACCACTTTGTTATGCTTTCCTTAAGGCCAATCCGTCGGCATCATCAGTCCCTTCAATAACCTCTTCTGCCATTTTGATCTTCTCTGCCAGTTCCGATTGACCGAGCATGACAATTCGCTGAGCCTGAGGAGATCCCGCGCCATGCATCGCCTCAACCATAGTTGTGACACTAGTCATGTTTTCGATGTAGCGCCCCATTTTAATCCGGTCTTCTGCTGTGTAGTCAGGATTAGCAACATGGTACTTCTCCACATATTTTGCAATATCAGGATTGCTGAACGACTCCTCCGATGGCATTGTCGCGAGGTAGCCACCTGCCAGGTCATGTGCAAGACGCCCAACTGAATACACGCTACGGGTGATGTTCTGCTTGGTCACATTTGCCAACATGGGATTAACCATCTGTGACCCGCATGGCAGTTTATGACCCTGAACACTTGAAGCAATCGCAGTCCCATAGTTGGTTTCAGTAAGATGCACCATCTCTGTGAGTTTATCACGGACCACACTATTGCGATCAGTGCCGAGAATCTGGGTAGTCTTGGCGGTTGCACCGATAAGAACATCGGCGTTACCTGCTTTGCAGCCACCATAGTTCGCTCTGTGCCAAGTGGCGAAATTGTTCACCATAGTCGCGCACTGCTCCACCTCGCCGTTAAGGAAGATTCGCTCATGAGGTACGAATACATCTTCGAACACTACTAACGCTTCTCCTCCAACTACACCAAACCTAGGATTCCCGACATCGACGCCACAGCCCTCCATTTTGCGGCTGTCATTCGATTGCCGACCAAAAATAAATAAAACACCCTCGGCATCAGCAGGTATCGCACAGGCAATAGCGTAGTCTTTTTCGTCATCTTTCAACCCAGTCCCGGGAAGCACCAGTATTTCATGAGAATTAATACCTCCTGTATTGTGCAATTTTGCTCCTCTGATAACCACGCCATCATGCCGCCGTTCGACAACACGAACAAACTGGTCTGGATCTTCCTGATCGGCTGGCCGTTTGGCACGGTGACCTTTGGGGTCCGTCATTGCCCCGGCCAGCATAAGATCGTTCTCCTGAATCATCTTAAGGTAGTTGGTAAATCGCTCATGATAGTTACTGCCATGGGCCTGATCAGTATCGTAGGAAGTAGCATACATCGCATTCAGCGCATCCAGGCCAACACAACGTTGGAAACAAGTTCCCGTGACTTGACCCAATAGTCTCAACATCTGGATTTTTTTCACGAGATCATCGTTGTTTTGAAAAATATGAGTGTAACGATGAATTTTTTCACCTGTTAAATGACTTGTAGCTGTCATTATGTCTTCATACTCAGACTTGTGCGCCAGCTCATAAGTCTTCGCCACTGTATTGATGTGAGGTGCAATCGCTGGGTGGTCAACGACGCAATCAATCTTGCTGCCGCCAATATAAGCATTGATGTTCAGCCCCCGCAGACTCTCGACATACTCTTTCGAGGTTTTAATTCCCATGGCAACACTCCTGGATTACGTTTGTCACTTGAGTTCTAGTTGTCTTCAGATGCTAATCTGTGGGGTCACCTCACAGTCAATATTCGTTAAGCATGATTGTTTGCCGTTGTAGTCGCGTCGATTAAAAATTTTTTAGAGTAAAAGGATGTGGAGAAAATCGTCATGGTAAGCTTTACGTTTCAACACAATTCGGAGAGCTTCAGATGAACACTCAAACTTCTACAGAATTTGGACTGAACAGACTATTCTCAGTAGAAGGAAAAGTAGTGGTGATCACCGGAGGTTCAAGCGGGTTAGGCTTGGTAATGGCAACAGGATTCGCAAGCAACGGTGCGAAAGTAGTCATTGCATCCAGGAACCAGGAAAGGTGCGACGAAGCTGTGTCACTAATTTCCAGGTCAGGTGCAGCGAGCGCTATCGTTGCCGATGTGTCTACTGCCGACGGCAGAAAGAGGATCGTTGACAGGATTCAAGCTGACTATGGCAGATTGCACGTGCTTATTAACAATGCGGGAACCAACTTTGCTGCTGCCCTGGAGGACTATACAGACGAAGCATTTGCCAAGGTCATTAACACCAATGTTTCTGCAGTTTTTTCCTTAACCAGAGATTTGACTCCTTTGTTGGCTGAAGGCGCAACAGAAGATGATCCTTCTCGCGTAATAAACATCGGCTCCATGGATGGTATTCACGTTCCGATTGTTCAGCGGGTTCCAACATTCGCCTATTCATCAGGAAAAGCGGCACTGCACCATCTGACAAAATCCCTGGCAATAGATCTCGCACCAAAGCACATCACAGTCAATGCCATTGCCCCCGGTTTTTTTGCGAGCAAGATGACAGGCTATGTTTTTGAGAACTATTTGCAGGATATCGAGGATGATTGCCCATTGCAGCGAGTTGGGAAACCCGAGGAGATTGTCGGAATTGCCTTATATCTTGCCGCACCTTCTGCTGCCTATACAAATGGAACCATAATTCCGGTCGACGGCGGTACCAGTATCTCCAAGGGCAGACGTGAATGGATGTCTGATTGAATCAGCATAGTGATCGCAATGATACGGACTGCTACCCCACCCCCGTATCCCCACCTCAAGCAATCAACTGGTTGAGCACTCAGGCACGAGCATTATAGCGAGCAGGGATACCGCAGAATCAGCCCTCAGGCAGTTAGATTTCCAGGAATTTTACGCCCAATCTGAATTGCTATTGGCAATCGACCAAAGGCAAAGATATCCAATGATTTCCGCCATTACGGGGAAGATTCGGATTCAAATCCTCTAGTTTGAAGTGCGGTTTTCGGAATTTGGAACTCT
>JANQJM010000137.1 GCA_028281635.1 Pseudomonadales bacterium | reverse complement strand
GTGGAAAATATGTCTACCCACGTGTGTTCCAATTGTGGGCATGAGGAGCCCATTTTTGGCGCAGGTGGCGGGGCCAAACTCTCCGAGGACTATGGCACCGAAGTTATTGGCCAACTGCCTCTGGACATCCTTATTAGAGAAAGGACAGACGGAGGCAGTCCTGTGGTAGCATCAGAGCCCGAAGGTCATGTCTCAGCAGCTTACCTGACACTGGCGAGCAACGTTTCACGCATCGTTTCTGAAACGGCCGGTGAATCAGCGGCGTCACCCGTTATCACGATTAGCGAAGACTAGTTGGCGGGTGAAGTAGAATAGAAGACCGAATAGAAGATTAAGAATAAACTGAAAAAGTAACAAATAGTGGGGAAGACACTTGGACGCAGTTAATGGTTTTCTGATTTACATCGATGGTTTCCTTGGCAGTGCCATCTGGTTTCCAACCTTTCTCCTCACCGTGGGAGTTTTCTTTACTCTCTATTTAGGCTTTCCCCAGATTCGCTATTTCAAGCATGCGATCGGAGTTACCACCGGAAAGTTTGATAAAGATGGTGCTCGAGGTGATACCTCGCACTTTCAGGCCCTCTCTACAGCACTGTCTGGCACTGTAGGTACAGGTAATATCGGTGGCGTCGCTCTGGCTTTGCATCTTGGAGGTCCGGCAGCGCTGTTTTGGATGTGGATGACGGCGTTCTTTGGCATGACCAGTAAGTTCGTGGAGGTTACGCTTTCCCACAAATACCGAACGCAAACCGAAGACGGCACTATGGCTGGTGGGCCCATGTATTACATGGAGAAAGGTCTTAATATGAAGTGGCTGGCAGTGATATTCGCTGTGGCCACGGTACTCAGCTCGTTTGGAACGGGGAACTTGCCACAAATAAACAGCATTGCCTCAGGGCTCGAGAGCACTTTTTCTTTGGATCCACTGATCACTGCCAGTGTGCTGTCGGTGCTACTCGCGCTGGTTATCATCGGCGGTATCACCCGTATCGCCAGGGTGGCGGCGGCAATCGTGCCAACTATGGCATTCATTTATTTGATTGGTGCGTTCGCAGTCATTATCCCGAACGTTGCCAATATCGTTCCCTCGTTTCTTTCCATCTTTAGTAATGCCTTTAGCGGTTCTGCAGCAGCGGGAGGTTTTCTCGGTGCCACCTTCGCCTACGCATTCGATCGCGGCGTGAATCGCGGACTGTATTCCAACGAAGCAGGTCAGGGTTCTGCTCCCATTGCTCACGCGGCAGCGCGCACGGACGAGCCAGCAGATGAAGGTATGGTTTCAATTCTTGAACCATTCATCGATACCATCGTGATTTGCACCATCACTGGTTTGGTGATTCTTTCGTCCGGAGTATGGATTGAAAAATTTGAAAATGAGTTTCAGCGGGCTGATATGACATTCGTTGCTGAAAGCTTTTCTGAATCAAGTCCCGATGATGTGCAGTCACTGTTCGCATACTTGAGCGGTGAAGACTCGGCCGCTGTCAGTTATAGTGGTCCAATTGTCTTGCAGCAGGGTGTACCGCGGAATGCCTCCGCTTTCACCTTACTGGCAGCTCGCTCGGTGGCCGAAAACGCGACCTATTATCGCGATGATGCGCCGATAACCGGCACAGTAAATGTAGTCGACGGGCAGTTGGAAGATACTACTATCGCTGTGCGTGGTGACTCCCTATTGCATTCCGTGCCCTTGACAACGAGAGCGTTTACCCGCGGTCTGTTTGGGGATTTTGGGCAGTACATTGTTTCAGTCGGCTTGATGCTGTTCGCTTTTTCCACCGCGATTGCCTGGTCTTACTATGGTGACCGCGCGATGACATACTTGTTCGGACCGAAATCGGTTCTGCCTTACCGTATTGTGTATGTGCTGGGCTTCTTCACCGCTGCACTGGCTGACACCACAGTGATTTGGAATGTGTCGCTTATCACCATCGTATTGATGACAGTTCCCAACCTGGTTGGAATTCTATTGATGCGAAAAGAGATGAAAGCGACTGTTAATGCTTATTGGGAAAAAACCGATCACGGTAAACACAAGGCATAGCAGAGTCTGTTGCAACTGCCGCTAGACCGCGCGCATCTCACCTGGTAGACGAATGTTTTCCACGATGGTTTGAACTTCAGCCGGTGGTTCGGGGGTAAACTTCGCTACCGCTAATGAAACTGCCAGATTTACCAGTGTGCCCAGAGTGCCAATTCCTTCTGGAGAGATTCCCATCCACCAGCCGTCCGCATTGTCCATTACTGGATTGATCGTCTTGAAATACACGATGTAGCAGGCAGTAAATAGAAAACCTGCGACCATGCCAGCGATTGCGCCTTGCTTATTCATGCGTTTTTGAAAGATTCCTAACACGATGGCCGGGAAAAAGGAGGCAGCGGCCAAACCAAAGGCATAGGCAACTACCTGGGCGACATACGCGGGCGGATTAATCCCCACATAACCAGCGATCAGGACCGCGACAAAAATCGCGATTCGTGCATAGAGCAATTCCTGTCTCTCTGAGATGGAGGGCATAAAACTCCGTTTCATAAAATCATGGGCGACTGCTGTGGAGATAACTAACAACAAGCCTGCCGCAGTGGAGAGCGCCGCAGCCAGGGCGCCGGCAGCCACCAGCGCAACTACCCAGTTTGGTAAGCCAGCAATCTCAGGATTGGCTAACACCATTATGTCTCGATTTACCGAGAGTTCATTTATCTCAGGATCAGCCACGTATTGAATTCGCCCGTCACCATTCTTATCATCAAATGCGATTAAGTTTGTAGTCTCCCATTTACTAAACCATTCCGGCATGGCCGTGTATTCGGCGTTGTTTACGGTGTTGATGAGGTTAGTGCGAGCGAAGGCAGCAACCGCAGGTGCAGTAGTGTAAAGAATGGCAATGAAGATGAGAGCGAAACCGGCCGAACGCCGCGCGTCTCTGACATTGGGTACGGTAAAAAAGCGAATGATTACATGGGGCAAGCCTGCGGTGCCGAACATTAATGCCGCGGTAATGAAAAACACATCTTGCGTGCTGCGCTGACCTTCGGTGTAAACCCCGAATCCCAGTTCTTCACTCAGTCCGTCCAGGCGGTCTAACAAGTAGCCACCTCCGAACGCTTCGGTGAGTTCTGCGCCAAACCCTAACTGGGGAATCGGAACGCCAGTCATCAGAATAGAAATGAAGATGGCGGGAACCATAAAGGCAAAAATCAGCACGCAGTATTGCGCTACCTGGGTGTAGGTGATGCCCTTCATGCCACCGAGCACGGCATAGAAAAATACGATGGCCATTCCGATGATGACGCCAGTAGTGATGTCCACTTCCAAAAACCTGGAGAAAACGATTCCTGCACCCTGCATCTGGCCGCAAACATATACAAAAGAAATAGCCACTGCACAGAACACTGCGATTAGTCTCGCAGTGCGGGAGTAGTAACGGTCTCCAATGAAGTCAGGTACGGTAAATTTGCCAAACTTTCGCAGGTAGGGTGCGAGGAGAAGGGCAAGTAAAACATAACCCCCAGTCCAACCCATCAGGTAGAAAGTGCCATCGCGACCCAGGAAGGAGATGAGCCCCGCCATGGAGATGAAGGACGCGGCGGACATCCAGTCAGCAGCGGTAGCCATGCCGTTTGCCAATGGTGGCACGCCGCCGCCAGCTACATAGAAGTCGCTAGTCGAGCCAGCTCGTGACCAAATAGCGATTCCGATATAGAGCCCAAAGGTTAGAAAGACAAAAATGAAAGTCCAGATTTGTACGTTCACGAGGAAACCTCCTCGCTATTCGGGTTCTGGCCCTCGCTTTCATTTGATTTATTCAGGTTGTATTCGTCATCCAGTTTGTCCATTAGGTGGATGTAGACAAAGATGAGAACGACAAAGACGAAGATCGAACCCTGCTGCGCGATCCAAAATCCCAGTTTGAATCCACCAATGCGAATAGTGTCCAGCACATCAACAAGCAGGATTCCACAGACGAAAGAAATGAAAAACCAAACACTAAGAAGTGAGGCGACAATTTTGAGGTTCGATCGCCAATAGTGGTGGGCACGTTTATCCGGCATGTTAATTGCGCTCTCCCTGCTTGTTGCCAGTATTTCGGTAGGCTGACTTTAGTTCTTGTTCTGGGATCGTGTCGCAGGCTGTTCTTAGTAATATTTACAGCAGCCAGACTGCGCACGTAGCTGGCGGGATGGTACCACTTAATCAAAAGAGCGTATAGGAAGCAGATTCGCGATCGCCTTAGCCTTGCTACTCGCTCTCGTTGGTAATGAGGCTGGTAAGGTAACTGCGTAGTTTCTGTAACTGTGCGGTCTTTTTAGGCCCAGATGATTTCTCAAGATTACGATGCAGTTGTCTTAGTTTCTGTCGATCGGCGGCAGGATACTCTGTGAGTAAATTCTCGATAGCGGAAACGCCTTTGCTATCGATTCTGGCCAACCACTGGTCTGTTGATGAAGGAGTGTCTGAGTTGCCATTCGTTGTAGGAGAGGTGTGCTCCAACTTGCTTACGGCTTGTGACAACTCGTTATAGTCACAATCGCGCATCAAGCGGCCGATGAACTGCAATTGCCTTCTCCGCGCTCCATGGCTGTGAGGCAGCCGGTTGTATTCTTCAATAGCTGCAATAACCGCGTCGGTGATAGGAAGTTGTTGTAGTTGCTTAGAGCTGTAGCGGGTTAACTCTGCGCCAAGGTCCTGCAGTGCCGTTGCCTCTCGTTTGCGCTGGCTCTTACTGGTCGATGCTGTTTTGTCGCTAACTTCGGTAGTCATGCAATGCTACAGATAGAATGTCTGGGCGAGCCCCAAAAAGGCGAAAAAACCGATGGAGTCGGTCACGGTGGTGAGAGCAACGGTTCCTGCCAAAGCTGGATCAATGTGCATGCGTTTCAATAGTAGTGGCAGATAAGCACCGGCCAGTGCTGCTGTAATCAGATTGATCATCATGGCGGCGGCGATGATATAGCTCAGTCGTAAATCGCCATACCACAAAAGCGCAATCACGGAGATGACCAGGGCCCACAGTGCGCCATTGAGACTGGCCACTCCTAATTCCCGAATCAACAACCAACGGCTGTTGGAGGGACTAATATGACCAAGTGCCAGGCTGCGAATTACCAGCGTCAGGGTTTGGGTGCCGGCAACTCCCCCCATATTGGCAACGATAGGCATCAGCACAGCCAGATAGACGACTTGATCCAGGGTGTCCTGAAACAAATAGATCACCAGGGACGCCAACACCGCTGTGAACAGATTCACCCCCAGCCAGAGGGCGCGCCTCCGAGCTGTTTTCACGACAGGCGCGAATGTGTCGTCTTCTTCATCCAGTCCGGCCATGCTCATCAGTGAGTGCTCAGTGCTGTCTCGAATTACGTCAACTACGTCGTCAATGGTAATCCGTCCCAACAGCTTTCGGTTTTCATCGACTACTGGTGCGGATACCCAATCATGTTGTTCGAACAGTTGTGCTACTTGAGTCGCTTCCATATTGACAGGAATGGCTTCCACTTCATCATTCATGACTTCGCGCACTGAAGTATTGGGGTCCGATACTAGTAGCTGGCGCAGCGGCAGAATCCCCAGAAACTCATCATCCCGATTAACCACATGAATGTTGTCAGTCATTTCCGGGATGCTGTCGTGTCGGCGAAGGTAACGAAGGACCAATTCAACGGTATGGTTTCTCCTTACCGTTATGGTGTCAGTATTCATCAAGCCGCCAGCGGTATCTTCATCATAAGAAAGAATAGACTCAACCCGTTGTCGATCTTGTTGGTCCATAGCCTGCAGGACCTGTCCAGCAACTTGCTGTGGAAGCTGTTGTAGGATGTCGGCAAGATCATCAGTTTCCAGACCTTCAGTAAGCTCTACCACTTCCTCCGCATTCAGTTCGCTCAGTATGTCATTCTGCAAATCCTCATTCAGATATTGAATGACTTCACCCTCGGCATCTTTGTCGATTAATTGCCAGAGCACACTTCGGGTGTTTGGTGGGGATGATTCAAGCAGGTGAGCAATACCCGCAGTTGGCAGAGTCTTGATCATCTGCCGGACTTGATACAAAGAACCACTGTCAATAGCCTGGTTGAGTTCCAGGACATGATCCTTACTGAATTGTGATTCTTGGGCCTGTGACATGCTGGTAACTATTCCTTGCCTTATCTCGCATGCAGATAAGATGGTGACCAATACGGAGATTCGAGACGGCTTGGACCCGGCGGAATCTGAGGCAGGCGCAATTTTAACGCTATTCAGCGGTCAGTTAAATTGCAGATTGAGAAAGGGTTATCTGAGGGCGGCTAGTCTATTCCGATTCATCGAATCGATTGTTGATCAATTCCAGGATCGCTTGTAGCGCTTCATCTTCATCTTCGCCTTCAGCGATTACTTTGATCATTGTGCCTTTGACTGCAGCTAGCATCATTAGAGAGAGGATGCTCTTTCCATCGACCATTTTCTCGTGACCGATCTGAATGTCGCTGCCGAATTTGGCGCATAGCTCAGCGAGTTTCGATGCTGCACGGGCATGCAGTCCAGCTTTGTTGATAATTTCTACTTCTACTTCTGCCATTCTCTTTCTGTAGCTTTAGTTTTGTTAGGACAACTCTCGATGTTGAACCTGAACATTTGCTATTGACCCAGAAAAGTCTTTGCTCAGTCTTTCACAGAGGTAAACCGAACGGTGTTGGCCGCCCGTACATCCAATAGCAACGGTTATATAGCTGCGGTTGTTTTCTTCATATTTTGGTAGCCAGGTAGTCAAAAACTGTTTTATGTCGGATAACATATCCTGCACTTCAGTTTCGCCTTCCAAATATTCAGCAACGGCTGCGTCTTTTCCGGTGAGTGCCCGAAGGTTTGTGTCCCAATATGGATTCGGAAGGCAGCGTACGTCGTAAACGATATCAGCATCGACTGGCACGCCGTTCTTAAATCCAAATGATTGGAAAAGAAGGGCCATGTTAGTGTCTTCGTTGTCTAGTACCTGTTTTTTGACAACATCGCGAAGGTGTTGCAGTGACATATTGCTGGTATCGATGGTAAGCCCAGCTAGTAATGATAGAGGTTCGAGTAACTCGGACTCCTTGTCTATGGCTTCCTTCAGGCCGACTTCGGCGGAAGAAAGTGGATGTTTGCGCCTGCTCTCACTGAACCGTTTCAGCAGAGTCTGGCTATTGGCGTCCAGAAACATGACTTGAACAGGCAGGTTCTTGTCATGCAAATCTCTAATGATGTCAGGAACACGCTGTAAATCTGAGGATATGTTACGTGCATCTATACTAACAGCCACCTGAGGCACATCTGGTGACTCTGCCGACAGTCGATTGGCCAGAGCAGGGAGCAGGCTGGCCGGTAGATTATCAATGCAATAATAACCACGGTCTTC
Organism: Pseudomonadales bacterium; assembly: GCA_028281635.1. Lineage (GTDB taxonomy): Bacteria > Pseudomonadota > Gammaproteobacteria > Pseudomonadales > Pseudohongiellaceae > UBA9145. The sequence continues at coordinate 13,532 of JANQJM010000137.1, read as the reverse complement.
GAGAATATGCAGTACCGTGCTCTTTCCAGAACCGGATCTGCCGCTGACGATTACGAGATTCATAGTATGCGGTCTTAGTGTTTGGCCTTTGGCTGCTATGAATTGTGGTTAAGCTTAATAGGTGATGGCTATGTTATAGAGGTCTTCACTATCGTTGGTTGTTCTCAGTGTAAAACAAAAATCTTCGTCACTAAGCATTTCTGCAAGACCAGCAAGTGTCTTCACATGATCATCGGATCTTTCTTCTGGCACGATCAATACGAATAGCAAGTCTACTGGTTTGCCATCGATTGAATCGTAGTCTACCGCTTGTTCCAAAGTGACTAATGAGCCAATGATCTCTTTGCAATTCGCCACGCGGCAGTGGGGGATTGCAATTCCATTTCCCAAGCCAGTGCTGCCTAACTGTTCCCTGGCCATGAGTGCGGTGTATATCTCTTCTGGCTCTATATCCAAATTCTGTCCAGCCAGTAAATCGCTGATTTTCGTCAGTATTCTCTTCTTGCTCGACCAATCTTTGCGACAGTAACAGCGCTGGGGGGTCAATATTTCTTCCAGTTGCATTGTGACTTTATTCTGAGATGGTTACAGGAATGCGAAAACAGGACGCCTTAGTCAACTAGTCGCTTTCTTTCATTCGAAGGCGGTATAGAAAGGGATTCACGATATTTCGCGATTGTTCGTCTCGCCACATTGATACCTTTTTCTTCGAGCAGTTCAGTAATTTTGCTGTCGCTAAGAGGCTTGCGAGCATTTTCAGCAGCAATGAGTTTCTTGATGATTGCTCTGATCGCAGTTGAAGAGCATTCGCCACCTCCCTTGGTGGACACATGGCTGGAGAAGAAATACTTCAATTCGAAGATTCCTCGAGGCGTATGCATATACTTCTGTGTCGTGACCCGGGATATCGTCGATTCGTGCATGTTCACAGCTTCTGCAATGTCATGCAGAACCAGGGGTTTCATGGCTTCTTCACCATATTCCAGAAACCCTTTCTGATGTTCCACGATTCGGGTGGCCACTTTCATGAGTGTTTCATTGCGACTCTGCAGGCTTTTGATAAACCAGCGCGCCTCCTGTAAGTTGTCGCGCAGATAACTGTTCTCGTCACTGGAGTCAGCTCGCTTTACCAGCGACGCATAGCTATTGTTTATACGAATCTTGGGCGCCGTATCTGGATTGAGCTCCACTTTCCATTTGCCAGTTTCGGATTGTTTGTTGACGATTACATCAGGAACGATATAGGTCGTCGATGCCGGCGATATATTGGATCCGGGCCGGGGGTCAAGGCTTTCAATCAGTGAAATGGTCTCTTTCAGCTCAGGTTCTTTCAGCTTGGTTTTGCGCATGAGTTGCGCATAATCCCGATGTCCTAACAGATCCAAATGTTCGGTAATAATGAGTTTGGCATTGTCGATTAACTTGGGTTGTTCCGGATGTTCTAACTGATTAAGTTGAATCATCAGGCACTCGCTCAAATTTCTATAGCCAACTCCCAGGGGGTCGAATTGCTGAATTCTGTGAAGCACAGCGGTGACTTCATCCAGTTCTATTTCTGCGCTTTCTTCGAATCCAGCGTGAATGGATTCCAGATCCAGTGTGAGCATGCCATTGGCATCAATAGCGTCGATAATGGCCAATGCAATGGCTTCGTCGTTTTCTGACATAGGGGTCAGGTTTAGTTGCCAAAGCAGATGATCTTGAAGGGTTTCAACCGCAGAATTGCGCGCCTCGTAATCCAGTTGCTCTGAATCGAAATTCTGGGACACAGCAGAAGAGGTGGGGTATACATCTTCCCAGTTACTATCCACCGAAAGATCATTCGGAATTTGCTCTTGCCAGCTCGGTTCTTCTCCGTTCACCGCGGTGGTGGTCGGAGCTTCAGTTGATGCGGAGTTCGCGGATTCTGCGTTGTTGGAAAACTCCGATTGCCCGGATTCTTCCTCAGAACCCTCGTCCAACTCCAGCATGGGATTGGATTCCAGTGCCTGATGGATTTCTTGCTGAAGGTCCAGGGTCGATAGCTGCAGTAGCCGGATCGCTTGCTGAAGCTGAGGGGTCATTGTTAGTTGCTGACCAAGCTTTAGCTGAAGCGATAATTTCATTTACTAATCTACTTTGTTAGGACTTATATAAACGCTAGATATATAGAGACGAGACTGTCGTTTCTGTTTTGCTAGGGTTTTCCCTGGAGTATTGTGATTACGTCTAAAGAGTAAGCATTTTCGAGGCGGGATTATAGCAAGAACCATGCCTGGATTGCATAGTTCATGGCAAGGATTCAGAAGTGAATAAGCAGCGAAAACGCAATAGGCAGGGTGATTCTAGATTCGGAACTGTTCACCCAGATAGACTTCGCGAACTTTTTCATCGTTAAGGATAGCCTCAGCATCTCCCTGGGCAATGATATGACCTTCGCTGACGATATAGGCTTTCTCGCAAATGTCGAGAGTCTCTCTTACGTTGTGATCCGTTAGTAAAATTCCAATATTGCGGGATTTCAGTTGTTGAATAATCTGTTTAATGTCGCTGACTGAAATGGGATCAACGCCAGCAAAGGGCTCGTCCAGCAAAATAAATTCCGGATCGGTGGCCAGCGTGCGGGCTATCTCGGTGCGTCGTCTCTCTCCACCGGACAGACTCATGCCTTTATTCTCCCGAATATGCGCTATATTGAACTCTTCCAGTAAATGTTCCAACTTGCTGTGTTTTTCCTCACTGCTGAGGTCTTTACGAGTTTCCAGAATTGACAGGATATTCTCCTCGACAGTAAGCGTTCTGAAGATAGAAGAATCCTGAGGTAGGTAAGATAGACCTTTGCGTGCTCGTTCGTGAATCGGCATCGCCGTCAGTACACTATCATTTAAGGTTACCGACCCATCGTCAGCCTGAATCAGTCCTACGATCATGTAAAAACATGTGGTTTTGCCAGCGCCATTGGGGCCCAGCAAACCAACTATTTCCCCCTGATCGATACTCAGGGAAACGTCCCGGACCACCTCGCGACCCTTGAAGCTTTTCGCTAGATTATCTGCGCGTAACATTGGCCGGATCGAAATTCTAGTTTGAGGGAGAGATTAGTGAGCCGCCACATGGTCCGGTCGATCTTGGGATCAGGTTTTGTGTGGAGTTGTAGAGAATGGCTGCGCAATTCATGCTGGAGTCGGGCGTGTTGATGTTGGCATTTCCAATCATCTCAATCATCGTTTCCAGCGTAATCTCGTCTTCGAACAGAATCAGAGTATCACTGGAACCTGTAACGGTCCCGCCATCGTTCTCCAATTCCTGATGATAATTAACTGGCGTGCCATCGATAGTGGCTCGAATCAGCCTGCCTGTATCCGCTGCATACTCAAACACGGCATGGTCTCCAAAAACTTCGATGCTGCCTTGGGTCACCTCTACTTCATCTGACATTTCGATGATCCGAATGCCGTTATCTGAACTCATTGTCACTTCGCCAGCGGCTTTCCAGTCCACTGGTGAATCATTCTGCTCTGCGGCATAGGACAGGCTGGCGGCCAAACCCATACCTATAAGGATATAGATGTATGGCTTACATTTCCGTTGTGTATTCATATCTGCCAATACTATCCTCGATGAATAAGAGTTCGTCCCGGTTCAGATCGGCGAACAAGCCAATGGCGTTTTGCTCGATATTGGTGGTAACCATTTTTACTGGTCGATCTGTTTCCATAGTTTCGGCCGTAGTGTCGATGGCGAGATACTCAGTTGTGAGGACAGTTCTATTGCCATATTCGTCGAAACTGTAAACTTCTACCTCGCCCGACAGTTCAATAGTGCCAATTTCTGAGTTTTGCAACTCCTCCGTTGCGGCGATTTTTCCGCTGTCAGCAACAATATTCCAATGGGTTTCACCATCACGAAACAGCCGAATGAACGGCTGGTCAAGGTCAGAGCTTGAATCCTTGAAGTGATATTGCCGTTCGGCTTGCAGCGTATAGCTGATGACGCCATCCTCATCAAACAAGACCGTGTTGATGCCCTCGCTGTAACCGTCGTAATTCAAAGTCGCCGCAAGGCTTTGATCAGGCTCTTCTTCAGTAACCACGGAGTATGTGCCGAGGCCGTAGTAAAGCAAAATAGCCGTCAGCGCGGTAACCAGAAAGAAAGACAGTTTCTGCATGGGTTTAGTCCGCTACTTTTGCTCCTAAAGCTTATCACGAATCATTCTCGCTCAATGGCAAGACGCATTGGCGGATCAAAAGTTTCAGATTCTATTGTAGAGACAGCCTAGCTTATATAGGCGGCATATTTGCCCTGGCTCTTTAACAGATAGTCACAAATTTCCCGGACTGCGCCACAACCACCAGAGAATGTGGTGGTAAATGAAGCTATATCTCTAATAGACTCATGCGCATTGGCTACCGCAAAGCTTAGCCCAACCGCTTTCATAACTGGCAGGTCAGGGAGGTCATCACCGGCATAGGCAACTTGCTGCGAAACCAGTTGTTGCGAGCTAAGAATATGGCCCAGGGCTTCAAGTTTGTTCTTCTGGTTTTGAAAAACTATTTCTAATCCGAGATCTTTCGCTCGTTTGGCAACTGCCGACGATTCTCTCCCTGTAATGATGCCAACCTGAATCCCGTTCTCCATCAGCATTCGTATGCCGTGACCGTCGAGCGTATTAAATGCCTTTATCTCTTCACCGCTGGAGGAAAAATAAAGCGAGCCGTCAGTTAAAACGCCGTCTACATCCAGTAGCAATAGCTTTATGCCTGCAGCTAACTGATCGGCGTGGTCATTTGCAGGATTAGCTTTCATAGAATCTCATTAAACCGATGGGAGGAGTAATCGGCTAAAGGACGTTTGCTTGCAGCAAGTCATGCATTTTCAAAATGCCCTGTAGCTGTTGATCTGCATCTTTCACAATGACGACGTAGACATTGGAATCTTGCATCAATTTCGCAGCTTCAACGGCAAGGGCGTTTCCCTGTATGTGCTTGTAATCCCGGGACATCACATCATCGATAATAGTTGTTTGAATGTCCTTGCCTTGATCTAGTGATCTTCTCAGGTCACCGTCGGTAAATACACCAACGATATTGCCACTGCTATCGGTGACTGTGGTAAGACCAAAGCCTTTACCGCTCATCTCAATCAATGCGTTTGAGAGTGCAGTACCTTCTATGACTTGGGGTATGTCACTACCTTTGTGCATGAGGTCTTCAACTTTTACCAGCAGCCGCCTGCCGATGTTGCCCCCGGGGTGAGAGATGGCAAAGTCACCTCGAGTAAATCCCCGCGCTTCCAACAGTGCCATTGCCAGTGCATCACCTAAAACCAGCGCCACTGTTGTGCTGGACGTGGGAGCCAATCCTAAAGGGCAAGCTTCCTCAGTCACACTGGAATCCAAGACAGTGCTTGCTGCATTCGCTAAAGGAGAATCTGTTTCGCCAGTCATGGCAATTAACGGGATGGCCTTACGCTTCAACACGGGCAGCAATGCTGTAATTTCATCAGTGTTACCAGAGTTGGAAATAGCGAGCACGATATCCTGATCGGTGATCATGCCAATATCGCCGTGGCTGGCTTCAGCGGGATGAACGAACAAGGCTGGAGTGCCGGTGCTGGCAAAGGTGGCAGCAATTTTCCTGCCGATGTGACCAGATTTACCAATCCCTAATACGACGACGCGGCCCTGACATTCGAGGAGAACTTTGCATGCTTGGATAAAACTGTCATCGATCCGATCGAGAAGTGCAGCAACAGCCTTGTTCTCTATCTCAATCGTTCTGATTGCACTTTGCGTTATTGAGGATTCAGAAGCCATGAAGCGCCCGAAGCACGTTTACAGCGTTGTTTGTTGGTGGACTTGCAAGAACATTAACGTAAACCAGCCACAGTAAATAGACAAGAATATGATGCCGCTGAGACGCCCGATCATTTTATCTTTCTTGATGCCACGGTAGCAGAAATAGGAGAGCAACAGAGTTAGCAATAAGACCACTGAAAAATCCCGATAGAACAATTCAGCATCTATAGCGCCAGCTGCCAGCAATCCAGGGAAGGGAAGTACTACGAGTAAGTTGTAAATATTTGACCCGACGATGTTGCCAATTGCGATATCGTCGTGGCCTTTCAGCACGCAGGTAACCGATATCGCCAGTTCTGGAAGGCTTGTGCCCAATGCGATCACCGTTAGGCCAATAATTGCAGTGGATACGCCGAGGGATTCGGCGATTGATGAGGCAGCCTGCACCAATGCTTCAGCACTTAATATAAGTAGCATAAGACCAAGGATTAAATAGGCAATCGCCTGGAAGTTACTGATTTCTACGATTTCTTCTTCATAAATATCAGATACGTCACCTGTCCTGACTCGTTTTTTGTATAAGCGATAGCCAAAGAAAACTGTTATGCCAACCAAAACAGCAGCGTCAATGAAGCCCAGGTAAAGATCCATCAATAAGGCGCCAGTAGTGAAAGTAACTAGCAGAAGTGCGGGAAGTTCTTTATCGATTAAGGAGGATGGTGGCTTAAGCGGACTTATTATTGCCGCTATGCCGATAGCGACCCCCACATTGAAGAGATTCGAGCCCAGGGCATTACCTATTGCAAGTTCCGGTTTATCGTCCCAGGCTGAGACTGCGGAGGAAAACATTTCCGGTGCTGAGGTACCGAATGCCACAATTGTAAGACCAATCATGAGCGGCGATACGCCAAGGTTGCGTGCCAGTCCGGAAGCGCCAAAAGAAAACTTGTCTGCTCCCCAGATCAATCCAATAAATCCAAGGACGATAATGACCGAATCGAGGAGCATAGAGTAGGGTTAGGCGGCTCAAATAAAGCGGACAATTAGAAGGGTGTTTGACCCCGTTTGCAAGCAATAATTTGTAGTCTCTCCAGTTTCATGCCATTTCCAGACAATTCATGTAAAATTGCTTCTCAGGGTTCAGATAGGGCCCTTTGTTCAGTCCAAATTAAGGCGATCTGACTTAGCCTTACCGAAACATGGAGTTCGGCCATCAACCATCACCTTGCATGCAGGCGTCGCACGGCACTGAAGGTTGAAGTGGGAGATAAGCAAATGAATTTATTGAAGAAAGTCCTTGTAAGCTGGGTGTTTACTGCTGCCATGGTAAATGTCGTAAATGCACAAGAGCTTTCTGCTGTGGAAACGGCAGAGTTGGGGGTTGAGACCCTGTTGCAGACAGTTGTGGAATCCAAGGACATGTTTCTTAGTGATCGTGAGGCCTATTTCACTGGCATCGAAGAAGTTCTCAATACCTTCGTAGATTTCACTGCGGTAGCTGAGGTGGTGATGTCCCGTTATGCGGACTCCGCAAGCGATGAACAAAAGCAACGCTTCGCAGACATTCTCAAAACCACGTTAACAAGATTTTACGGTGCCTCTCTGGTTTCTTATAACGGAGAGGAGTTAGTTTTCTTGCCACCAAGTAATCCAGATGCCGATCCTCGAGCGGATACTGTAGTTGGTATGGAGTTGCAGGGAGATTCACCGCTGCGACTGCAGTATCAAATGTTTATCAACGACAATGATGAGTGGAAGCTGAAGAATCTAAGCCTTGCTGGAATTAACCTGGGCAGACAGTACTACACGCAATTTGCTGCGCTGATGTCGCAGCATGATAACGACATCGACGTTGTCCTCGATAACTGGAGATAGTAGGGCAGGACAACGACTTGGACCCGTCAGAAATTAAGCAGCTACTGGAAGCTGCATTTCCCAATTGTGAAATTGCCGTGGAAGGTGGAGACGGCAAGTTTTTAATCACCGCCGTAGGATCGGTTTTCGAAGGCTTGAATGCTGTGAAGCGGCAGCAGTCGGTTTATGCTGTTCTGAACGAGCACATCAGCAGTGGTGCTATCCATGCTGTGACGATGCGCTTGATGACTGCTGAAGAAAACGATTCCGCTTAGTTCTAGAAATTTTCCATGGATCGACTTCTAATCAATGGTGGTGTGAGTCTCGAGGGAGAGATTCGAATCGCTGGCGCAAAAAACTCTGCACTACCAATTCTTGCGGCAACGTTGCTCACGCACGAAACCGTACAAATATGCAATCTTCCGCATCTCTATGACATCACAACGATGCTGGAGCTATTGGGATGTATGGGTGTACAACCCATCGTAGATGAGAAGCTGAATGTTGAAGTAGACAGCAGCACTATCCAGCACTTCAGTGCCCCATACGAATTGGTGAAAACCATGCGCGCGTCGATTCTGGTGCTGGGGCCGCTGCTCACACGTTATGGAAAGGCTGAAGTTGCACTGCCGGGTGGGTGTGCTATCGGTAGCAGGCCAGTGAATCTGCACATTAGTGCACTGGAGGCGATGGGAGCCACAATCGTTGTCGAAGATGGCTACATCAAGGCTTCCATTGACGGCAAATTGAAAGGTGCGCATATCTTCATGGATCTGGTTACCGTTACTGGTACTGAGAATGTCATGATGGCCGCCACTTTGGCGGAAGGACAGACGGTCATTGAGAATGCGGCACGAGAGCCGGAAGTCGTAGACCTGGCCAACTGTTTGGTAGAGATGGGCGCCGATATTTCGGGACAGGGCACGGACACCATAGTCGTGAATGGAGTCGATGAGTTAAAAGGTTGCAGCTACTCTGTGATGCCAGACCGAATCGAGACAGGAACCTATTTGATTGCTGCCGCAGCGACTCGCGGTCATATCAAGGTCAAAGATACACGACCTGATATCCTGGAATCGGTGCTAAGTAAGCTCGAGCAAGTGGGTGCTGAAATCAAGGTTGGAGAAAACTGGATTGAATTGGATATGCATGGCCAGCGTCCCCATTCTGTCTCTGTTCGAACAGCGCCCTATCCAGCATTTCCCACGGATATGCAGGCGCAGTTTACTGCACTAAACTCGGTTGCTGATGGGACTGGCTCTATTACTGAGACCGTTTTCGAAAATCGGTTTATGCATGTACATGAAATGAATCGCATGGGCGCCTCAATAAAAGTAGAAGGCAACACAGTAATAGTAGAAGGGGTGGATGCTCTAAAAGGTGCGCCAGTAATGGCTACGGATTTGCGTGCATCAGCCAGTTTGATTATCGCTGGTTTGGTCTCAGAAAATGAAACCAGTGTGGACCGCATTTATCACATCGATCGCGGTTATGAATGTATTGAAGAAAAACTGCAACTGCTTGGCGCGCGTATACGCCGAGTGCCAGCGTAGATTCCATCCTTTTTAACAGCAAACTGTTTTCTATTGCCGATTAAGAGCCATGAGTGCTTCACCATTAGTCATTGCTTTGACCAAAGGTCGAATTCTCGCAGAGACACTGCCTCTGTTCGAGCAGGCCGGGATCGTGCCTGTGGAGGATATAAAGACCAGCCGCAAACTTCTATTTGATACCAACCTTGCTGATGTAAAACTGATGGTGATTCGAGGTTCCGACGTGCCAACCTATGTGGAGTTTGGCAGTGCGGACATGGGAGTCTCCGGTAAGGACTTAATTTTGGAGTATGGCAGCGAAGGTTTCTATGAGCCGCTGGACCTCAAGATTGCCGCCTGTCGCCTAATGACAGCACAGCCAGCAGATAGCTCACTGCCTTCTGGCCGACTCCGCGTGGCTACCAAGTTCACCAATATAGCAAAGCGTTATTTCGCCGAAAAAGGCCAGCAGATCGAACTAGTAAAATTGAATGGTGCATTGGAACTGGCGCCTTCTATGGGGCTCGCTGATGTTATCGTCGATATCGTAGATACAGGCAAAACACTGAAAGCAAATGGTCTTGAGGCCAAAGAAACTATCGCTGAGATTTCGTCGCGCATTATCGTTAACAAAGCGTCGATGAAAATTAAGCATGGAATTATCTCTGATATCCTTTCGAAACTGAGACAAGCAGTCAGTCAAGGCTAATTACGGACTTAGAGCACAAGCTCATGCAATCGATTTCCAATCAGATCAGACAGCTTTCCACCGCCGATCCTGGTTTTGAAAAAGAGCTACTTGGCTTGCTCGAACGGGATATGCTGGTGGCTGATGAATTGACGCAAACCGTACGAGAGATACTGCGGCATGTGAAATCCCGCGGGGATGTAGCGCTGGTGGAGTATACGAATCGCTTCGACAGCTTCAGTGTTGCCGATTTTTCAGAGTTGGTTATAGAACAGGATCAGCTGCAAGCTGCATTGGAGCGGCTGGACGATAAACAAGCTCAGGCGCTAACCCATGCAGCCGAGCGTATTCGCCGTTACCATGAAAAACAGAAGCAGTCCTCCTGGCACTATGAAGAGGCTGACGGTTCTGTGTATGGACAAAAAGTCAGTCCTCTGGATCGAGTTGGTGTCTATGTGCCGGGCGGTAAAGCTAACTACCCCAGTTCGGTGTTGATGCTGGCGATACCTGCACAAGTGGCAGGTGTTAAAGAAATAGTTGCTACCGTACCAACGCCATATGGAGAAGACGGCAATCTGGTTTTTGCGGCTGCTGCATTGGCTGGTGTAAACCGGGTGTTTACCATTGGCGGTGCGCAAGCTGTCGCCGCTCTGACATATGGCACGGAATCTGTGCCTCGAGTAGATAAGATTACTGGTCCAGGAAACATCTATGTGACGGTTGCCAAGAAACTAGTCTTCGGTGAAGTTGGTATAGACATGATTGCTGGTCCATCAGAGCTAACGATTATCTGTGACGGGCAGACCGATCCAGATTGGATAGCCATGGATTTATTTTCACAGGCAGAGCATGACGAGCAGGCGCAGTCGATATTGATTACAACCGATGCGGAGTTTCTGGATCGAGTTAAACAAAGTATCGACAAACTGTTGCCAGGGATGGAACGGCGTCAAATCATAGAAACCAGTTTGCTGAATCGGGGATTTTTCGTAATCGCCGAAGATATGGAAAAGGCTGCGGTTGCCAGCAATTTGATTGCACCAGAGCACCTGGAGTTATCAGTGGAAGATCCCGATGCTTTGTTGAACTACATCGACAATGCCGGGGCTATTTTTCTGGGCCGCTATGCCGCGGAAGCGCTGGGCGACTACTGTGCAGGCCCCAGCCATGTGTTGCCTACCTCTGGCACAGCAAGGTTTTTTTCAGCGCTAGGGGTTTATGATTTTCAGAAGCGCTCCTCGATTCTGAATTGCTCTGCCACAGGGGCTAACAAGCTTGCAGGCACTGCTTCGGTACTTGCGCGGGAAGAGCACTTGCAAGCTCATGCGTTGTCCGCAGAGTATCGCCTGGACCCCGATCAGGAATCTTGATCAGTAGAGAGCGGTTTGTGAGTTAGACACCCTGCGCTTCGATTATTATGGCCTGACCAAATCCCAGAGTTGTGGGTAGATCATAGGTCTGGCCGTTTCTATACACCTGTATAGTCACCGTATCGCCAGGTTTCTTGTTGCGTATTTCCATCATGATGTTCTGGCCGTCTATCACCGTGGTATCTTCGACACGGGTAATGACATCGCCAGGCAGTATCCCAGCGCGCTCTGCCGCGCCTCCGGTATCCACGCTTTCCACCAGCATGCCACGGATATGATCTACACCAAAAAACAATTGTGATGAGTTTTCGTCAAGCGCTTCACCGGTTAGCACACCCAGATAACCGGAGTTTGCAGCAATTGCATCATTCACCATCTCTCTTAACGCTGGAATCGCGGTGCTGGCAGGAGTGGCAAAGCCAATACCCTCAAAATTCCCCGATTCAGAGAATATCGAGGAATTGATGCCGACCAATTTACCATTGCGATCAATCAGTGCGCCTCCTGAGTTGCCGGGATTAATAGCAGCGTCGGTTTGGATGAGTGACACGCCTTCCTCATTAAACGAAACCGCACTCACAATGCCCTGGGAGACTGATTGACCAATGTTGCGTGGATAGCCAATCGCGAAAACGATATTTCCAATCTCCAAATCACTATCAGAACCAACCTCGATCGGGACTAGGCCATCTGCATTGATATGGAGTACGGCAAGGTCATTAGCTTGATCCCATGCTACCACCGTGGCAGGAGTTTTGCGTCCATCGCTGAGTGTGACTTCTGTATCAAAGGCATCAAACAAAGTATCCACAACATGTAGATTGGTGAGAATAAACCCTTTGTCATCTACGATTACGCCCGAGCCTAAACTTGCTCGTTCGCCTAAATAGAGATTTAGTTTGTCTTCGGAAGCCCGCTCGACGGATTCCACGTTGAAACTGGTGGCATTGATTGCAACAACGGAAGGCGAGGCCTTGGCTATAGCATCAGCGAAAGACGGTTGCGAATCGGCAATCTGAACTGGCGTGACGGGTTGCTGTCTTATTACCGCAAGTTCTTCAAGTTGTCGATATTGCAGAATCACGATGGCCAGTAAGATGCCGCACATCGCTGGCCAACCAACAAACTGGAGAAGTCTAACTATACGGTCCATGGCTCACATGCCTGCCCACAAGCCAATGGGGCTCTATGGTATGATTGCGTAGCTAAGTCACTATACAGCGAAGGCAAATACGAATTCAATGTCCATCTCTCTCCGTGAACTGGAATCAGAACTTAATAAGACCCTGCAACCAAATCTATTCCAGGACTATTGTCCTAACGGTTTACAAGTTGAAGGCAGATCGGAAGTAAGCAAACTGGTTTCAGGTGTTACCGCGTCACTTGCTTTGCTTAAAGCGGCGATTGAACTTAAAGCCGATGCGGTGCTTGTACATCATGGATATTTTTGGAAAGGAGAGAATCAGACTGTTGTCGGTATGAAAAAGGATCGCATCAAACTGTTGCTGGATAACGACATCAGTTTGTTTGCCTATCATTTGCCTCTGGATATGCATGCCAGTCTTGGTAACAACGCACAGCTAGGTAAATTGATGGGAGTAGAGACCAAGACTGCTATAGGTCGACCGGGTGAACCTGAGCTGGTTCTGATTGGAGAGTTACCCCAGCCTAAAGCCTCCAATGAGTTCTCACGCATGCTTGCTGAGAAGTTAAATAGAGAGCCGGTCTGGGTCGACGCTGGACCTGATTTGATTAAGACAATAGCCTGGTGTACTGGCGCTGCCCAAAACTACTTTGAATTGGCGATAACAACCGGTGCTGATGCCTTCATAACCGGTGAAATCTCAGAACCGAGCGCCCATCTTGCCAGGGAATCTGGTGTGCATTTTTTCTCAGCAGGTCATCATGCGACTGAACGTTATGGTGTGCAGGCGGTTGGTGAACATCTGGCTACACAACTGGGTGTGCAGCATCAATTTGTAGATATCGACAATCCTGCTTAAGCGGAATTCGATTAGTCGTCAGACAATCTCTCGCTGTTTCAACAGATCCACCACCTGATTCAGGCACTGCTCTACCGTCAGTGCTTCGGTATCGAGTTCCAGGTGTGAGAGCTCCGGTGGCGAGTAGGGGAAGGAAAGTCCAGGAATGTCAGTTGAATCTCCGCCTTCAGCGGCTGCATACAATCCACTCGGGTCACGCTGTATGCAAACTTCCATCGGTGGATTTAGGAATACGATGATGCAGTTGTCTTTTCCGATAACACTTAATGCGTGTTCTCTGGAGTCGGCATTCGGAGCAACGAAGGAGGC